>NZ_CM001555.1:0-309363 GCF_000275865.1 Methanofollis liminatans DSM 4140 | reverse complement strand
GGAGATCCCTGAGGACTACCTCAGACGGGCGGCGCAGAACAGGGAGTACCTCCGCCGCTACGACATCATCATGGAGCGCTACCAGGAGTACATGGCCAGAAAAAACTCCTGGTTTACCGAGGAATATGCCTCCTCCCGCCCGTTCACCGTCGCATATTTTTCGGCAGAATACGGCCTCCACCACTCTCTGCCGTTCTACGCCGGCGGGCTCGGGTTTCTCGCCGGCGACCATCTCAAGGAGTGCTCCGACCTGGGCGTCCCCCTCGTCGCCGTCGGGTTCATGTACTCCTCAGGCTACCTCCACCAGCACATCGGCCCTGACGGTTCGCAGATGAACATCGAGGAGCACCTCAACCGCGACGCCGCCCCGATCACCCGCGTCCTCGACCCCTCGGGCAAACAGATCGTCCTGGCCGTCCCCCACATCAACCTGCCCATCAGCGTCGCCGTCTGGAAGGTGCAGGTCGGCCGCATCCCCCTCTACCTCCTCGACACCGACATCCCGGAGAACGCCCCCGAACACCGTTCCATCTCCCACCGCCTCTATTCAGGGAATAAGGAGCAGCGCCTCCTCCAGGAGATCGTCCTCGGGATCGGGGGCAGAAAGGTGCTCTCGTACCTCGGCGTCCACTATGCGGGTGTGCACATCAACGAGGGCCATCCAGCCTTCGCGCTGGTCGAACGGGTCAGGGAACGGGTCGGAGAGGGGCAGTCCTTTGAGGACGCCCTCGCGCAGGTGCGGGGGACCACGGTCTTCACCACCCACACCCCGGTCCCGGCCGGCACCGACATCTTTCCGGCAGAGATGATCGACCGCTACTTCAGCACCTACTACCGCTGTCTCGGCATCGAGAGGGAGCGGTTCCTCGCCCTCGGAGCCGCTCCCGGCGATCAGGGCGGCAATTTCAACATGACCGTCTTTGCGATGCGGATGTCGGCCCATCACAACGCCGTCTCACAGCGCCACGGCGAGGTGACAAGGGCGATGTGGCAGGGGATCTGGCCCGGACTCCCCCCGGAGCGGGTGCCGATCGATGCGATCACCAACGGCGTCCACCTCCCGACCTGGCTCAACTCCAGGATGGAACTCCTCCTCGATCGCTACATCGGGGCCGTCTGTCCCTGCTGGCAGATGGAGCACGACTGCCCGGTGATCTGGGATCTCGTCGACGAGATCCCGGACGAAGAACTCTGGGACCTCCACATCTGGCTGAAGGCAAAACTGATCAACAGGATCAGGGAGAGAAAACGGCGCAAGTGGGCCGAACACAGGGAAATGCCCGAGAACATCGTCGCAGAGGGGGTGCTCCTGAACCCGACCATGCTCACCATCGGGTTCGCACGGCGCTTTTCGACCTACAAACGGGCAGACCTCATTTTTTACGATCTCGAACGGCTGAAGAGGATCGTCAACAACCGCTGGCGACCGGTGCAGATCGTCTTTGCAGGCAAGGCGCACCCGGCAGACGTCGAGGGGCAGCAGGTCCTCCAGCGGATCTACGCCTTTGCCCGGTCGCCGGATTTCGGCGGGAAGATCGCCTTCGTTGAGGACTACGGCGAGCAGGTCGCCCAGTACCTCGTCCACGGCGTCGATCTCTGGCTCAACAACCCCCTGCCCCCGATGGAGGCGAGCGGCACCTCGGGGATGAAGGCGGCGATCAACGGCGTGCTCAACCTCTCCATCCTGGACGGCTGGTGGATCGAGGGCTACAACGGCAGAAACGGCTGGGCCTTCGGCGGCGAGTACACCGTCGGCGACCGGACGGCGGCAGATGCGAACGCGATCTACGAACTCCTCGAAAAAGAGGTCGTCCCGCTCTATTACGACACCGACATGCACGGGGTGCCGCACGGGTGGGTGCGGGCGATGAAGGAGTCGATCAAGAGCAATGCCCCGCGGTTCTGCGCACGGAGGATGGTCAAGGAGTACGTCACCCATTACTACCCGAAGATGCTCGCCGCCGCCGGCACGCCGTTTCCCGGCCTCGGCGGGGGGGAGTGATCGGCCCTCACTCCCCCATATACAGCGCCTGGATCGCCACGACCTCGGTGGAGTCCTTCGCCGCCGCGTACTCGGCGAGGGGGTCGGCGTTCAACTCCAGGAAGTGCATCCCCCAGTTGAACTTCGAGAGGACCTCCCGAGCCTGCTCGTCCTCGCCCAGGATCACGAGCGCCGCCGCAAAGGCCTCCACCGAGGTGAGGCGGAGGGGGCGGCCGAAGTTCACCGGGTTGGCGGCGACGAGGTAGGGGAGGGCGCGGCGGGTCGGCCAGCGCCGCACCGTCACCGAGTCGAGCACCTCCCAGGAGCAGTCCAGGGCGGTGATCGAGGGCACGCCCCGGTCGGCCGGGGAGAGGGCGCGCTCGGCCGTCGGGTCCAGGATGAGCGACGAGCGCGGGATCCGGGTGAGGGTGTCGACGACTTTCACCTGCCCCCATTTCTCCATCCGCTTCACCGTGCACTTCCTGGGATCGCAGGAGTTGTCCCTGAAGGCGAAGAGGCGTATCATCTATGCCGGTTTGACACAGACACCTATTGAATGTATGTCCTGGTCTCCCCCTGCATCCTCGACCCCTCCCTGCGGGCCGAGGGGATCACAAAACCGTCCGACCGTGCGGCGTTCGAGCGGGCCCTGGAGCGGTGCCGGCGCTTCTCGATCGAAGTCGTCCCCCTCCCCTGCCCTGAGACCGCCTATCTCGGCCGGCCGCGCCCGCCCGCGACCTTTGTCGAGCGCCTGGACACCCCGGCCTTCCGCGCCCTCCTCGACCGGATGGAAAAAGAGGTGAGGGCGATGATCCACGAGCGCGGCCCGCCGCTCTGCATCATCGGCGTCGATTCCTCGCCGGCCTGCGGGGTGAACCGCACATGGCTGGACGAGCGGGTGCCTGGGCGGGGGGCTTTTCTCGCCCGGTTCCCGGAGATCAGGGCGGTCGACGTCTGCGAGTTCGCCCGGTACCGGGTGTACCTCGCCGCCCCGCTCTTCTCCCGGGCCGAACGCGCCTTCAACCGGGAGGTGCGCGATCTGCTGGAGGCGGCGCTCTACGAGGTCTATCTCCCGCAGGAGGTCGGGGACAACGACGCCGCACGCAGCGCCGGGGACGGGCGGGCGATCTTCGAGCACAATCTCGAAGACCTGAAGGGGGTCGATATCGTCGTCGCCGTCATCGACGGGGCCGACGCCGATTCGGGGACGGCGTGGGAGATGGGGTACGCGTACGCCCGCGGCATCCCGGTCGTCGCCCTGCGGACCGATTTCCGCCGGGTCGGGGAGGCGGAGGCGGTCAACCTGATGCTCGAAGCCTCCTCGACCGTGGTTGCGCGTCCTGCCGACCTGCCGGGGGCGGTCGCCGCCGCCCTCTCCTCAAAACAGGGAGAAGATCCTGGCACGCTCTGAGAGCGCCACCGCATAGGAGCCCCCGGTAAGAGCGATCTCTTCCCGGCCTCTGACCCTCTGCAATGCCTCGCTATAGGCAAAGAGCGCACGCTTCGCACACGCCTCCCGCTCGATCAGGCGCTCGCCTGCGGCGATGAGTTCGGCGGCGACCGGGTCGTCGACCCCGGGGGGCGCGGTCTCCTCTTCTGCCGCCCGCAGGTCGCGCTCGCGCCCGTATTCAGGCTCTGCCGGGGCGAGGCGCACCGCTTCCCGCGCCGCCGCCGCCGCACCGACGGGATCCCTGAGGACCTCCTGCACCCCGTCCACGCCGTGCCACACCGCCGGGTAGCAGGCGACGTACCTGACGACCCCGTCGAGGCAGGGAGGCGCCGCGTTCTGGACTGCCGGCGTCGGCGGCGAGCACACCCATATTCCTGAGCACCCGCGCCCGCACCGGGGACGGCGGGGTCGCCTTGAGGGCCCGGCGGTAACAGGTTTCGGCCTCCCCGGAAAAGCCGAGATCGGCGAGGATCGTCCCGGCCCCGAGATAGTAGAGCGCCCGGCCCCCGCCCTGCGCCGGGAGATCGCCTGAACGGTCGATCGCATCGAGGACCGCGCCGTCGGCAACGGCGTCGCGGACAATCGGGTAGAGGACGAGGGCGAGGTCCATCCGCCCCTCGAGGGCGGCGGCGATGCCCCGCCCGATCAGCCGGGCGCCCTCCTCCCCGCCGGCGAGCAGGCCGAGGTGGATGAGGGAGAAGACATCCGCGGGCCGTTCGGCACGCACCATGCCGAAGTACTCCCTGGCCGCATCGGCCGAGCCGTACAGCCGGTGGGCGATGGCGATGTTCCTGAGGAGATCGAGGTCACGGCTGATCGCGAGGGCGTCCCCGAAGCAGGCGATGGCGCGGTCGAACTGGAAGGCCTGGAGCAGGGCCGCACCCTTGCCGAAAAAGTCCAGGTAGCGCCGCCGCTCCTCGACGGCGGCAAGCCCGGCCATATCGAAGGAGCCGTCGGCCCTGGCGTACTGGTCCATCGAGAAGAGGCGCGCCATTGCAGCGTCCATCGCCTCCCCTTCACCCTCTCCTTCGAGGATGCGGGTGAGCAGGGCGTATTCCTCCTCAAACCTCCCGGTCCTCCGAAACGAAGAGGCGATCGCCCAGAAGAGCGACCTGGCCTTCTCGGGGGAGAGGCGGTCGGCCGCCGCCACCGCCGAGGCGACCAGGTCGGCCGCACGACCGGATTTGCCCTGCAAATAAAGCGCTTCCGAGAGGCTCTTCTCCCCGAGGGCGACGAGGTAGGGATCGGCGCCCGGCATGGCCTTTCTGATCGCGAGGGCGCGTTCGGCGCAGTCGCCGGCACGGGCGTAGTCACCCTCCTCCCTGAAGAGGACGGCGAGGTTCTCATAGCAGGCGTGGTGGAGGGCCGCCTCGCCCGCGTGCAGGATCGTATAGGCATAGACGGTCTTTGCCTCCTCGATAAACCCGCGTTTTACAAGCCCGGCCGCCTCCTCGAGGAGGGTCTCGTAGTCGTCGAAGATCGCCACGAACCGGTCCAGCGTCTCCTCGTCGAGGCTGAACGGATAGACCGCATTCAGGATCGCCGTCTGTTCGTCGTACGTTTTTTCGGCGAACCAGGAGAAGGCGATGATCATTCCTGCATCGTTGATGAAACGCTCGAAGGTTCCGGCGTCTCCGGGCGGGATCGCTCCGCCGAGGAGGTTTTTGAGGCTCTCGACGGCGAAGGAGGTGATCTCGAGGTCGGCCGGGCTGATCTGCGCACCCGAAAGGTCCCTGAGATAGGGCGCCTCAAAGTAGAGGTCGGGATACCGGATCTCCGACATCACCACCCTCTTCTCCATCCGCTCCCAGGACGAGCGTGACGGCCCCTCGCCGGCGGCGATCGGCGGGGCAAGATAGCCGTCTTCCGCCGGCGTGCACAGCATCGTCTCAACGAGCCGCGCTCCACGGAGATCGCCCGCATCCAGGAGGCCGAGGTACCGCCGCCAGAGATATGCGTCCCTCCCGGCGCCGAAAAGATCAGCACAGTCTTCGGCAAGGGCGCCGGCAAGCGCCGTCCTGACCGCATCCTTCGCCCGGTCGTCAGAAAAACCTGCGGCTGCGGAATAGGCCGCAAAACCGGGGTCCCTCGCCCTTCGTATCAGAAAGAGATGCAGGAGGGCGGCGTCCCGGGGGGCGGCGTCGCGGCGCATCCACCGGTCGATCCAGAATGATTCCCAGAAAAAATTCAGTGCAACGGTTGTATCCATCTCGTCGTACCTCTCCCGGCTAAGAAGATGATACCTGCGGCGTGATACTCCTGTTGATCCGGTCGCCATACAGGAAGGAAAAAGGGCTCTTCATTCCCGTGCGTGGGCGGCCGCGACGCCTTCGCCCGGCCTCCCCGGGCTCATCAGGGTTATCCCGGACGACCGGTCGCCATCAGGGGCGGACCTGCGGGATGGGATCGGGCAGGGCGTTCCCCGCGTGAAAGAGCAAAGAACAAAAAAAATGTACAAAGGGTGAAACCTTTCCAGGGGGCATGTGCCCCGCGCCCCCGGAACCTCTTCTGAGTGAGGTGTACGTGAATGTGCACAGGATGGGAGGATGCCGGCCTCCCGCCGGAAGAATGAATGTTGACGCCTTTTGAGAGGTGAAATATCCAGGCACCCACGCGTGCTGGTGTGTGCCGCTTGAGTTAGGTGATCTGCGGGTGCCTGCTGGTGTTCCTGTCGATTGCGCCCCGTCCGAGATTTCCCCACTTCGGATGGGACGTCGGCGATCATATGTTGAATGTTCAAATATATAAATATATCATGTATTGCATGGCATTGACGCTATCATCAATGCGGGGCATGATGCCTGCCATGTCCGAAACCGATAAGTACTGGCCAGTATCACTCTGATCTGATATGAGGCCCTATCCTGAGGAGATCACTAAAATTCTCGCCCGATTAAAGGCGAATCCCCGCGGGATGTCGGTCACCGATCTCTCCAGAGACCTCGCGATCAACAGGAATACGGCCTCGCGCTACCTCGACATGCTCCTCATCTCCGGCGAGGTGGAGATGCGGACCTACGGCAAGGCAAAGGTCTTCTACCCCTCGCAGCGGGTGCCCCTCTCGGCCATGATCAACTTCTCCTCAGACGGCGTGGCGATCCTGGACCGCACCCTCACCATCGTCCAGGCAAACGACCGCATCCTCGAGATCGTCCGCGCCGGACGGGACGACGTCATCGGAAAACCGATCGGGGAATCGCGCCTCTCGGCTTTCGATCACCCCCTGATCAGGGCGCGGATCGAGGACGCCCTCGGGGGCGACGACGTGGTCGAGGAGGTGAGGTTCCTCAGGACCGGGGGCGAACTCTACTTCAGAATGAAGATCCTGCCCACCGCCTTCAACGACGGCAGCCCCGGGATCACCATCATCCTCGAGGACATCACCAGTCAGAAACTCGCAGAGGAGGCGCTGCGCACAGAGGAGGCAAAGTTCAGGGCGCTCGTCGAGGACATCAACGACATCATCTGGAATGTCGGCGACGACTGGACCTTCTCCTATGTGAGCCCGAAGAGTTTCGATCTTCTGGGCTACGCCCCTGACGAGATGGTCGGGCGTTCTCTCCTCGATTTCGTCCCGGCGCCCGAACAGGAGCGGGTCGCGGAACGCCTCGCCGGACTCCTTGACCGGCCATTCTCCCTCCTCCACATCCCCCTGCTTCACCGGAGCGGGAAGAGCCTCGTTTTTGAAGCGAGCGGGACCCCGGACTTCGACGAGATCGGGGATTTCGGGGGCTATCGCATGGTCTCGAGGGACGTCACCGAACGGCACCAGGCTGAGCGCCGGGTGCGGGGCTGGAAATCGTTTCTCCACTGCATCGTCCAGAACATCCCGGACATGGTCTTCGTCAGGGAGATCGCGGGCGGGAAGTACGTCTTTTTCAACCGTGCGGCAGAGGCGTTCGTCGGGGGGGCACCCGAGAGTCTCGCCGGAAAAGAGGAGAGCGCGATCTTCGGGCCCGATCTCGTCCCCCTCATCTCCTGCGGCGAGGCGGAGATGCTCCAGAGGCAAAGCCCGGTGGAATGCCCTGCAATGCCCGTCGTCTTCCAGAACGGGGAGACGCACCACCTGCAGACGAAAAAGATCCCGATCGCCGGCGAGGGGGGCGAGATGAAATACGTCCTCACCATCGTGCGCGACATCACCGACCATGTCCGCGCCGACGCCCTCCTCGCGGACCAGCGCGACCTTGCAGAGGCCCTCGGTTCAGCCTCAGACCTCAGGGAGGCCCTCTCCATCTGCCTTGATGCGGCGATGCAGGCCGCAGGCGTGGACGCCGCCGCCGTCTACGCCGTCAGGGAGGAGGGGCGCCTCGAGCGCGTGGCGGCATTCGGGCTCTCCGCAGAAGCCGCAGCCCGGGCAGAGCGGATCGACGGAGAAGAAGCCGCGGTGCTCATCGGGGGCAGAACCGCCGCCTTCCCCGGCGACGAGGACCTGCGCGGCACCGTCACGTTCACCATCGTCCATGGGGGGATGCCGGTCGCGGTGCTCGTCGCCGGGTCCCGCCTCACCGGCCTGATACCCGCGGCCGGCGTCCAGGCCCTCGAGACGATCGCCGCCCAGGCGGCAAACGTGGCCGGGCGCATCCTCGCCCAGGAGACCGTCAGGATCGAGCGGGACCGGGCCGAACGCTACCTCGACGTCGCCGGGGTGATGATCGCCGGTATCAGGACGGACGGCACCATCGAACGGATGAACCGGACCGGGTGCCTCGCCCTCGGCTACGCCGAGACCGATCTCGTCGGGAAAAACTGGTTCAAAACACTCGTCCCAACCCGCCTCAGGCCGCGCCTTGAGGCGAACTTCAGGCGGCTGATGGAGGGGGCGTCCCCCCCGCCCGGGGAGGAGAAAGGCTCCCTCCTTGCACGGGACGGCGGCGAGATCGGCGTGCTCTGGCGCAACACCATCGTGCGTGACAATGACGGCCGGATCACCGGCCTCGTCACCTCGGGCCTCATCTCAGGGCCGCCGGCGGAAGATGTTTATTAAGGGGCCGGTGACTCTTCTCACCATGACGCGACCTGACGCCCCCCTCCATCTGTCGCCCGGCGAAGAGATGAAGCAGAACGAGTTTTTCGCCTCGCCCAGAGTCCCGCGGCGGCTCGAACGGCTGATCGAGGAGTATATCGAAAAGAAGACCGGGAAGACCTGGAACGACCCGGTCGTTCTCGAGCGGATCCGCTCGGCGGTCGTCGCCCAGAAATGGGGCTACTGGGCGAGAGGGCGCCGGAGAAAGATCTCCTATGCGAAGGGCTACGACGTCCTCGCCTACCTTGCCTACCAGTTCCCGGTCTATCTCGTCCAGTCGGAACTCCTCCTCCACGGCCTCGTCGCCGACGGACTCATCCCCAGAACCATGCGGGTGCTGGACGCCGGGTGCGGCCCCGGCGTCGTCTCGCTTGCGATCGCCGATTATCTGGGGAGGGTGAAGGGCGCAACGGCCCGGATCGACGCCATCGATATTTCCGAGGAGAACATCGAGGCGTATATGGCGCTGGTGCCTCCGGCCGCGGAGAAGAAGGGGCTCGTCACCGTCGGGCGCCCGGTGGCAGGCGACCTCCTCGACCCGCCGGCAGGAACCCTGCAGGGGCCCTACGACCTGATCGTCTTCTCCAACGTCCTCAACGAGATCCCGGGCCGCGGCCCGGAAGAAAAGGCGGCGATGGTCGCCAGGTTCGGGGAGAGGCTTGCGCCTGACGGCACCATCCTCATCGTCGAGCCCGCGGAGAAGGACGCCTCCACCGCCCTGCGCGAGGTGCAGCGCGCCCTCGTCGATGCCGGCCTTTCGGTCTACGCCCCCTGCACGCACCTCTGGGGCGAGCCCTGCCGTCCTGACCGGTGCTGGACCTTCACCACGGGCCCGGAGGTGAGGCCGCCGCGGCTGATGGAGGCCCTGGTCGCCGCCGGCGAGGAGGGCTACCGCTACCGCAACACCGACATCAAGTTCTCCCATCTCGTGCTGCGGAAGGACGGGTTCACCCGGGAAGGCTACCGCATCGGCAAGAACCTGAAGGCCGCCCGTCTCGGCGCCCTCGCCGACCATGTGGA
Organism: Methanofollis liminatans DSM 4140; assembly: GCF_000275865.1. NCBI lineage: Archaea > Methanobacteriati > Methanobacteriota > Methanomicrobia > Methanomicrobiales > Methanomicrobiaceae > Methanofollis > Methanofollis liminatans. The sequence goes on along the minus strand of NZ_CM001555.1, from coordinate 299,886 downwards.
AAAACGGATCCACCTCTGCGCCGCCAGGATGTCGGCCGATATCGGCGAACCCGGGCGGCACGTGGTGAAGATCTGCGACGGGACCCCGAAAAAGCCGGTCTATGCGGTCCTGCCCGAATATTCCCGGAACGAAGGGAACGAACCGCTTCTGAGCGGCCCATACGGTGAGATCCTGATCATCAGGAACGCGACGGTCAGGTACAACCGGGAGGCAGACACCTACTCGGTGATCATCGGCAGGAAGACGACCGTCGCCAGGGCCGGCCGGGAGTGCGGGGCGTGATCCCGCATATGTGGCGGATTTCCGCCCTCCTGATCCTCCTGATCGTCTCGGCCGGCTTCATGGTCTCCTCGACGGTGCGGTGGGCCGATGACGGGGAGGAGACGACCGAGACGATCTACCAGGTCTCGACGATCGGCGCCCTTCTCGAAGGCGTCTATGACGGCGTCGAGGAGTTCGGCGCACTCACCGAGCGCGGCGACACCGGCATCGGGACGCCCGAGGGTCTCGACGGCGAGATCGTCATCCTGGACGGAGAGGTCTGGCAGATCCGCGGCGACGGGGCCGTCGGCCGGATCGACCTCGCCACCAGGACGGCCTTTGCGGCGGTCACCGTCTTCGACGAAGACATCGCCTTCGACCTCGACGGCCCCGTCTCCCTCGCAGACCTGGAGGCGGCGATCGAAGACGCCCTGCCCTCCCCCAACCACCCGGTCGCCGTCATCGTGAAAGGCCGGTTCACAAACCTCACCACCCGGAGCGTGGACGCACAGACCAGACCCTACCCGCCCCTGGTCGAGGTGACCGCCTCGCAGCACCTCTTCACCTTCGACCGGACCGAGGGCACCCTTGTCGGCTTTTACCTCCCGCAGTATATGGCCGGGATCAACGTCGCCGGTTTCCACCTCCACTACCTCTCAGACGACCGCACAGGCGGCGGGCACCTCCTCGACTGCACGGCAGACCGAGTCAGGGTGGCCCTCGACATCACGCCCAACCTCAGGCTCTCGCTCCCCGAGAGCGGGGGTTTTGCCGCGGCCGACCTCTCGGGCGACCGCTCGGGCGAGGTAAACGCCGCAGAACGCGGGAGAACGACCGGCTGAGCCCGGCCGTCACCCTTCCGCGGACTCGTCGAGATCGACCACCTCGTCGACGAAGGTGGTGAGCTGGGTCAGGAGAAGGGGGTCAAGCCCCTTCTCGACGGCGAGAAAAATGCCTGAAACGTCGAGAATTTTTAAACGGCTCGAAACGAAGTGGATGAACTTCGAGATATTCACCGACGAGAGATAGATGAGCATCGTCGAGACCGAGTCAAAGACGACAAAGATGTTCTGCCCCTCCATCTCCTTGAGGGTCTGGGTGATGGCGATGCCCATGTCGGTGAGGTTTTCGGGGCTGTTGACGAAGATGGCGTTTGCAGCGTCGTCGGGCACCTTCCCGATGGCGTAGCGCGTGATGGCGTCGACGAAATGGACCTTCGAGAGATCGATCCCCTCGCGCCCGTAGAGCTTTTTCAGGATCAGATACGGCTGATTCGTGGTGATGACGATGGCGGCATTGCCCGAGGCGGTGATCTCCCTGACAATCGAGAGGTTCGCCTGTTTCATCGTCTGCGCCGAGGAAAGCAGCAGATAGAGTTTTTTATCATCGGTTCCGTGGAGGGAGAATGTCATGGCCTCACCGGGTCAGGAGATCTCTGTACGACTCCGGGATGTCCTTCTGCTCATCGACGACGCCCTGGTTCAACTCCCTCAGCGTGGCGAGAATCTTTTCGGCATGGCTGATCTGGACCTGCAGGGCGGCTAAAACCTCTTCCTTTTCCATCTCGCCGGTCTCGATGCCGCGGCCGATCTCACCGAGGTTCTCGCGGATCACGCTCATCGGCGTCTTGATCCGCAGCCCGACCTCGGCGATGAACCCGACGAGGGCCTTATGTTTCCGCTCCCGTTCGGCGGCGAAAAGGTCTTTTGATTCTGAGAGGGACCCGATCACAAAGGCGACCACGACGAACATCGCCGCCCGAACGAGGGCCGCCGGCTCGAAGACAAAACCCATCGTGAAATATTCGACGGCGATGTGCATCGCCCCGAGGAGCAGGGCGATCACGACGGCTTTTTTATAGTACCAGATCCCGGCGATGACGATCGGGAGATAGAAGATGTGGGTGAAGGCCACCGCGATATTCAGGTAGGCATGGATGAGCACCTCAAGGGCGACGCAGAAAGAAACCAGACCGATCACCACGGCGGGCTTGATCCACGGGTGGCGCCCGGCAAAATCATGCATCTTCGTCTTCATCTCCATCCTCCTGCTTGCTGGATAGGGCTAAGATCTCATTCTTTATTCTGATAAACCTACCCAAATAGATATGTCACGCTCCAGTCATCGAAACGGTCGGATTTCTGGAAAATACGCCAGCATTACCAGGTCCATCTCGTAAGCGCCGGTTTTCGTTCGCACCCGATCTTAAGGCCACGCAAGGCCTCCTTTTCCAGAAGAATCCTGAAAACCACCGGGAAAGGGAAACGGCCGCTGCGGCCGCAGAACCATCAAAAATGAGAATACACTCCAAATGTCAGCGATTGCCGGAACGGGGCGGCATTTCACGCATGAAGGGAATAGTAGAAATATAACGAATTCCAATCTTTGTGTTCGATGAAAAAGAATATCGGGAGAGTCCTCGGGCCGCTTGTATTTTTGGCCCTGGTGTTCGCCCCCATCAGTGAGAGCGTGATGCCGACATCGGCCAGATATGTGGCGGCGGTCACGCTCCTGATGATCATATGGTGGATCACCGAGGCAATTCCCCTTGAAGCGACGGCCCTTCTGCCGGTAGTGCTCTTTCCCGCCCTTGGCGTTCTCAGCGCCAAGGAGGCGACGGCGCCCTATGCCGACAAGGTCATCTTCCTCTTTATGGGCGGTTTTATCATCGCCATGTCGATGCAGCGGTGGGGGCTTCACCGGCGTATCGCGCTGAATATCATCAATATCGTGGGAACAAGCCCGAAACGGCTGATCCTGGGCTTCATGATCGCCACGGCGTTCCTCTCGATGTGGATCTCCAATACGGCGACGGCGATGATGATGATCCCGATTGCGATCGCGATCATCACCACCATCATCCCCAACGCCAGCACACTCCTCAAGGATATGACCCAGGAACAGCGCGATTTCTCCGAGGCGCTGGTCATCTCCATCGCCTATGCGGCGAACATCGGCGGGATTGCAACCCTCATCGGCACGCCGCCGAACGGGATCTTTGCCGCCCAGATGAAGACCCTCTTCCCGGCCGCCCCGGCGATCGACTTTTTCTCGTGGATGAAGTTCGGCGTCCCGCTCGCGGCGATCCTGCTCCTGCTCGCCTGGATATGGCTTACCTACGGGTCGTACCGTCACCTCCCCGCGAAGATCGCCCATGCAAAGGATATCATCTCCCACCAGATCGAGAACCTCGGGCCGATGACGCGGGGGGAGCGGTGGACCCTGATGATCTTCGTGCTCACCGCCTTCGCCTGGATCTTCGCGAAGACGAAGAACATCGAGGGGGTCGTCATCCCCGGCCTCGACGTGTTCTTCCCGGGGATCGACGACTCGGTGATCGCCATCGCCGGCGCCCTTCTCCTCTTCCTCCTCCCGGTGGACCGGGCAAAGGGGATCTATACGATGGACTGGGAATGGGCGGTGAAGATACCCTGGGGCATCCTGATCCTCTTCGGCGGCGGTCTCTGCCTCTCGGTCGCCTTCATCCAGAGCGGGCTTGCCAAACTCATCGTCGACCAGATCGCCATGTTCGGCGGCCTGCCGATCGTCGTTCTCGTGCTGCTCGTGGCGATCGGGATCTCCCTCCTGACCGAGGTGACCTCGAACACCGCCATCGCATCCCTGATGATGCCGATCATGGCGGTGACCGCCGTCTCGATGAACATGAACCCGTACATGCTCATGCTCACGGCGGCGGTCTGCACCTCGCTGGCCTTCATGCTCCCGGTGGCGACGCCGCCGAACGCCGTCGCCTATGCCTCCGGGTATATCGACATGAAGGACCTGATGCGCTCGGGCTGGGTGCTGAACTTCATCGGCGTCGGTCTCTGGACCTTCTTCCTCTTCACCATCGTAATGTGGGCGCTCGGGTTCTCCCCGGCCCTCCCGGACTGGGCGACGATGCCGGTCAAGTGACGGCGACGTCGCCGGGGAACTGCACCACAATCTCTTTTTCTCCAAGGTAGGTCTGGACGGTCCCGGCAACGCTCACGTTCAACCCTTCCTTGAGGTCCAGCCGATCAGAGACTCGTGCAGGGATAAAGACGGTCGCTCCCCCGACCGTCACCGAGAGGTGCCCGCCGGTGAGGTGGCGGAGGTCGTCCACCGTCCCGCGCACGGCCACGAAGGTGCCGTCCTCGGCCTCCGGGGCCCATGGGGCGGCGAAGGTCGCACTCCCGGCGGCGGCAAGCGCCCCGTGTGCAGCGAGGAGAAGAAGGAAAATGCCGATAAGGATGATCAAAGCCATGTTTTCCCGGCGATCGAGCATATCATAATATTCAGCCCGCATTTATATATGGGCGATACATTCATATGTTAACGCCGTTAAGTGTATATCATGCACCACATGACCCTCCCACCTTCCTCCAGGAAGGTCCTGCTGATCCTGGGGGACGGGGGTGCGATGACGCACAAGGATCTGGTACGGACCTCCAGCCTTGCGCCCAGAACGGTCAGGTATGCGCTGAAAAAACTGAAGGAGAACGACCTCATCATCGAGAAGTTCAACTTCAAGGATGCACGCCAGATCATCTATCTGTGCAAGCCCGGGCAGGCCGTCGAGGCAGCCTGAACCAGAAGGAGCCTTTCTTTTTCGGGGCCAGAACCCTTTCGTCACCGCCGGATCTTTCGCACCGCATAGAGCAGGGCGAACGCCAGCACGATCAGAGCGGCGCAGACGAGACGCACATCGGCCCCATTACCACCCTCGCCGCCGGCGCTCCAGTCGGCTTCGAATGCCGCCGCAAAGTAACGAGCCGCATCCGGGTGGACGACGATCACGCCGGCCTCCCTGTTGAAGTCGGGGGAGTTGTCGTTCCAGTTGATGCTCGAGATGAGCACGCTGCTGTTGTCCACGACCACCCCTTTCGTGTGGACCTTCTCCAGGTTGGCGGCGGCGAGGTCGATGCACCGCGCCTCGAGGGGCAGGGACTCTGAACGGGCGAGGGCGTTGATCCATGCCGCCTGCTCGTCGTTGTCGTTCTCTCCCTCGACATTGAACCAGGAGGAGTCCAGGACCACCTGCACCGCCACCCCCCGGCGCGATGCGTTGATCGCCTCCGCGAGGAAACGGTTCGGCCCCCCGCCGGTGCTGTTCGTGATATAGGCCTGCTCGATGAGGAGGCGCTCCTCTGCACCGGCGATGAGGGCGAGGACGAGATCGCTCGTCTCGGGGGAGAGCACCGGCGTCACCGCCGCCCCTTCCACGGTGAGGGGTGCGAAGACCGGATCGTATGCGCTCCTCCCGGTTTCGGCGGGCGCACCCCCTGACGGCGCCGGCCCGATGTCGCCGCCGGTGCTGTCCGTTTCATAGACCTCTAAGAAGTAGCCGGCGACGCCGGCGTCCTGCACCCAGGCGCCCCAGCCGCGGTTGCCCTTCAGCCCGGTCTCCGGGACCCCGCTCTCCTTGAAGTTCTCCGAGGTGACCAGGACGCTCGCCCCGTCGATCACCAGGTACTTCGCGTGGTCGAAACGGTACCTCGCGTGGGCGTCGCCCTGCGTCGTCATCACCCTGACAGGAACCCCGTTTTCGGTGAGATAGGAGACGACCGCCTTTTCTTCCGCGGAGATCCCCCCGACCGGCCCGCCCTCCAGGAGCAGATCCACCGCAACGCCGCGGCCGGCGGCCTCGACGAGCATCCGGGCGATCCCCGGGTGGGTGAACTCGTAGACGTTTGCGTCGATGCTCTGCCGCGCCGACCCGATCGCCCCGGCGAAGACCTCGTACGAACAGTCAGGGGAGACGAAGAGGGTGACGGCGACGTCCTCATAGGTGACCGGGGCAAAGTCCGACTGCCCGATCATCCTGGGGTGCGGGTCCCATATGCCGGCCCGCAGGAAATGCACCTGCCCCTGGCGCGTCTGGACGTCCTCAGGCCAGCGCACCTCCTGGACGACAGTGCGGCCCGCCATCAGCATCAGGCTGTCGCCGTCGTTTGCCAGCCGCAGGTCGCCGAGGGCAGTCATGTCCGGGACCGCCGGGTCGCTGCCGGCGATCTCGTAATCGGGCGGCAGGCCGTGGACACGGGCATATGCGGCGGCGTCCCGCGCCACCACCACCCGGCCCGACGAGACGGCGCCGGCCGGGAACCGCACGCTTCCCTCGCCGTCGGCGACCGTCACGCCGTCGAGGGGGCCGGCACCCGCCAGCACGAAATACTCGTCAGGATCGCCGGAGAGGTAGGGGTCGGGGCAGAACGCCACGATCTCGAACGCCCCCGCGGGGAGGGCGAGGAGGAGGACGAGGACGAGGAGGAGGGCGCGGGGCATATCTGAGGGGTGCGCCCTCCAGATTTTTATAATGAGCCCGTCCACCCTCACCATGGACGGACCGGTGGTCATCAAGATCGGGGGGAGCCTGACCGACCGCGCCCGGTCGGTCGTGGAGGAGGTCCGCGCTTCCGGCCGCCGGGCGCTCATCGTCCCGGGCGGCGGCGGGTTTGCCGACGGCGTGCGGGCCCTCGACCCCCCGGCGACCGCCGCCCACTGGATGGCCGTCTGCGCGATGGAGGCCTACGGGTGGTACCTCTCCTCCTTCGGGCTTCCGGCGACCGCAGACGTCGCCGTCCCGGCAGGCCCGACGGTCCTCCTCCCCTATACCGCCCTCAGGGCGGCCGATCCCCTCCCGCACTCCTGGGACGTCACCTCAGACACGATCGCCGCATGGGTGGCAGACCGCCTGGACGCCCGCCTCGTCCTGGTCAAGTCGGTGGACACCCTGAGGCGGGACGGGCAGAGGATGCACGACGTCAGGGAGCCTTTTTCCTGCGAGGAAGTCGATCCCTGCCTTCTGCCCTATCTCTTCGACCGCAAAATCCGGGCATGCGTGGTGAACGGCCGGATTCCCGGGAGGGTGTCAGCCCTCCTCGCCGGCGAGGATGTGCCGTGCACCCGTATCGGTACGCGACCTTAATTGCCGATAACGATCAATAATTAATGACTCATAACCGGGGTTTATCCATGGCTATAGAAAAATGCACTTCCTGTAATGCGCCACTCGCGGAAAGCGGCGCGACTAAATTCTCCTGCCCGGCCTGCGGTGCCGAGATCAAGCGCTGCGTCCAGTGCCGGGAACAGAGCAATGTGTACATCTGCGGAAAATGCGGGTTCCAGGGGCCGTAAGAGATGGGTAAAGTCGCAGTCATCCTGAAACTGATGCCCGAATCTGCAGACGTTCCGATCGAGGAACTGGAAAAGAGGGTAAAGGAAACCGTTTCCGGGATCGATGAGATCAGGGCCGAGCCGATCGGTTTCGGGCTCTCGGCACTGAAGGTCGCCGCCGTCATCGAGGACGAGGAAGGCGCCACCGATGCGCTCGAATCCAGACTCGAGGCAGTCGACGGCATTGCAACCGCACAGATCGTCGACGTCAACCGGATGATCTGAGTTCATCCATTTTTTCGAAGATGTTCCGGGTGAGCGCCCGGATCTTCTCGACCGACGCACCGAACGCCGCCAGTTCTGCGTCTTCTATCCTGATAGACACCGGAACGACGCCTTCCCTGTTGATCCTGGCCGGGACGCCGATACAGGTGTCGCCGATATCGTGGACCTCGCTCCTGACGTAGCTGGAGACCGTGAGGATCCGGTTCTCGTTGCCGATGATCGTCTGGACAAGCGTTGCGATCGCATCGCCCGGGCCGTAAACGGTCGCCCCGCTGTTTTTGATGATGAAGCTCCCGCTGTTTTTGACCCGGTCCACCATCTCGTCCATCGGCAGGTCTGAAAACGCCGGGAGGTTCGAGATCCTGATCCCGCCGATGGTCGTCGCAGACCAGAGGGGGACCATGCTCTCGCCGTGCTCGCCGATGATGCGGGTGTGCACTTCGCTCACGTGGACCTGGAAATATCTGGCGATCAGCACCTTCAGCCGCATCGAGTCGAGGTGCGTGCCGAGGCCGAAGACCTGCCGCGGCTCCATCCCGGAATACCGCAGGGCGACGGCGGTCATGACGTCCACCGGGTTCGTGATCATCAGGATGATCGCGTCTGGAGCGTATTTTCCGATCTGTTCTGCGATCGGGGCGATGATCCGGGCATTTTCGAGGGCGAGGTCGGTTCTGTCCTGCCCCTCCTTTCTCGGAACGCCGGAGGTGACGACGATCACATCTGAACCTGCATAATCGGCCGGCGAGGTGCTCCAGGTGATCTTCGTGCCGGTTCCCCGCGCCGCACAGGAGTCGGTGAGGTCGTGGGAGAGAGCCATAAGAGAATTTTCCCGGCCAGGGCGCCCCGCAAGCATCACTTCATCGACATGCGGAATGCCGGAGATGGCATGGGACGCAAAAGAGCCAAGTCTTCCCGTGGCTCCGATAATCGTAACTTTAGACATAGAAATCAGTCATTGGGGACGGGTCTTCGGTCGACAGCACGTGCCTGCATTTGCCAGGACATCCCTTCTCCACCCCGCACCCCCATGGGCGCCAAACGTCCACGGTAAGTCTGCTCCCTTCCGGGCCTGAACCGGTTTCCGCGGTGCCAGGTCTCCGCCCCCTACGAGGCATCGATCCCTGTACGTCGACCTCATGGGACAAGGCTTCTCAGTCAGGACGCACAAGACGCCTGCAGATCGCCAGAGCCTTCCTCAGACTTCGCCCTCCGCATACCGGCGATTTCGGGTTACAGGTGACGCCGAACCACCCGGGCTAGTCCCCATATATGATGAGGCTCACGGGATAAATGCCTTCCCTCCCCCGCTCTTCCGCCACTGCGCAAGCGCCGCATCGCAGGCCGCCCGGTCTTCTTTGCCGAAGAGGTCGAGTGCCGCAAGGCTCCGGTCGATCCCGGGGACCAGGGGGGGCAGGCGGGTGAAGTCGCCCTGGCAGACGATGAGGCGCTGGTCGCCTTCGGCCCCGGCGACGACGACGGGGTCGGATCGCGATACCGGGAGGTCGCGGGGCGGCAGGGAGACGCTTGCGACCAGGAGAGCGTCGCGGTTTACGGCGATGTTGAAGGCGGTCCAGAAGGCCGCCGGGCCGTAGGCGTCGTTGAAGACGACGACCGGCGTCCCGGCAAGGGCGGCCGCAAGCCCGAGGGTGCCGGCGCCGCAGCAGGCGTCGATGAAGAGGCGAGGCGCGTGCCGATCGATCTCCCGCTCGACCGAGCGGATCTTCGGGTTGAACGGCCTGGGGAACTCGATGTGCATCCGGGAGAGTTCCTTGTAGACGACGATATCGCCGTAGGACGTTGAGAAGACATTCGCCTGGACGTCGCATCCGGCAAGGAGGGCGTGAGCGGCGGCGCCGCCGTCCGGGCCGATGCCCGGGGTGGCCGGCACGGTGCGCACCACGCCCTGCACGGCCGGCACTTCTTCGACGATCCGCTCTGCGGCGGCCCTGTCGGGGTGGGGGCTGAGGAGGACGAGGGAGTCTTCGGGGAGATGCGGCGGGGCGGCCATCGCGAAGCCCGGGTTCGTGACCGGGACGCCGGCCGCCCGCAGGGGTTCGGTGCCGGCCAGGGTGCCCTCGTCCAGGAGGATCAGGTATATGGCGGCGAAGACGTCGTCGATGAACTGCCGCCCGCAGGCGCAGGGCCCGCGGGGCTCAAAGCCCGGCGGCAGGGGGGCGGCCTTGTCGAGGTTTGTCCCGCGACAGGCGTCGCAGGGGGCGAAGACGTCGGGGAGGGAGGCGAGGAGAGGGCCAGCCTCGCCGATATGGTCTCTCCCGCAGACCGGACAGTGCATGAAGAGAGATCAGAAGAGAGGGGGGATAAAAGATGCGGCCTGCCGGGAGGGAGGGGGTCTCTCCCTTTCACCCGACCAGGATATAGTCGTACCTGATCTCCCAGTACGAGGCGCTCAGCCCCTTATAGACCGTGAGCCCGACGTCATAGGTGCCGTTTTCGGTGTAGACGTGAATGGGGTGCTGCTCCTGTGAGGTGCTGTTGTCGCCGAACTGCCAGAACCAGGCGGTGATGTTCTTCACCGTACTTTTGTCGGTGAAGGCGACGGCGAGCGGGGCGGCCCCGCTGGTGACGTTCGCCTCGAAGTCGGCGCTTTCCTCCTCCTCTTCCTCAAGAACGGCGATATAATCGGGTTTGGTCACGGCGTAGGTGGTGTTGGTCCCGTCGGTGACCGTGAGGCCGACCGTGTAGAGGCCTGGCGTTTCATAGACGTACGCGGGGTGCTGATCTTCGGAGGTGCCGCCGTCGCCGAACTCCCACGCCCATGCGGTGATGTTCTCGACGGTGCTCAGATCGGTGAACTGGACGGCGAGAGGTGCGGTCCCGCCGGTGACGTCCGCCTCGAAGTCGGCGCTTTCTTCCTCCTCTTCCTCAAGAACGGCGATATAGTCGGGTCTGGTCACGGCGTAGGTGGCATTGGTCTCGTCGGTGACGGTGAGGCTGACCGTGTAGAGGCCGGGCGTCCCGTAGGTGTAGACAGGGTGCTGCTCCTCGGAGGTGCCGCCATCGCCGAACTCCCACGCCCACGCGGTGATGTTCTCGACGGCGCTCGTGTCGGTGAACGTGACGGTGAGCGGGACATAGCCTTCGGTGAAATCGGCGGTGAAGTTCGCCTCAGGCACGACCGGCGCCGTCACGGTGATGTATCCTTCTTTCACGGCCGTCCAGGTGTATCCCTCGTCGTCGGTGACGGTGAGGGATACGTTGAAGTCGCCGGGCGTATGGTAGGTGAAGAGCGGGGCTTCAAGGGTGGACAGGAAGCCGTTGCCGAAGTCCCACCACCAGGCGGTGATGTTCTCGACGGCGCTCAGATCGGTGAACTGGACGGTGAGCGGGGCGGTGCCGGCGAGGACGTCCGCCTCAAAGTCCGCCCCGGGCTCATCCGGCGGGAACAAGGGCAGATCGATGGCGTGGATGACGCCGTTCGAGCACTCGATATCGGCCACGATCACCGTTGCATCGTTCACCATGAGGGTCTGGTTCGCCTCGTCCCAGGTGATCGCCACGGTCGGCCCGAGCAGCGTCTCGACCTCGTCCAGCGGGATCAGGTCCGCCGCCCGGTAGGTCTCCCCGGCGACATGGTAGAGGAGGATCACGGTGAGGGCGGCGGTGTCGTTGAACATGGGATCGAGGAGTTCAGGCGGAAGGGTGGCGATCGCCTCGTCCGTCGGTGCGAAGACGGTATAGGTGCCGGGGGCGTCGAGCGTGGCGTTGAGGCCGGTGGTGTCAAGGGCGGCGACGAGCATCGTGAAGTTGCCGTCCGCTGCGGCGGTCTCGTAGATGCTCATGCTGTCCTCGACGGTGATATAGTCCTCCCGCACCAGGGTCTCGTCCGCGCCGGCATCGTCGGTGACCGTGAGCGAGACCGTGTAGGTACCGGGCTCCTCATACGTGTAGACCGGGTTCTGCTCCTCAGAAGTGGCGTTGTCGACGCCGAAGTCCCACCACCAGGCGGTGATGTTCTCGATCCCGCTCGTGTCGGTGAACAGGACGGTAAGCGGCGCAGGCCCCTGTGTGGGTTCGGCGGTGAAGTCCACCCCGTCGCCGGCGAATTCGACCGTCATGTCGATGACATATTTGCTATTGCCGACGATGTAGTCGAATGGATCCCCGGTCCAGTTGCCCGGCGCGTCCATGGGCGCATAGATGAGCCGGATCCACTCGCCGTCGGAGAGGGATTTGAAGGTGGCGTTGTTGGTGATAGACTGTCCTCCGATATCGTAGAACCACCAGATATGGATCTCGCCGTCATCGGCCGGGCCTATCTGGATGTCGTTGACGCGGGAGACCAGGACGCCCCAGCCCACATCCCAGACGCCATAGGTGAAGGTGTCCAGGGCGGAAGCGGCGTCGAGCGCCCCTATCGGGGTGTTGCGGCTGACTTCGAGCGGTATGCCGGTGTTGAGCGGGACGAGGGCAAACGTCCCGTCGGGATCGATCTCCACGGTGCCGCTCCATATGACGGTCACCCCATCGGCTGCGGCCGCCATCGCTGCCGCGGCCGGGTCGTCCGGCGGCGCTGCACCGCCCATATACGCGATCTCATCGGTGGGCTGCGCCCATGCAGGCGCGGCGACGAGCAGCAGGAGGAGCAGAACCGCTCCTGCTGTGATTGTTCGATACATTTTTTATCACCTTCCCATTTCTGGCTGAAATCACGGGAAGGCCGGTGCAGGCCTCGATTGTGTTGTCATCTCAGCACGAACGACCCTCGAACGGGGCGTTCAGGCGGTTCGTTGAAGATTGTCCCCCCTGTTTTCACGGCAATCCCGGTGATCCCCGGCAGAACGATGACGATAAAATATAATAATATTTGCACAGTCAAATTTTAGAGAAGGTTTGGCTGAGATTAAGAGCCACATATGACAAATGCCGACACCAGAGGTTTTTCATCCCACCATCATGCGCTAAAAAAATCAAATTTTTCCAGAGGGGGATGCGATCGCAGGGCCCGGCCCTGGTGCCGAAGAATTATACGTCAGGGCCAGAACACATAGAACCGGGAGGGCCTGGAGGTGGAGACCGAGATCGTCCTGATGTTCCTCGTCATCGCAACAGCCGTCGCCCTCTTCGTCACCGAACGGCTCAGGGTCGACCTGGTCGCCCTCATCGTCCTCCTCATGCTCTTCTGGTTCGGGCTGGTGACCCCGCAGGAGGCGATCTCCGGGTTCGCCAGCAACGCCGTGATCGCCATCATCTCGGTGATGATCCTGGGCGGCGGGATCGAACGCACCGGGGTGACCGGCCACCTGAGCCGGTTCATCGTCGGGATTGCCGGGAAAAACGAAAGGCGGCTTCTGGTAACATTCTCCGCCGTCGTCGGCGGCCTTTCCGCCTTTATCCAGAACATCGGGTCGGTCGCCCTCTTCCATCCCTCGCTGATGAGGATCGCAAAAACAACCAGGATCCCGCCCTCCCGTCTCGTCATGCCGATGGGGTTTGCGGCGATCACCGGCGGCACCCTCACCATGATCGGCTCCGGGGCCCTGATCATCTTGAACGATCTCCTGGTCGCCAGCGGGGAAGAGGCGTTCGGGTTCTTTGCGGTGACGCCGGTTGGCTTTCTCCTCCTCTGCACGGCAATCCTGTATTTCCTCTTTCTGGGGCCATACGTCCTCCCCGTCGGCCACCCTGAGGCTCACCGGCCCGGAAGTCAGGAGGACCTCGTGGACACCTGGCACCTCCCCACCGGGATGCACCACTACTACATCCCGGCCACCAGCCCTCTTGACGGCAGGGAGCGTGAAGATGTGCGCCTGAAGGCCGACTACTCCCTCCACCTCCTCGCCATCACCGAGAAAAATGACGTCTCCTATGCGCCGTGGCGGCACGCCACCCTGCATGCCGGGCAATACCTCACCCTCCTGGGCAGAGAGGAGGACGCAGAACGGTTCGCATCCGACTACTCGCTCCAGCGCAGCCTCTACCAGGAGCGCCTCTCCGCCGAGGTCGGTGGCGTGTACGCCGGTTTCGCAGAGATCGTGGTCAGACCGCACGCCCCGTTCGCCGGCAGAACCCTGCGGGAGATCGCATTCAGGAAGACCTACGGCATCGAGCCCATCATGTTCTCCTCGCGGGGCGCCGAGATGCGCATGGGCTTCGTCGACACCCCGCTCTCGGCCGGCGACGTCATCGTGGTCTTCGGGCCGTGGAAGAACATCCACGCCCTGGCCACCGACCCGAACTTCGTCCTCTCCACCAGGGTCGAGGAGCCCGCGGTGCACAGGGAGAAGGCGCCCGTCGCCCTCCTCTGTTTTGTCGGGGGGATCGCCCTCACCCTGACCGGGATCCCGATATCCATGGGGCTTCTCACCGGGGCGCTCGTCATGATCCTCGCGGGCGTGCTCAGCATCGACGAGGCCTACCGCTCGATCGACTGGAAGACGATCTTCCTGCTCGCAGGCCTCATCCCGCTCGGGACGGCGATGATCAACACCGGGACGGCGGCCCTGATCGCCGGCACCGTGCTCCCGCTCATCGAGGGCACCCATCCCATTCTGCTCTTCATCGGCATCGGCGCACTCACGACCCTGTTCACCCTGCTCATGTCCAACCTCGGCGCGGTGGTCATCCTGGTCCCGATCGCCCTTCTCATCGGCGCCGAAACCGGGATCGACCCCCGCGGCCTCGCCCTGCTCGTCGGGCTCTGCGCCTCCAACTCATTCCTCCTGCCGACGCACCAGGTGAACGCATTCCTCATGTCATCGGGCGGCTACCACACCGCCGACTACCTGAAAGCCGGCAGCATCCTGACCGTTCTCTTTCTCATCGTCGTCTCGGGATGGATTTATATGGTCTTCGTATGATCATCTCGTCCAGAGAAGAGGGGAGTGGATGAGAGAATGGTAATCCAGCAGTTTTTCATACCGGGGATCGCGCACAGCTCGTACCTGATCGGCGCCTCAGGGACATGCGCCATCATCGATCCCGCACGGGACGTCGACCGCTACCTCGAGGCCGCAAAAGACCTCGGGCTTATGATCACGCATATCCTTGAGACGCACCTCCACGCCGATTTCGTCTCCGGCCATATGGACCTGGCGGAGAAGACGGGCGCCCGGATCTATGCGCCGAAGTCCGGGTCATGCTCGTTTGAGCACGAGCCGGGGGGCGACGGGACGCAGTTCTCGGTCGGCGGGATCAGGTTCGATGTCCTGGACACGCCCGGGCACACCCCGGACGGCGTCACCTACGTGGCCACCGACCTCTCCCGCGGCGATGAACCCGTCGCCGTCTTCCCCGGCGACACACTCTTCGTCGGCGACGTCGGTCGGCCCGACCTCTTTCCCGGACAGGCCCGGGACCTTGCAGCACACCTCCATGAAAGCCTGCACACGAAGATCCTCACGCTGCCCGATCACTGCATGCTCTTTCCCGCGCATGGCGCCGGGTCGCTCTGCGGCCGGGCGATGGGTTCGATGCGGTCCTCCACCATCGGCTACGAGCGGCGGTTCAACGGAGCCCTGAAGATCGCCGATCGCGAGGAGTTCATCCGCTCGCTCACCGAGGAGATGCCGCCGGCCCCTGACCATTTCGCCCGGTGCAGCGAGATCAACCGCCGCGGCCCGGCTCTCGTCCGCACCCTCCCGGCGATCAGGCCGATGAAGCCGGCCGAGTTCAGGGAGCGGGCTGCACGGGAGGACACGATCGTCCTTTCGGTCAATGACTATGCCAGCTTCGGGGGGCAGCACGTCCCGGGGAGCTACCACATCGACCTCGGCGGGAACTTCTCCACCTTTGCCGGCTGGGTGCTCCCGCCTGAGAGCGAGATCCTGCTCGTCGCCGACGGCCCGGCACAGGCGGAGGCGGCGGCGATGATGCTCCGCCGCGTGGGGCTTGACCTGACCGTCGGCTACCTCGAGGGCGGGACGCACGCATGGGCGATGGCGGGCTATCCCACCGGCCATGTCCCCCAGGTCTCGCCGGCCGAGGTGCACGGGATGATCGCAGAGGGAGGGGCGGCGCTGGTGGACGTGCGCACGCCCGAGGAGTACGAGGAGGACCATGTGGCCGGTGCGGTCAACATCATGGTGACGGACCTGAGGGAGCGCGCTGCCGGGCTCGACCCGTTGCGGCCGGTCGTCGTGATGTGCAGGACCGGGCACCGGTCGAGCCTGGGGTGCAGCATCCTGAAGCAGAAGGGATTTCTCAACGTCTACAACGCCGCGGGCGGGATCACCGCCTACCGTGCGGCAGGATATACCTGAGGGGGCGGGGATGGACTGGACGCCTTATATCGCCGGCGCCGGGATCGGCGTGCTCTCCTGGCTCGCATTCCTCCTCTCAGACCGCCCGATCGGGTGCTCGACGGCCTATGCCAGGACGAGCGGGATGATCGAGCGGGCCGTCCGCGGGAAGGCGGTGCTGGACCGGGCCTATTACAAACAGTTTGCCCCGAAAGTCGACTGGGAGTGGATGCTCGTGCTCGGGGTGGTGATCGGCGCCGGTGCGACGGCCCTCCTGACGGGAGCGTTCGCCCTCGTCTGGGTCCCCCCGACATTTGAAGCGGCGTTCGGGCCGTCTGTTCCCCTGAGGCTCGCCGTCGCCCTCGCCGGCGGCGTGTTGATGGGGATCGGGTCGCGGTGGGCCGGCGGGTGCACGAGCGGGCACGGGATCTCGGGCACCCTCCAGCTGGCGCTCTCGAGCTGGGTGGCGGTCTTCGTCTTCTTCGCAAGCGGGATCCTCTTTGCCTTCCTGCTCTACGGGGTGGCGCCATGAACGAGGCCCTGCAACGCCTGCGCGGGAACGGGCCGGCGCAGCTCGTCCTCGGGCTGGCGATCGGGGTCGGCTTCGGCGCCTGCCTCCAGATCGCCGGGGTCACACGCTACGACGTGATCTTAGGGCAGCTCCTGCTCACCGATTTCACGGTGGTGAAGGTGATGCTCAGCGCCGTGGCCGTCGGGACGGTCGGGGTCTACCTGATGCGAGGGGCCGGGCTTGCCGATCTCCATATCAAGCCGGGCTCGGTCGGGGCGACGGTGATCGGTGGGGTCATCTTCGGCGCCGGCTTCGCGGTGCTGGGCTACTGCCCGGGAACGGTGGCCGGCGCCGTGGGGTCGGGCGCCCTCGACGCCCTGGTCGGCGGGGTGACCGGGATCCTCATCGGGGCCGGGATCTTCGCGGCGCTCTACCCGCGGCTGGAGGCGTCGGTGCTCGGGGTGGGGGCGCTGCCGACGGCGACGATCCCGGATCTCCTGCGGGTCAATCCGTGGGCGGTGGTGGTGCCGCTGGTGCTGGCGATCGCGGTCGTCCTGTATGGGATTGAACTGGCCGGGCTCTGAGGGGGGTGCCTTTCAGCGTGCGGAGAACGCCCCTGCCAGCGGCTCGATGCACCCGGCAGGGAGGTCGTCCCTGAGAAGCCCGAGGAGGACGCGGTCGTGGCAGCCGCCCCGGGCGTGCCAGTAGCCACGCTGGAGCCCTTCGCGGACGAAGCCGCACTTCTCCATCACCCGCAGCGATGCCGTATTCCCGGCCACGGCGTCGCCGTTCAGCCGGTAGCCGTCGAGGACGGCGAAGGCGACGTAGACCAGAAACCTGCAGGCCAGGGTGCCGTAGCCCTTTCCCCAGTGCGTGTCGTCGATCTGGTAGCCGACGAGATACGACCCCGGACTGAAATCCACCGGGAAGAGGGCGCACTGCCCGACGAACTCCCCGGTCCGGTGCAGTCTCAGGGTGAACACATGGTGGTCCGGCGTCCTGCCCTCCAGGAGCGCCGCCTGCATCCCCTCGATCAGGGGCAGAAAATAGGAGCGGGTGACCTCCACGGCGTTCGGCCCGAAGAACAGCCACCTGCAGACCGATTCTTTCGAGAGCATCCGCGAGATTTCGGGCAGGTCGCCATCGGTGCAGTATGAGAAGATCAGGTCGCCGCCGGTCCATGTGTGCTGCATGAGAGGAGCGTTTGCTCTCACCCTATATGCGGGGTGCGGTGGGATCTCCCTCCATCAGGCGTCCGGACCGATCCAGAAGGGTATGGACAGGAGAAAAAATCTCAATGAAGAGATAAAATGGCGAAAGAAAAACACTACGAGCGAAAGAGGAAGACGTACACGTTCACGCTCCCGGACGAGGCGGCCGAATTTTTGCATGGATCGGTCACGAACGCCTCTCGATGCATAGAATCGCTCATTGTGAGTGCTAAAACATGCACCATGCCCGATAAAAAAGCGATTTTTTCAAAAAAGCATGGGCCCGGAGGGATTCGAACCCACGGCCACCCGGTTATGAGCCGGGCGCTCCACCACTAAGCTACGGGCCCTGAAGGATGCATATACTCATTGCATCTCCTCATAAATACGTTTGGTGGCCCCGGTCTCCATTCAGACCCCGGCATGCCGCCAGGCCCTTCCCCAGGTCAGGGGACGATCGCCGACCCCGGCAGAATCATCCAGACTACCGACCGCTCTCCCGGGATTGTCCGCCACGCTGCCCCACCGGGCGGGCGAACAGGGCGACGAGCACGACCGGGACGGCGAGGAACCCCAGCACGACGGCGGCCGCGGCGAGGGGGAGGGCGACCGCACCGACGACCATGCCGATAACGTATCGGCGGATATGGCCCAGGACGACGGAGGCGATGAGGCCGGAGATGATCGGCAGCATACCGAAGGCTCATCCCCCGGATATTTATAGCCATGCCCCCTCCGCCGCCGCGGGGAAGAGGTGTTATCCCGGCAGCGGACAGATTTCTTACACATAAATCCGGGGAACACTATGGAACAACCCGATGCATCAGACCGTCCGGCCCCTCACGGCACAAGGCCGGATCAGCCGGCCATTGAGAAGATCTTCGAATGGCTCCTCTGGAACTCCAGGTACATCGTCCTCCTGGGCGTGGTCTTCGGCGCCCTCAGCGCCATCGTCCTCTTCCTCGCCGGTTCGATGGAGATATTCGAGATCCTTGTTGAATACACGAAATTTTCCAGCAGCCACCTGACGCACGAGGAGATCCTGATCGGCGTGATCGGCGCCATCGACTTCTACCTGATCGCCCTGGTGCTCCTGATCTTCAGTTTCGGCATCTACGAACTCTTCATCTCAGAGATCGATGTCGCACGCATGGGCGGGGAGTTCGGGGGCATCCTGGAGGTCTCCAGCCTCGACGACCTGAAGAACAAGATCATCAAGGTGATCATCATGGTGCTCATCGTCAGCTTCTTCCAGCGGATCCTCTCGATGGAGTTCACGACCTCGATCGACATGCTGGCGATGGCCGTCTCGATCGGCGTGATCTGCGTCGGCGTCTTCTTTATGGGGAAGAACCACTGATCACCCCTTTTTTTGTCCCGGCCCGGCGAAGGGATCGGGTTCATCCCCGATGCCGACGATTGAGGTGTCGATGAACGCCCCTGACGGACCGGCAGCCGGGAGGCACGGGGTCCACCCGGCATCGCGCGCTTGGCTGCTGGACAACCCCCTTCGCAGACTTCTCCAATCGCCGAAACGGATTGTCGGACGCTATATCAGCCCCGGCGATACCGTGCTCGATATCGGGTGCGGGCCCGGGTTCTTCGCCAGGCCGATGGCCGCCATGGTGGGGGAGGAGGGGTGCGTGATCGCCGCCGACCTCCAGGAAGAGATGCTCGCCATGCTCGCCGAACGGGCCGGGCGGGAAGGGCTCCTCGACCGGATACGTCTCCACCGGACAGAGCCCGGATCCCCGGGTTTCACTGGTCTGGGGCCGGTCGACTTCGCCCTCGCCTTCTACGTCGTCCACGAGGTGCCTGACGGGGAGGGGCTCCTGCGCGAGGTGGCGGTCGCCCTGCGTCCCGGCGGATTGATGCTGCTCGTCGAACCGAAGGATGAGGTGGCGGCGGCGGAGTTTGAGCGCACGGTCAGGGCCGCCGAGGCGGCCGGGCTGACGGTCGCCGGCACGCCCCGAATCCTGCTCAGCAGGACGGCGCTCCTGAAAAAACCGGTTGAACCGGGCCTTTAGAGACCCTGCTTTTTGAGCATCTTCTCGATCGCCCAGCGCCCGCGCCCGAACTCCAGCCCCAGCAGGCGCACCGCCTCCTTCTTCGTCGCCCCCCCGTCGATCAGGCGGCGGTAGCCGGCGCGGAGCGCCTCGATCTCCTCGCCGGTCCAGCGCCTCCCCCGGTTCTGCGGCGGCTCGATCCAGGGCCGCCGCAGATCGGGGAGCAGCCCGCCAGGGACGGCCTCCCCCATCTCGATAATTCTCCGGTCGAAGATCGCGGGCGAGACCTCGAACCCGACGACCCGGCGGTTGAGGCCGACCGCCGTCTTCGCCGTCGAGAACCCGCCCAGGAAGAGGTCGCAGACCAGGTCGCCCTCGCCGCTGCTGTACTGGATCATCTTGACGAGGAGGTCGGGCGGGAGCTCGTTCTTGTTCTTCACCTGGCCGGGCTTGTAGTCGCGGTGGACCGTCCAGACGTCCTCCCGGTCCCCGTAGTTGAGGGAACGCCCGCCTGCGTCCTTCTCGGTCAGCCCATAGCGGGACTCGAGGTTGAACGTCCTCGTTCCGCCGGGCTTCTCGTAGTAGAGGATGTGGTAGTGGGACGAGACGTATTTTCTCCGCGTGTACACCCCGAAGGTGTATTTCCAGACGATGTGGTTGACCTCCTCCAGGGAGGTCTCCCTGAGGGCGTGGAGGATATGGTAGAGGTTCGTGTAGCCGGAGACGATGTAGACAGAGCCGCCGGGCCTGAGGATACGCTCGGCCTGGGCGATCCAGCGCAGGCAGAACTCGCCGTATTCGGCGGCCGGGACCTCGACGTAGCCGTCCACGACATAACCCTCGTCCCGGTTGTAGTGGCGGTGGAGGAGGTCGCCGTCGATCCCGTACGGGGGGTCGGTGACGATCAGGTCCACCGAGCCATCAGGGATATGCGCCGCTGCGCCGGCGATGCAGTCGCCGTTGTAGAAGGTGTTGCCGTTGAGCGTGACGCATCTCATCGCCTGACCCCTGTCATCTCCAGAGGGTCGGACGCCGCCGGAAAAAAAGGTTGCTGAAAAATAGGGAGATAAACTCCATCTCCTGCAGGATGCGGGAGAGATCTACGGAATCACGCCTCACACCAGACGACCTCCCGCTCGACATACGGCCTGAGGTACCGGTCGAGCCCCCCTTCGGTGACGAGATCCACCCGATGCCCGAAGAAGCCCTCAAGATAGAGCGCGAGTTCCATGAAGTTCCAAAAACGTCGTCTCTCCCGGCGCAAACTCGGCCAGAATATCGACGTCGCTCTCCGGACGATCTTCACCGCGGGCAAATGACCCGAAGATCCCGATCCGCGCCACGCCGAACCGCTCCCTGAGGAGGGGGAGCACTTCTTCGAGCCTGGCGACGAAGATGCATTTCTCCTCTCGCTGTACCACCATACGGGTTCTGCTCGCCTCCTGAGCGTACCTGGGGGTGGGGAAGTGATGAAGATTGTCTCTCCGGGAATATCACCTACGCCCCGGGGGGGTGACAAAAACCATGTCTGGAGCAAAAAACCGCGGTGACAAAGGAACGGAACAAAAATGAAAGAACGCCGCCAACAGGACTCGAACCTGTGGCATGCTGGTTAACAGCCAGCCACTCTACCAACTGAGTTATGGCGGCACGGAAGCGTTGTGCCTTAATACCTATCTTGTCGCTCCTATTAAATGTTATGGGAGATGGGCCTTCGCATTCCTTCGAGAAGTGCGATCATGGCGTCGAGATCGTCGTCGAGATGGTCGAGGAAGGCGAGGGCGCGCTCGGTCGCCACCGCCCCCGCGGGCGAGGCCCTGATATAGCCCATCCCTTCGAGCACCCGCAGGGAGTAGCGGACGCGGTGGTACGGCAGCCCCATCACCTCGGCGAGTTTCATGATCCCGATCGGCTGGTGGGCGGCCACCACCCGCAGCACCTCCAGGTGGCGGGCGACCAGGTCAATCTCGGTCTTCAGTTTTTCAAGCATGGTCCTCTTTCTTCTCCGACGGGGTGGCATGGACGTCCAGCCATGCCTTCGTCCGGTAATAGTCCTTCCGGAAATACCAGATCAGGGGGATATCGGCGAGGATGAGCGCCCCCGCGATCGCAGGGCCGTACGGCTGCGGTGCCTTGAAGTAAAGACCTATCGCAAGGGCGACGAAGATGATGATGATGTTCAAGATGATCGTCAATTTCCAGAACTTCAACTTGAAGACCTGTTTATCTGCGTCCTCCATCACTCGTAGTTGCATTTTTGTGATTAAGTACTTGTGGTATCCCCGCAATAGGTACACACAATGGCGGGCTCAGACCGCCGGGAGCGGGTTATGAAAAGACTGGACGATGCGATTTCTGCCGCCGGATGCGCCGCCTACGTGGCCTACGCCTCATCAAAGGACGCGGACTTCAGGTACCTCACGCAGTTCCAGGTCTCCGACCCCCTCCTGTACGTGAAGCGCCTCGGGGAAGAGCCCGGGCTCGTCGTCCCCCAGATGGAGTACGCCCGCGCCGCCGCCGAAGCGACGGCGGTCCCGGTGACCAGGGCAGAGTCGGGCTACCTCGCATACCTGGACGAGGACAAAGAGCCCTGGAAGGCGCTGGCGCACACCGCCGCCGCCCTCGCCGGCGGGCCGGTGCTCGTCCCGGGCACCCTCCCGTACCGCCTCGGCCGCCTCCTCGAAGGCTACGGCGAGGTCGTCGTCGATACCGGCGGGGCAGTCGGGGCGATGCGGGCCGTGAAGACCTCGCACGAACTCGCCGCCATCAGGGCGGCGCAACAGGCGACGGCGGCGGCGATGGACCTCGGTATCGCCATGATCCGCCGCTCCTCCGCACAGGGCGGGGTCCTCCTCCTCGACGGCGAGGTCCTCACCTCAGAGCGAGTGAAGGCGGCGATGCACACCTACCTGATGGGGCAGGGCTGCATCGCCCGCGAGACGATCGTCGCCTGCGGGGAGGAGTCGGCGATGCCCCACCGGCAGGGCGCCGGCCCCCTCAGGCCGGACGAACCGATCGTCATCGACCTCTTCCCGTGCGACGAAGCGACCGGCTACTACGCCGACATGTCCAGGACCGTCGTGAAGGGCGAGCCCTCCCCCGAGATTGCGGATATGCACCGCTCGGTCCTGGAGGCGCAGACCCTCGGCAAATCCCTCATCCGCGCCGGCGTCCCTGGCGCCGACCTCCACGCCGCCGTCGTCAAACACTTCGACGAACAGGGCTACGAGAGCGGGGCGCAGGGGTTCGTCCACAGCCTCGGCCACGGCGTCGGGCTCGAGGTGCACGAAGCCCCATCCCTCTCACCCTCGGGCGGCCCCCTGGCCGCCGGCAACGTCGTCACCGTCGAGCCCGGCCTCTACTACGCCGGGATCGGCGGGGTGCGGATCGAGGACATGGGCGCCGTCACCGCCGGCGGATTTGACTGTTACACCGATTACACCAGAGACCTGATCCTATGAAAGACGAAGAAATAGAGCAGTACCTCGAAGCAGGGCGCATCGCCGCAAGAACCCTGCACGCCGGCGCGGCGATGGTAAAGCCCGGCAGATCGGTGCTCGAGGTCGTGGACGGGATCGAGGCGATGATCCTGGAGACCGGGGCCGAGATCGCCTTCCCCTTAAACCTCTCCTTCAACGAAGACGCCGCCCACGACACCGCCTCGGCCGGCGACGAGCGGACCTTCTCGGCCGGCGACCTGATCAAACTCGACCTCGGCGTCGCCCTCGACGGCCGGATCGCCGACACCGCCCTCTCGGTGGACCTCGGCGGGCACGACGCCCTCGTCGCCGCCTCGGCCGCCGCCCTCGACCGCGCCATCGCCCTGGTGCGCCCGGGCGTCACCGCCGGCGAACTCGGGGGCGCCATCCAGGCCGAGATCGAGGGCCGGGGCTTTCTCCCGGTCGCAAACCTCACCGGCCACGGCCTCGCCCCGTACCAGATCCACACCGCCCCCACGATCCCGAATGTCGGGATCGCCGGCGGCGCCGTCCTCGAAGAGGGGATGGCGATCGCCATCGAGCCCTTCGCCACCACCGGCAGCGGGCGGGTGAGCGACCGGATGCGGACCGAGATCTACCAGCAGATCGCCGTCAAGCCGGTGCGCCTCCCCTCGGCAAAGCGCATCCTCAATCAGATCAGGGAGCGGCGCGGCATGCCCTTCTCCCGCCGCTGGCTCCCGCAGGAGAAGGTCGACCTCGCCCTCTCGACCCTCCTGAAAGGCGGGGTCCTCCACGGCTACCCGGTCCTCCACGACGTGGCTGGCTCCTTCGTCTCCCAGGCCGAGCACACCCTCATCGTCACCGCCGACGGCTGCATCGTGACGACGCACCATGGATAGTATTATCGGAGCAGACCGACAATAGAAGATGTTACATCCATGTCGAGTGCAGAGAGCAGAGACGACGTCATCCGGCTGATGGAGGTCATCCTGACGGCCGAGGTGTTCAACCGCACCCCCCGTCTGGACCTGGACGACCTTACCCCCCGGCACCGGAGCCTCTTCCTCGCAGGGCCCGAGGCATCCGAGGTGAAACGGCCGGTCCTCGTTACCGACGGGTTTCTGAAACGGGTGGGCGTGCAGTCCGACGAGGCCGTAAAAAACCTCCTGAAAAATCCGTTCGTTGAGTTCGATACCTTAAACCTCCAGTACCACGTCACCAACCTCCAGGCGGCGGCCGAATGGTTCGTCGGCCACGGCGGACGGGACCTGGTGGAGAAAAACCCGGCCCTCGCCCACTTTATCGGGGGCTACGACTCGCTCGGGATCGACTATACGAGCGTGCGGGCGAGAAACCCCAGGTTCGCCGATTCGAGGACCGCCCTCGACCAGCGGGTCGCGCAGATCCTCTCCCGGGACGAGGCGCTCAAGGAGGCGATGGACCTGGTGATCATCTCGGCCCCGGCCGAGATCGAGCAGCAGATGGACGGCCTCGTCTGCACCGAGGGCCAGACCGGGATGATCGCACGGATCAGGACGGCGATCGAGAACCGCGACTTCCTCAGGGAGCACAACATCTCCGAGGTCGGCAAACTCCTCTTCGTCGGCCCGCCCGGCACAGGAAAGACCTCGCTGGCCCTCGCCCTCGCCAATGACCTCGGCATGCCCCTCCTCGAGGTCCGCCTCTCGATGGTCACCTCGCAGTACCTCGGCGAGACCTCCAAGAACATCGACCGGATCTTCGACCTGGCAAAGAATCTCTCCCCGTGCGTCCTCTTCATCGACGAGTTCGATTTCGTGGCAAAAAGCCGGGTCTCAGACGACCACGGGGCGATGAAGCGCGCCGTGAACATGCTCCTCAAGAACATCGACAAGATCAGCCTGATCAAAAACGGCGTCCTCCTGATCGGGGCGACAAACCACCCCCAGCTCCTGGACGAAGCGGCCTGGCGGCGTTTCGACGAGGTCGTCGAGTTCGTCCTCCCTGACGAGGCGATGCGCGAGACGATCCTGAAAAAGTTCGTCCTCTCCCTCGAATGCACGGCCGACCTTGCAGAGGCGGCAGCCCGTTCAGAGGGTTTTTCAGGCGCCGACCTCCGCATGGCCGTCAAGGAGGCGGTGATCTCGGCCTTAATGGACGGCCGAAGGGTCGTCACCCAGGCCGACATCGACGGGGCCCTCGCCTCGGTCGCGAACAGGAGCCTGATCCGCACCTGCTCGTGGGGATAAGATGAAGGTCACCCTCCTCGGCACCGGCGACGCCATCGGGACGCCGAAGATCGGGTGCACCTGCCCGGTCTGCACCGAGGCCCGTCTCGCCGGGCGCCAGCGTCTCAGGTCGGCGACCCTGGTCGAGATCGGGGACAAAAACGTCCTGGTCGATTCGGGCCCTGACCTGCGGGCCCAGCTCATCGCCGCCGGTGCGCCGCAGATCGACGCCGTCATCTGGACCCACGGCCATTACGACCACTTCATGGGATTCGGGGAGTTTTACCGGGTGCAGCGGATCCCGCCGGTCTATGCGGCCGCACCGACCCTCGACTATGCCAGCTCGATCTTCTCTTTTCTCCGCTTCGAGTCTACCGCCGTCAGCCCGTACTGCCCCTTCGACCTCTTCGGCGCCTCGGTCACCCTGGTCCCGGTGAACCACCCGCACATGCCGACCTTCGGCGTCAGGATCGAGCACGAGGGCGCCGTCCTCGCCCTCACCTCGGACACCAACGCCTCCGTCCCGGAGCGGAGCAAAACAGCGCTTTCCGGCGCCGACCTCCTGGTGCTCGACGCCATCGCCCCGCGGGGCTATACGATCACGAAGCACATGAACTACGCCGACGCCGTCGCCCTTGCGGCCGAACTCACGCCGAAGACCTTCCGCTGCACCCATACAAGCCACCTCATGCCCTGGGACACCCCCCACCTCGCCATGGACATGGAGACCTTCGACCTCTGAATCATCCCCGGAAAACGGCGATCACGCCGCCGGAGACGAGGAGCACGCCCCCGAGGACGAGAACGGCCGCCTCGAGCTGGAAGAGGAGAAAAACCGAGAAGAGGATCCCGAGCACCGGGACGAGCGGGACGCCCAGGGCCGCACCCGGCACCAGAAACGGCCTGGGCGTATCGGGCTCCCTGAACCGCAGCACGATCACCACGGCGTTGATCGTCAGGAAGGTGAGGAAGAGGGCGACGTTGGTGGCGTTTGCGACATAGGCGATGTTTCCTGCAAAGAGGAAACCGGCGGAGATCGCACCGGCCGCCGCCACCGCAACCCACGGCGTCCCGAACCGGCCGTGGACGCGCCCGAGCGCCGCCGGGAGCGATCCGGCCGCCGCCATCCCGTATGCGAGGCGCGAGGCGGCGACGAGGAGGAGGAGGGCGGTGTTCGCCGTCGCAAAGAGGGCGACCAGGGTGATCACGGCGAAGGCCTGCTCCCCGAGGACCGCCCCGGCGATCTCGGCGAAGGGGGCGCTCGATGCGGCAAGCCGCTCCCACCCGAGCACCGAGACGGCGCTCACCGTGACGAGCATGTACAGGGCGACGGCGATCGCGAGGGCGAGAAGCACGGCCCTCGGGATCGTCCGTTCCGGGTCTTTTGTCTCTTCGGCGAGTTTTACCATCTCCTCGAAGCCCATGAAGGCGAAAAAAACGAGGGCGGCGCCTTTGAACACGCCTGAAAATCCGTTCGGCATCACGAAATAGTCGACCGAACCGAGGTGGGGCAGACCGATCAGGATCACAAAGACGATCCCCCCGGCCTCGATCAGGGTCATGGCGATCGCAAACAGGGCGGTCTCCCTGATCCCCAGGACGGCCAGGGCAGAGAGCCCGGCGATGAGGAGCAGGGCGGCCGGGACGATCGGCAGGGCGGTGGCCCCGGCGACGTAACCGCCAAAACCCAGCGCCACCGTCGCCGTGGAAAGCACGCCGCTCGCAAGGATCAGCCAGCCGACGACAAAGGCGGCTTTCCGGCCGAACGCCTCCGAGACGTAGGCATACTCCGCGGCCGCACGCGGGAACATCGAGGAAAGTTCGGCGTACGAGAGGGCGGTGCAGGCCGCCATGACGGCGGCGATCCCGAAGGAGAGCCAGACGGCGTTTCCGGCCAGGCCGGTCGCCTCGCCGAGCAGGGCGTAGATCCCGGCCCCGAGGATGATGCCGATACCAGAGACCGTCACCCCGGCAAGCCCGAGCTCCCGCCTGAGCCCTCCCTCCCCTGTCATGAGAAGAGAAACGCCTCCCGGATATATAGGAGTTGACCCGCCCGGCACCGGGGCGTCCCGGGGTCAAACGGGCCACCACGGCCGGGGATTTCCCGACCGATCCCGGTACCCATATCTATATACTCTTCTGCCCACCACCTATCTCTACATGGATATCAAGATCCTTGAGCGCGAAGGGGACAAAGTGCGGATGGTCCTGAAGGGTCAGGGACACACCTTCATGAACGCCCTCACCGAGGAGATCCTCAGTGATCCCGCGGTCGATGTGGCAAAATATGTCATCAAATACCAGTTTTCCGATCCCGAGCTGCTCGTCACGACGAAAGAGGGAAAAGATCCGCTCCTTGTAGTCAGGGAGGCCTGCAGCCGCATCACCGCCCAGTGCGACGACCTCATCGAACAGGTCAGGGCGAAGACGACCGTCTGATATGGGACGGGACGCCGCCGGGTTCGACCTGATCGCGACCCGGATCTTCGCTCCCATCTACCCGGTGATCGCAGAGCGGCTTCTCTCATGGTCGAAGAAACGTGAGGGGATCTGCGTCGACCTCGGCACCGGCCCGGGCCTGCTCGCGATCGCCGTCGCAGGCGCATCGTCGATGACGGTCGCCGCGCTGGACATCGACCCGCAGATGCTCACGTTTGCGGCAGGACACATCAGGGATGCAGGGCTCTCCGGCAGGGTCGCCCCGGCCCTCGCCGACGTCCACCACCTGCCTTTTTCCGACAACACCGTCGACCTCTTCGTCTCGCGCGGTTCGATCTTTTACTGGGACGACCGGGCCCGCGTCTTCTCTGAAGTCCACCGGGCCCTTGCACCGGGCGGTGCCGCCTACCTGGGAGGCAGCTTCGGCACCGCCGCCCTGCGCCAGGAGATCTTCGAGCGGATGCGGACAAAAAACCCGCACTGGGACCGGGACGTCGCCCGACGGAGCGCCCGGATACCCCCAGAAACCATGCTTTGCGACCTCGAAGCCGCCGGGATCCCTCATGCCGGGATCAAAAAAGAGGAAACGGGGTTCTGGGTCGAGATCACAAAACCCGATCTCTAGGCCCGCTCGGTGAAGATGATCGAGCCCGATATCCGGGCGATCTTCACCTTCACCACCTGTCCGGGACGGGCGTTGGTGACGTACATGATATATTTCCCCATCTTCACCACACCGTCGCCGCGCTTGGAGATCGACTCGATCTTGACGTCCAGGATCGATCCCTCTTCAAGCTTCGGGGCCCCGTCGTCTGCCTTGGCGCGGCGCTTTCTCACCGGCCTGTGCCCGCCGCATGCGTCGCAGCGGAGGATCAGCACCCGGTCGTCCTTCACGAGGCGGGTGTCAGGCCGTCCGCACTCAGAGCAGATCACATAATCCTCGACGTATTTCTTGACCACCGCCGTGATCACCGACGGCTCGAACTTGCCGTTGAAGACGGCGCGGTTCCCCTCGACTTTTCCGGCCGTCCCCAGTTCGCCGAGGAGGAACTTCATCAGGTGATCGGGCTCGCGCCTGATGTACTCCGCAATCTCGGTGAAGTTTTCGAGGACCGTCGTCTTGCCCTCCTGATAGATCTTCCCCTCGGGGATATGGAAACGTTCGGCGGAGTCGCTGATCTCGGTGATATTGGAATATGCTTTTTTCAGCAACTCTTCGTAAGGATCTGCCATGATATATACTATGGTGGGGATCGGATAAAAGGAATATGTGCCCCTCCGGGGAGTGAGATGAATATAAAGGCGCGCGAAACCCATCTGTGTGTACATGCTGTCTGCCGAGGACCTCGCCTTCATCACCGGAACACTGGGCCGCGACCTCACCGACGTGGAGGCCGCCTGCTTTGAGAACCTCTGGAGCGAACACTGCTCGTACCGCTCCACCCGCTCGCTCCTGAAGACCCTCCCGACCGAGGGAGAGAACGTCATCCTCGGCCCTGGCGACGACGCCGCCATCGTGCGGTATTCCGACTCGCTCGCCCTCGCCATCGGGATGGAGAGCCACAACCACCCCTCGTACGTGGACCCGTACGACGGGGCGGCCACCGGGGTCGGCGGTATCGTGCGCGACGTCATATCGATGGGCTCCCGCCCGATCGCCCTGATGGACCCGCTGTACTTCGGCTCGCTCGCCGCCGAGAAGACCCGCTACCTCCTCGAACACGTGGTGGCCGGGATCGGCGACTACGGCAACTGCATCGGCGTCCCCGTGGTGCGCGGCGAGACCGTCTTCGACCCCTCGTACCAGGGCAACCCCCTGGTGAACGTCGTCTGCGTGGGCGTCGTCGATCCGGAGCGCTTCCTGACGGCGCGGGTGAAGGCGCCGGGCACCAGGCTCGTCCTCTTCGGGTCGTCCACCGGCAGGGACGGGCTCGGCGGGGCGTCGTTCGCCTCGCGTGATCTTTCCGAGGAATCCGAGGCCGAAGACCGCCCGAGCGTCCAGGTCGGCGACCCCTTCACCGAAAAACTCCTGATCGAAGCGACGATGGAGATGGCAGAGACCGGAAAAGTGCTCTCCTGCCGCGACCTCGGGGCCGCCGGGCTTGCCGGAGCCTCGTCCGAGATGGCGAGCACCTTCGGGGCCAGGATCGTCGCCGACCGCGTCCACCTCAGGGAGACCGGGATGAACGCCGTCGAGATCATGCTCGCCGAGTCGCAGGAGCGGATGCTCATCGAGGTGGCAGCAGAAGACGTCGCCCTGATGGGTGCGATCGCCGCGAAGTACGACCTCGGCTGGAGCGAGATCGGCGAGGTGATCGCAGAGCCGCGCTATATCGTGGAGTTTGCGGGCGAGACCGTCTGCGACCTTCCCATCGACCTCCTGGTCGGCGGGACGCCGCGGTGCGCCCTCCCGAAAGCGCCGCGCACCGTCGACACCACCTACACCCCACCGCCCGGCGACACGAAGGCCCTCGCCCTGGCCGTCCTCTCCCACCCCGACATCGCCTCGAAGGTCTGGATCACCGAGCAGTACGACCACGACGTCCAGGTGCGCACCGTCTCCCTCTCCCACGACGCCGCCGTGCTGCGCCTCGAAGACGCCGCCCTGGTCCTCTCCTGCGGCTGCAACCCGCGCCAGATCGCCCTCGCCCCCTATGCGAACGCCGCAAACGCCGTCTACGAGAACGCCGCCAACCTCGCCTGCGTCGGCGCCGAACCCCTCTGCATCGTCAACTGCCTGAACTTCGCCAGCCCCCTCCACCCCGAGGTCTTCCACGATATGGAGCAGGCCGTCCTGGGCCTCGGCGACATGGCGCGCACCCTGGGCGCCCCGGTCGTCGGCGGGAACGTCTCCCTGTACAACGAGTCCGACGAGTACGGGACCGAGATCAAGCCGACGCCCTCGATCGGCATGGCAGGAAAAGGCCCGGTGCGCTGCTGGACGAAAGCGGCGGCCGGCGACATCCTGGCCCTCGTCGGCGAGACCGGCGAGCACCTCGGCGGGTCGGTCCTGGACGCCGTGACCGGGTGCGGCGGTGCGGCCCCGGCGATCGCCGACCCCTCCCTGCTCCCCCTGATCCGCGAGCGGGTGGCGGCCGACCGCTTCTCCGGCGTCACCGACCTCTCGAAGGGCGGGCTGCTCGTCGCCCTTGCAAAACTCGCACCGAACGCAGAGGTGCGGCTTTCCGGCGACCCGGTCACGGCCCTCTTCTCCGAGACCTACGGCCGCTTCCTGGTCGCCGTCAAAAACGAGGCCGACCTTGCCGGCCTCCCCCACGCCGTGATCGGCACGGCCGGCGGGGAAGGGCTCAGGATCGCCGCCGGGGATGAGAAGGTCGTCCTTTCCCCCGAGGAGATCGAGTTCTCCCTCTCCTCGATCACGCGCCTGATGCGCTACTGATCAGGCGGGCGAGGGCGTCGGCGCCCTCACCGCGTTTTACCTCTTTATCGCTCGCATGGAAGGTGCCGACGACCTTCATGCCCCGCTCCTCCATCCGCGCCTTCAGCACCCCCACGGTATCGCCCGGCGCACCCCCGCTCGTCGCAAAGGCGACCGCCTGTTTTCCCTCGCAGTTCTGCAGGGCGGCGACGATCGCATTCGCCGCCGGCGTCGGCCTGAACGCCCAGACCGGGGTGCCGACGGCGACCAGGTCGTAGCCCCCGACATCGATCGCCGCGGGCTCGATCCTGGCCGCCTCGCCCCGGCGCGCCCGCGGCGCCCCCTTAAGGTACATCATCACCTTCGAGTAGTCCTCTTCGTCCCTCACCTCGACGATATCGGCCCCGGAAAGCCCGGCGGCCGCTTCGGCCAGCGCACGCGTGTTTCCGGTGGCCGAGTAATAGACAATACAGGCTCGCATACAGGAGAGATATACGCACACCCATAAGGGCGTTCTGGCGGCAGGGCCCGCCCGAAAAAAAAGAGCGTTATTTTTTCTGGAACTGAGGCATCAGCGCCCTGATCTCGGCGCCGACCTCCTCGATCTCGTGCTCCTCGTCGGCGCGGGTGAGGGCGGTGAAGACCGGGCGGCGGGTCATGTTCTCGAGGATCCACTCCTTTGCGAACCTTCCGTCCTGGATCTCCTCCAGGATCTCCTGCATCGCCGCATAGGACTCGGGGCCGATCACCCGCGGGCCGCGGGTGAGGTCGCCGTACTGCGCGGTGTTCGAGATCGAGTCGCGCATCTTCGTAAACCCGCCCTCGTAGATGAGGTCGACGATCAGTTTCAGCTCGTGGAGCACTTCGAGGTAGGCCATCTCGGGCGCGTAGCCGTTTGCGACCAGGGTCTCGAACCCGGCCCTGACCAGCGCCGTGCACCCGCCGCAGAGCACCGCCTGCTCGCCGAAGAGATCGGTCTCGGTCTCCTCCCTGAAGGAGGTCTCGAAGACCGCCGCTCTCGTCGCTCCGATGCCCTTCGCATAGGCGAGGGCGATCGCCTTCGCCTGACCGCTCGGGTCCTGCTCGATGGCGATGAGCGCCGGGACGCCCTTGCCCTCCTCGTACATCCTCCTGACCATGTGGCCCGGCCCCTTCGGGGCGACCATCACGACGTTCACGTCGGGCGGCGGCACAATCTGGCCGTAGTGGATGTTGAATCCGTGCGAGAACATCAGGGTCTTTCCTGCGGAGAGCCCCTGCCTGATGGACGCCTGATAGATAGCGGCCTGGTCCTCGTCTGGAAGAAGGACCTGAATGATGTCCGCCATCTTGGCGGCATCGGCCACCTGGTAGACTTCAAACCCGTCCTTTATCGCGGCCTCCCAGCTCCTGCCGGGCCTGACCCCGATGATCACGTCGAGGCCGGAGTCCTTGAGATTCAGGGCCTGACCCCGTCCCTGCGACCCGTAGCCAACAACCGCGATCTTCTTTCCAGCCAGCACGCTCATATCGGCGTCGGCATCAAAGTATTTCTCGACCATACTGTACCACCATATGGTGAGAACGAAGTTCATAAATAATTATAGGGGGTACCTAAAAAGCACTATAATTTCGGCGCCCCTGAATGTCCCGGTCTACGCCGTGATTTCGTGCAATTATCTCCAGTAATTCGAGGTTTACAAGAATGGAACTTCCAGATGTTCAGTCGACCATCCCTGATGTTCGCATCAACCTGACAAGGGTCGGCGTAAAAAACGTGAAGAAGCTTGTAGAAGTCAGCCGTCCAGGAAAGCGCCCGGTTATCTTCATCTCCAATTTTGACGTCTACGTCGATCTGCCGGGGAGCCTGAAGGGTGCCAATCTTTCACGGAACTTCGAGGTGATCGACGAGGTGCTGCAGGAGGCGATCAACGGTCAGGTCACCGAGATCGAGGAACTCTGCAGCGTCGTTGCACGCAAACTCCTCGACCACCACGAGTACGCCGACCGGACCGAGGTGCAGATGCGCAGCGAGTTCATGGTCCGCCGCGACACCCCGGTCTCAAAGACGAAGTGCCACGAGGTGGTGAAGGTCCATGCCCGCGCCATCGCCATGAGGACCGGGCACCTGCCGATCATCAGGAAGAGCATCGGCGCCGAGGTCACCGGCATGACCGCCTGCCCCTGCGCCCAGGACATCGTCAAGGACCATGCCGTCCGCGTGATGGAAAACCTCGGTATCGAGGCGGATAAGATCACGGCGTTCTTCGAGGAGGTGCCGATGGCCACCCACAACCAGCGCGGCCGCGGCTTCCTCTGCATCGAGACCGACGACGACCAGCACGTCTCCTTAGAGGCGATCATCGACGTCCTGAAGAACTCGATGAGCGCCCAGATCTACGAACTCTTAAAGCGCGGCGACGAGAACTACGTCGTGCTGCAGGCCCACCGCAACCCCAGATTCGTCGAGGACTGCGTGCGCGAGATGGCCCGGAGGGTCGTCGGCGAGTTCGGTTCCCTCCCCGGCGACTCCCTGGTCCTGATCCGCCAGACCAACGAGGAGAGCATCCACCAGCACGACGCCTATGCCGAGCGCAAGGCGACGCTGGCCGAACTGATCGCCGAGTTGAACGGCGATTAACGCTTCCTCTCTCTTAATCCCCTTCTTTTTTCCCGTCCGGGACAACGTCACGGGCGACGCCGACGATCGCCGGCCCTTTTCCATCCCAGTCAGGCACCGGTATCAGCCAGGTGTCGAGAGCGATCTCCCGCCCGAACGAGGCGAGCCTGATCTCCTGCCTGACCGGCCTCCCTTCTGCAAACACCTGCTCTCTCCGTTCGCCGGAAAGGGCGCCCGCAAGGATCGCCTCGACCGGCACGCCCCGCAGGACCTCGCCCTGCGTCCTCACCGCCCTGACCTCGCCGCCGGCGCCGGCCACAAAGATGCAGTCGGCGATCACCTCCAGCATCAGCCAGAGGGTGTTCCTGCTTTTCTCCAGCGCTTCCTGCGCCCGGATCCGCTCGCCGATCTCCTCCCTGAGCGAGGTGTTCGCAAAGATCAAGTCGGCGGTCTGGCGGCACACCGTCGCCTCGAGGTTCTGCTGTGCCGCTTTCAACTCCTCTTCCATCTGTTTGCGGGCCGAAATGTCGTTTCCGACACAGTTGACACCGACGATCTCGCCGTTCTCCCCGTATATCGCACGGTTCGTCCACGAGATCCAGACCGGCGTCCCGTCCCGGGTGACGTTCTCGTTCTCCACGTTCCCGAAGAGGTCGGGACGGGCGCAGAGAGCGGCGATCATGAACCTGAGGTCCCGACCGGCAGAATCCGTCTCCGGGACGATCAGGCCGAGAACGCTCTTTCCGAGCACCTCGTCCCGCGTATAGCCGAAAAACGCCTCTGCAAACCGGTTGAAAAAGGTGATCCGCCCTTCGGTGTCGAGGGTGAGGATCACCGAGTTGGCGTTCTCGACGAGGTCGCGGTACTTCGCCTGGCTCTGCTTGAGCGCTTCCTCCGCACGGACCATCCGGGTGACATCCCGGACCGACTCGATCGCACCGACACGGTTTCCGTCCTCGTCGAAGAGCGCCGTCGCCTTGCCCCAGAGATATGCCCCTTTTCCCCCGGCGATGGAAGGGCAGTACGCGCCCCCGATGACGGCGTGCCGGGTGCGGTCGATGCTGAGGTACGGGGGAAGGTCGTCGCCCTCTCTGTCGATGAGATCGATGAGGATCTCACGCCGCTCGCCGTAGAAGGGAACGGCGTACTGGTAATCCCCTTTTCCGATCATCGCCTCCTTCGAGACGCCGGTGAGGTCCTCCATCGCCCGGTTCCAGGCAGTCACCCTCCCGTCCGCGTCGATGATGAAGGTGGCGTCGGGGAGGAACTCGATGATCTCGGCAAGATGCCGGTTCATCCGCCTGAGCTGGCCCTCTGCCTCCCGTTCTGCCGTGATATCCCTGAGAAAGACCGCCGATCTCGGAGAGGAGGATCGCTCGTCGATCACCGCCGCAACCGAGACGTCAAAAATCCGCCCTGATAGCGAGACCTCGAACCGTGCATGCGCCTCGCCCGCCGGTGCCTCCACGCCGGGCAGGACCTCCCCGAGCGAGCACCCGATCAGGTCCTCTTCAGACCGCCCGAGAAACCGGGCGGCCTCCTCGTTCAGGTCGAGCACCCTGCCGCCGGCATCGGTGAGGATCGCAAGGTCGTGGGTGGCGTTGAGCAGTTCTTTTGCCTGTTTCTCGCCCCTCTTGAGGATCTGGAAGGCGGTCCGACGGTGGATCGCGACCGCCGCCCCGTCGATGAACGTCTCGATCAGGGCAGGGTCCTCGACCACGGTCCCCTTCTTCAGGATGATGAGCACGCTGCCCAGAAACCGGCGATTCGAGATGATCGGGGCATAGAAGCTCCCGTTGAGGCCAAGGTCCTCCTCGATCCGCCTGCAGGTCTCTTCAGGCACGGTGTGCATCAGGATGGTGTAGAGCGGCGGGCCCGGCGCAAGGCCGGGCTCCTTAAAAGTGTCCCGGTACTCGTCGAGGAACGGGACGGTGATCCCGATCGGCGACGTGCGGAGATACCCGGCCATCACCTCGAGATCGTGCGGCGAAGCGGCCACCTCCTCTGCGGTCAGGGTATTGTTCACCGGGTCGTACGAGGTGATCGCAACGAGGGCGCCGGGCACGAGTTCCCTGGTCTTCTCCGCGATATAACCGTAGAGATCGTCGTCGTCCATCCTGACAAAAGCCGTCGCCGTCCTGGAGAGAAACGCCATATTTTTGAGGTGCCGCTCTTTCTCCGCCTCCACCCTCTTCAGGGCGGTGACGTCCCTGGCGATCGTCGAGGCGCCGATCACCGCCCCGTCCTCGCCGCGGATCGGGGAGACGGTCAGGGCGACCGCGACCCGTCTCCCGTCCCTGCGGACCCTGGTCGTCTCGATATGCCTGACCGGGCGGCCCTGCCTGACCTCCTCCGTGATCGCCGCCACCTCTGCGGCCAGGTCGGGCGGGACGATGCGGTCGAGGCTCTGCCCGACCATCTCCTCCGCCGTATAGCCGTAGAGGGCCTCTGCCGCCCGGTTCCAGGAGATTACCGTGCCGTCAAGGTCTTTTCCTATGATGGCGTCGTCGGTGGACTCGACGATCGAGGCGAGGATGGTGCGGGTCTTCCACGCCCTCTTCTCCCCGGTGATCTCCTCCAGGATCACCGTCGTCCCGTGCCCCCCGTCCTCGAAACGCGTCGGGAGAATTTTCGCCCGGAAGACCGCCCCGTTCTCCCATGCGACCTCGGGGATCACGATCTCTTCGGCCGGGGGATCGGCCAGGGCCGCCCTGAGCGCCGGGGCCGAGAGGAGCGGGAGATCAGGGGGGCCGGCGCCAGGGATCTCATCCCTGGAGAGTCCGGAAAACGCAAGAAACGGCGTGTTGACCTGGATGACCGTCCCGTCCCGGTCGAGGACGACGATCAGGTCGTTCGAGTACTCCAGCAGGGAGGAGAGCGGGAGGCGGCGGGACGGGGTGTACACTCTGGCCGCCCCGATCGTCCTGAGCTCGGCCTCGCCCGAGGCCAGGAGGACCTGGAGGTATTTTGCGACAGAGTTCCGATTCAGGTGCGCTTTTCTCGCGATTTCAGAGATGCTCAGTCCTCTGGGGTTGTACCGGATGATCGCCCTGATCTTCGCGAGATGGTCTGCCTCGCCCCCGCACATATAAAATCATAATATAATAGGTAATCGATAAAATTATCCCCCGCATTCTCGCGGATGCAGGGCGAAGACGGAGACCAGGGACGGTGATCGATGGACAGGTCCTGCCTTCCGTGAGATCTGATATACCGGGGAGCGGCGGCCGGAACCAGAGAGTGCACGCCACGAACACCCTGAATCGGGCGTGCAGACACGAGAATGATCATCATAAAAATAAAGAGAACGACGATCCTGTCATCTGAGGTATTGTTAATGATTGTTAATGAAAATACCTGAAATTTGTCCTGCGATAGATCGAAAGATATAACTAAAACCCAATAACAATTGGATTTAGCGTACTTCTGAGGTACGTGTCACACCTATTGCACAGGTTCGAAGAGTTGTATCGCTGTTTGAACAACCCAATTAAAATGAGGCGATATATTTGTCGAAAGTTGTAGAGATTTCCCCAACCACGAGGCACGAGGGACATTCCAAACTCGTCCTGAAGGTAAATGACGAGGGTATCGTCGAACGTGGTGACTGGCTCTCCATCACTCCGGTGAGGGGTGTAGAGAAGCTGGCCATCGGCAAGACGATGGAACAGGTGCCCAAGATCGCTTCCCGCGTCTGCGGCATCTGCCCGATCGCCCACACGCTCGCAGCAACAGAGGCCATGGAGGCATCCATCGGATGCGAGGTCCCCGAGGACGCCATGCTTCTGCGTTACATGCTCCAGTGCGCGAACAGACTGCACTCGCACGCCCTGCACAACATCCTCTCCCTGCCCGACATGTACCTTCCGGGCACGGACACGAAGATCAACCCGTTCTCCCCCGAGGAGCCGGTGCGGTCGGTCGCCCTGAGGATCCAGCGGCTGCGTGAGATCGGCCAGACCATCGGCGAGATCGTCGGCGGCGAAGCGGTCCACCCGTCCAACCCGCGTGTCGGCGGCATGTATAAGAACATCAGCCCGATCGCAAAGCAGAAGGTCTACGACCTTGCAAAGGAAGGCCGCAAGCTTGCCCACGAGCAGTCCGAGTTCATGATCGCCGTCTTCCGGAACTTCCAGAAGCGCGACTGGGCCGAGGTTGCCGGCCGCCAGATCCCGATCCCGAAGGATCTCGGCTACCACAACCAGGGCTACATGGCTGCGGCGCCGGTCTACGGCAGCAGCAGCCTTGACGAGAACCCGACCTGGTTCCCCGAGCGCTGGACCGAGGTCCGCCCCTGGGACTGGTACATGGGCGAGGAAGAGATCACCCTCGAGGACAAGGACTACCCCGTCGGCGGCACCACCCCGGCAGGCGAGAAGGCCTGGCCCCAGATGCAGGCGTGCACCGGCGTGCCCCTGTACGACGGCCAGCCGGTCGAAGTCGGTCCGCGTGCCCGTCTCGTCCAGTTCAAGAACTACGACGAGAAGGGCGCCATCGGCCTGCAGATCGCACGGCAGATGGAGTACGAGGAGACCTGCTACGGCATCATGGAAGCCTGCGACGCCCTCGACACCTCGGCCAGCGTGCTTGCCGACGAGATCCCGCAGGGCGACGGAAGCCTTGGCTGGGCGGCAAACGAGGCCCCGCGTGGCTGCGACGTCCACCTCACCAAGGTGAAGGACGGCAAGGTCCGCTGGTTCTCGATGCTCGTCCCGACCACCTGGAACTTCCCGACCTGCAGCCGCGCCCTCGTGGGCGCCCCGTGGGAGCTCGCCGAGGTCATCGTCCGGGCATACGACCCGTGTGTATCGTGCGCCACCCATATGCTGGTGGTCGATGAAAGCAAGAGGATAGTGGCCCAGAAACTCCTCGAGTGAGAGCATACATGCTATACCCAGAAACCGTGATTGTAGGATGCGGCAACCCCCTCTTCGCCGACGACGGCCTCGGCCCCGCGGTGATCGAGGAGATTAACCGCCTGCAACTTCCCGACAATGTCAAGGCCATCGACGGGGGGCTTGGCGCCCCGCACTTTATTTTCACACTGGTCGACAAGGCGGTCACGAAGAAGATCGTCATCATCGACATCGTGGACTTCGGTGCCGAACCGGGCTCGCTCACAAAACTCTCTGTCGAAGACCTGCCGCCCGGGAGCTACCGGGACGCCCACTCGTGGGACCTCACCGAACCGCTCCAGCGACTCAAGGACAGCGTCGAGATCACGATCTTCGGCGTCCAGCCGAAACGGGTAACGGCACCCGACATGGAGATCGGGCTCTCTGAAGAGGTACAGAAGGCCATTCCCAGGGTAGTACACCACGTACTTGCCGAGATTGGAGTGGATGATGGGGCTACTATCGTTTCTTAAAGGGATCTTTGGAAGGAAAGAGCCGCCCGCGCCCGAAAAGGCCGCAGGAGCAGAGCCGAAGCCGGTTGAGGCTGCGGCGAAACCTGAGCCTGTGCCGTCAGAGGAGCGGGGATCAGTAAAATGGGTGAAAAAGCCCGTGCCAGCACCGGCGCCTGCACCCGTCAAAGAGGCCCGGCAGAAACCTGCCGAGAAGCCTGCCAGAGCGGTCGAAACGGTCGAGACGACCGTTGAACCGGCACCCAGACCTGTAGCGAAACCTTCTGAGATTGAAGCGGAAATACAAGTTGAAAACACTAAGGAGGAAAGACCTGTGGTAGAAAAGATTACCGTGGGGCACGTGCACATGAGCGGCTGTACCGGATGCCTTGTGTCCTTTGCAGACAACTACGAAGGACTCTTCAAGATTCTGGACAACTATGCAGACCTCGTCTATGCACTGACCCTTGTAGATGTCAGGCATGTCCCTGAGATGGACGTCGCCCTTGTCGAGGGCTCTGTCTGTCTCCAGGACAAGATCTCGGTGGAAGAGATCAAAGAAACCAGGGAGAAGGCAAAGGTCGTCGTCGCCCTCGGCGGCTGTGCGGCATACGGGAACATCACCCGGTTCTGCCGCGGCGGCCAGTGGAACCAGCCGCAGATGGAGTCCTACGTTCCGATCGGCGAACTGATCGACGTGGACCTGTATATCCCCGGCTGTGCACCGACCCCCCAGCAGATCAGGAACGTCGCCATCATGGCGTACCTGCTCCTGAAAGGCACCGACGAGCAGAAGGAGCTCGCGACCGCATACTTGAAGCCGCTCATGGACCTTGCAAAGCGCGGCGACGAGGCCTGCGGCTGCGACCTGATGTACGACGTGATCAACCAGGGCCTGTGCATGGGCTGCGGCTCCTGCGCCGCCGCCTGCCCGGTCCGTGCAGTCACCATGGAGTACGGCAAGCCCCAGGTCAACCGCGACCTCTGCATCAAGTGCGGCGCCTGCTATGCCCAGTGCCCGAGGAGCTTCTTCAACTTCGATGTGATGAACGAGTTCGAGGGCATTACCGAACTCATCAAATCGGTCATGGAGTGAGGTGAAGAAAAATGGTACTCGGTAACTACAAAACCTGTGTTGCTGCACGCAGCACCGACAAGGAAATCCTGAAGGGAGCCCAGGACGGCGGCATCGTCACCCAGCTCTTCGCGTACGCGCTCGAAGAGGGGATCATCGACGGCGCCATCGTAGCGGGGCCGTCAGACGAGCCCTGGAAGCCCGAGCCGATCGTCGCCACGACGAAGGCCGAGCTCCTCGCGGCCCGCGGCACGAAATACACCCTCTCCCCGAACATCTCCCTCCTCAAGGAGGCGACCCGCAGCTACGGTCTCGACAGAGTCGGCATCGTCGGCACCCCGTGCCAGATGCAGGCGGTCCGCAAGGCCCAGCTCTACCCGGTCGGCATGCGCGACGTTCCCGACAAGATCGCCCTCGCCATCGGGATCTTCTGCATGGAGAACTTCCCGTACCAGTCGATCGAGGCACTGGTCGAGGACCACTGCAACCTGAAGATGGAATCGGTCAAGAAGCTGGACATCGGCAAGGGCAAGTTCTGGGCCTACACCGAGCGCGGCGCGGTCGCCCAGATCCCGCTGAAGGTGACCCACAAGTACGAGCAGCCCGGCTGCCACGTCTGCCTTGACTACGTCTCCAACCTCGCCGATGTCTCGACCGGATCGGTCGGCACCCCGGACGGCTGGAGCACGGTCTTTGTCAGGACAAAGATCGGCGACGACGTCTGGGCAAAGGCGAACGCCGCCGGCTGCTTCGAGACGCAGGACATCGCCAGCGTCAAGCCCGGCCTGGAACTCGTGACCAAGCTCGCCACCGAGAAGATCACGAAGAACCAGAAGACCCTCGACGCCCGCGCCACCTTCGGCGTCGGCAAGGGCCTGCGCAACCCGTACCTCTAAATTTATTTTTTGCACGTCCATCATGGGCGGAGGAATGCCTCCGGCATTCTTCTGTTTTCAGTCTGTTACAGGGTCTGGCGACGCCTTTTTGCCACGGCCACCCGTTAAAAAATCCATAAAATTCTTGGAATTATATCTTCCGGCCCCACATAAAATTAAATAATTTGAGTTCTATAGGGAGGAACGGGGGACGTAGATGAGAGATACCATCACCTATGAGGAACTCGTGGATATGCCGTTTTTTGAAGGGCTCGCCGCGGTCTCGCTGATCAGCCGGGGCGACCTGACCCTGATCGTCGGAGGACGCTCGGCACGGAGATCGCAGATCGAAAAAATGGTCGGGGATATCGTCAGGATCATGACGGGAAAAGAAGCCGTCATGGCGATGACCTGACCTACCGGTAGACCGTCACCGGGTCGATCGAGGCGTCGATGACGAGATCGAAGCCGATCGCACCGGTCCAGCCCTCCTTCTCGAACATGCTCATGAAACAGATCCCGGTCCGTCTGGCATCCGGGTATTTTTCGAGGACCGCTGCCGCCGCCTCGGCGGTCACCGGGATGTTCGGCATCGCAAGCCCCCCCATCACCACGGCGACGGCCGGGCGCAGAGAGGCGGGCGCCTCGCCGATCTGCATCCCGACGTCGGCGACGGGCCGGATCGTCCGGGCCTTCCCCTCGTCGAGGTAGGGCACGAAGACCTGCTCGACCGGGAGATCCCTGACCGCAAAGGCGAGGAGCTCGATGAAAGGCGTGCAGGTGCCCGGGCACCCGTAATAGACGATCTGGGCGCCCTCAGGGAGACCGGCCCCGACAAGGTACTGCTTGAACGGTCTGAGCATCCCGGGAACCCCTTTGAGTCGTTCTTTCTCTTCCATATGCTTCAAGGGGTCAGTGCGGTATAAAAACTGATCCCCGGCGCCGACAACCCTATGTGCTCGTGGCGTGATGGAGATCTGATGGCAGAAAAACGATTGGTCCGCCCGCGTGACGACCGCGTCGTCGCCGGGGTCTGCAGCGGGAT
The DNA here is from genome assembly GCF_000275865.1 of Methanofollis liminatans DSM 4140. Taxonomy (NCBI): domain Archaea; kingdom Methanobacteriati; phylum Methanobacteriota; class Methanomicrobia; order Methanomicrobiales; family Methanomicrobiaceae; genus Methanofollis; species Methanofollis liminatans. The sequence goes on along the minus strand of NZ_CM001555.1, from coordinate 257,909 downwards.
CGCCCGCTACCTCGATATCGACCCGGTGGTGGTCAGGCTCATATGGGTGATTTTAAGCATGATCGGGTTCGTGTTCACCGGCATCGTCGTGTACCTTGCGGCATGGCTGATCATCCCCGAGGAGGAGGAGGACATCATCGACGCCGAGTACACGGTGAGCGAAGAGGCAAAAGTCTGAGCCCCGCCCGGCAGATGGGTATTTACGGAAAAACCTCCGATAACGTATCCATGCCGTACCAGTTTGCCGCCAGAACGAGGAAAACACCTCGTTCGTTCATCAGAGAGATCCTGAAGGTCACCGAACGGCCGGAGATCATCTCCTTTGCCGGCGGGCTTCCCGACCCGGCCCTGATCGCCGTCAAAGAGATCGCCGAAGCGGCACGCCTGGTATTCGAGAGCGAGGGAGCGGCGGCCCTCCAGTATGCGACGACCGAAGGGTATGCCCCCCTCAGGGAGTTCGTCGCCGGGCGCTACCGCCGGAGACTCGGGCTCGACGCGAGCCCGGACGAGATCCTGATCACGAGCGGCTCCCAGCAGTCCCTCGACCTGATCGGCAAGGTCTTCATCGACGCCGGGGAGGCGGTGGCGATCGAACGCCCCGGCTACCTCGGGGCGATCCAGGCGTTCTCCCTCTATGAGCCGACGTTCTGCCCGGTCCCCCTCGGAGAGGACGGCCCGGACACCGGGGCGCTTGCAGACCTCCTCCAGGAAAAGAAGATCAGGCTCTTCTACGGTGTCCCGAACTCCCAGAACCCCTCCGGGATCACCTGGTCGGAGAAAAAACGGCGGGAGGTGGCCGCCCTTCTCCGGGAGGCCGGAGCGGTCTTCGTCGAAGACGACGCCTACGGCGAACTCCGCTTTTCCGGCGACCCGATGACGCCGGTGAAGAAACATCTCCCAGAAGGAACGATCATGACCGGGTCCTTCTCGAAGATCGCCGCCCCGGGTATGCGGCTCGGCTGGATCTATGCGGAAAAAGAGGTGATCGATCTGCTGACCGTCGCAAAGCAGGCCACCGACCTCCACACCCCGATCCTCACCCAGCGGATCCTCGCCCGCTACCTGGCCGACAACGATATCGACGCCCCGATCAGGCGGATCTGCGAGACCTATCGGCGCCGCTGCGACCTGATGGGCGGGCTGATCGACGACCTCTTCCCCGAAGAGGTGACGCACACGCGCCCTGACGGCGGCATGTTCATCTGGGCGACCCTTCCTGCAGGGATATCGTCGCTGGACCTCTTCGAGCGCGGCCTTGCCGAGAACGTCGCCGTGCTCCCGGGCATCCCCTTCTACACCGACGGCGGGGGGACCGATACCCTCAGGCTCAATTTCTCGAATGCAACCGACGAACGGATAGAAGAGGGGATCCGGAGACTCGCAAGAGTCCTCCGGACGTATGCCTGATCAGGCCGTCCCGGTCTCTTTTTTCAGCAGCCAGTTCCGGTAGACGATCGGAGTGACAAGCGTCGTCAAAAGGCTCATCAGGACGATCGCCACGTAGATCCCCTGGTCGATGATCCCGGCGTTCAGCCCGATGAGGGCGACGATCATCGCCACCTCGCCCCGCGGCACCATCCCGAACCCCAGGACCAGGGATTCCCGGTTGCCCATCCCCTGGAGACGCGCCGGGATCCCGCAGCCGACGAGTTTCGTCACCACCGCCATCACCATCAGGGCGATGAGGAAGATGAGGATATCAGGGGTGAGCGCCGAGAAGTCCGCCAGGATGCCCAGGGAGACGAAGAAGATCGATGCGAAGATGATATGGAGGTACTCGGCCCCTTCCTTGAGGTCGCGCGAGTGGATGAGGTTGACGCTCCGAAACGACATCCCGGCGATGAAGGCCCCGATGATCGCCGAGATCCCGATCGCCTCGGCCCCCAGGGCAAAGAGAAAGGCGAACATCATCGCCGTGATGAAGATGAACTCCGGGTATTTCCGGGCGAACGGCCTCCGGTCGATCCGCTCCAGGAACGGGGCGATGACCCTGATCCCGACAGCGGCGGCAACGACGATGAACACCACGTCCTTGGCGACGATCGTGGCAAGCGAGACAAGGGAGAACGTCCCGGAGACCACGTCGATCGAGACCGAGAGGGCCATCAGGGAGAGGACGTCGTCGATCACCGCCGTCCCGATGATCGCCCTGGAGGCCCGGGTATCCAGCAGCCCCATCTCCCGCAGGACGTTCGCCGTGATCGCAATGCTTGTTGCGGTCATCGCCGTCCCGACAAAGACGGCGCTCTCGAAGCCGTAGCCGAGGGCGTCGGTCAGCCAGTAGCCGCCTATCCACGGGACGATCACCCCGGCGAGGCCGATGACGACGTACCTGACGTCCAGGATGTCGCCAAGGTCGAACTCGAGCCCGATCACGAAGAGCAGGATCACGGCCCCGAGTGCTGCCAGGCTTCTGACGAAATCGGTATAGGTGATCAGGCCCAGAAGGCTTGGTCCCACCAGAAGGCCCACCAGGATCTCCCCGATCACCGCCGACTGGTTGATCCTGGATGCGACCAGGTAGCCGGCCAGGGCGATGAAGAGGAGGAGGCTCATCTGAAACTCGATGGTCGTTTCAATTCCGCCGATCATGGAAGTTCATGGTCAGGAGGGGAGATAAATGATCGGATCCAAAAGATTTTATTTCCTCACCCCCATCAGTCGATCAGGACAGGTTTATTCTTGAAAGGGGAAACGGGAGGATTTTATTTAGCGCTTTTAACTTGCGGGGGTAAAGGGGGCGGAGCGGGAAGTCCCCGGTCTTTAGGCCGGGGATGAAAGCGGAGCCGCCCTTTTTCCTGCGATAGATATATCTTGTTGGATGGAACATTGTGATACACCCAACATGAAGTATAAACTTGATAGGTCAGCGCATTCGGTCTTTGCTCTCTATTATCATCTGGTGATAGTAGTGAAGTATCGCCGGAAAGCGTTGTATTCTGACGATATTCGGGAACGCCTGAAAGATATTGTGTGGAACCTATCAGATGAATTGGGTATAGAGGTTGTTGCTCACGAACCTGCCGAAGATCACTATCATCTTCTCTTCAAGGCGACTCCGAAAACCAACCTCGTCAATGTTGTCAATGTGATCAAGGGGGTATCGGCACGGAGGCTGCGGCAGGAGTTCCCTGCGACAAAGAATTTGGTGGGGGGAGAGTCCTTCTGGTCTCCGTCGTATTTCCTTGCAACATCGGGGCAGGTAAGCCTTGACGCCCTGAAAGAATATGTTGATTCTCAATTGGAGAAGTGAATGATCGTTTCCTACAAGTATCGAGCGTATCCAGACGCAACCACTGAGATACGGCTGAATGCCGCACTCGATACCTGTAGGTGGCTCTACAACAAACTCCTCGAAGAATGCAACACGGCGTGGGATGGTGGGATCTCCCCGACGATGCGAGGAACGCAGGCGCGGATCGTCACGCTGAAAGACGAGAATCCGTTTCTGAAGAGTGTGTACTCCAAAGTGCTTCAGATGGTGAACTATACGCTCTGGAGCAATATCGCTGCACTCTCGCAGACGAAGAAGAGAGGGCGAAAGATCGGCAAACTCAGGTTCAAGAGCGCATTCCGCTACCGGACAATCAACTACAACCAGTCAGGGTTCAAGATCGACCGCGAACACAGTACGATCACGTTCTCGAAGATCGGAGCACTCTCATTCAACATGCACCGACCGTACACGGGAAAGGTGAAAGGCGTCCTGATTACTCATTCCAGTGATAGATGGTACGTGATCATTCAGGCAGAGCAGGAGGCTTCTGAGTCAAAGCGTGAAGGACGATCTGTCGGGATCGATGTTGGTCTGAACTCGTTTACAGTCGATAGCGACGGCGCGGCGGTCGAGAACCCTCGCTTCTATGAACATTCTCAGGGTAAGATCAAGAAAATTCAGCAGAGCATTGCCCGGAAAAAACGGTTCTCGCAGAACTGGAAGAAGGCAAAAAGCAGGCTTGAGAAGGTCTATGATCATGTCACGAATCAGAAAAAAGATTTCCTGCACAAACTCTCCCGCCAGTATGTTGATACCTATGCAACGATCTGTGTCGAAGACCTGAATATCAAAGGTCTGAAGGAGAAAGGCAACTCTACAGGACTGCACACGAGTATCCATGATGCTTCATGGGGACGATTCTATTCTTATCTTGCGTACAAGGCTGAAAGTGCTGGTACGAAGCTCGTCAAAGTCGATCCTCGGAATACATCACAGATCTGTTCGAACTGTGGAAGCATCGTGAAAAAGAGCATCTCTGAGAGAGTCCACGAATGTCCATACTGCGGGTTTGTTGCCGATAGAGATTACAATGCTGCGGTGAATATTCACCGCGTGGGGATGGAACAGCCCTTCGAGCCTGTGGAGATGATACCTCTACATCACATTGCTGTGATGCAAGTGTTGTCCATGAAGCAGGAAGCCACGCCCAACAGGGCGTGGTAGTTCACTTATCATCGCAGGAGCTGCGGCCACGCGCCTGTACAGTTATCTGCTCTTCCACGTCTTTGCAGAGGTCTTCTCCGTCATCATCGCCGGGAGCATCTTTGCCCTGGCATGGAACACCCGCCGGTTTCAGAAGAGCGATCTTCTTATTTTTATCGGGATCGCCTTCCTGTTCACCGGTTTTGTCGACCTTGTCCACACGCTCTCCTACCATGGCATGAACATCCTCCCGGACGACCCGGACATCCCGACCCAGCTCTGGACCGCCGCCCGCTCCCTGGAGGCGGCCGCCCTGCTCGCAGCACCCCTGATGCTCAGGAAAAAAGGGCGAGAGTGGACGATATTTGCCGGGTTCGCCGGGGTCACCGCCGTCCTGCTCCTGAGCATAGCCGCCGGGATCTTTCCGGCCTGTTATATCGCGGGCGAGGGGCTGACCCCCTTCAAGATCGCCATGGAGTATCTCATCTGTTTCGCCCTCGTCCTTGCCGGCGTCCATTTCTGGCTGAACAGGGATGCGTTCGACCCCACCGTCCTCTCATTTCTTCTCGCGGCAATCGCCGCCACCACCATCTCGGAACTCTCGTTCACCCTCTATGTCGGCGTCTTCGACGGCTTCAACATGCTCGGCCACCTCCTGAAGATCGTCGCCTTCGCCCTCATCTACGTGGCCATCATCGAGACCGGGCTCCAGCGGCCCTACGACCTGATCTTCCGCGACCTCGCCCGTACCGAGGCCCTGGTCAGAAAGGAGCGCGACACCGCACAGAACTATCTCGACATCGCCGGCGTGATCATCCTCGCCCTCGACCCGGAGGGAAGGGTCACCCTGATAAACCGGAAAGGCGAGGAACTCCTGGGTCTCCCCCTGAGCGAAATCCTCCGAAAAGAGTGGTTTTACACCTTCGTCCCGAAAGCGGATCAAAAAGAAGTGCTTTCGGCATACCATGATGCGCTGAACGGGAAGTCAGGATTCGAGACGCACGAAAACGGCGTCATCTCGGCGGACGGGACGGTGCGGGACATCAGGTGGGCGAACGCCATCTTGAAAGATGCAGAGGGGAGACCGATCGGCCTGCTCTCCTCGGGCAGCGACGTGACCGAGGAGAACCTCTCGAAAGAGGCGTTGCGGCAGGCGAACCAGAAAATCGCCCTCCTCGGATCGATCACCCGCCACGACATCCTCAACCACCTCACCGCCCTCTCGGGCTACCTCGAGATGGCAAAGATCAAACCCCGGGATGAGACGTTCCTGGAAAAGGCAGGGGCCATGGCCAGAGCGATCGAGACGGACATCAGGTTTTCCGCCGAGTACCAGCGTATGGGCAGTTCTCCTCCGGCCTGGCAGAACCCCGTTCCGCTCATCCGTTCCTGCGCCGCCGAACAGGGCGCCGGGGAGATCGTACAGGTCGAGATCGCACCGGTCCTGATCTATGCCGACCCGATGCTCAGGAAAGTCTTCTGCAACCTCATCGCAAACGCCCTTGACCACGGCGAAGGTGTGAGCAGGATCGTCTTTGCGGCAGAGGAGAAAGACGGGGGCCTGGTCATCGCCTGCGAGGACGACGGCATAGGGATCCCTCCCGGGGAGAAAGAGATCATCTTCTCGTCAGGCTACGGAAAAAATCACGGTTACGGCCTCTTTTTGATCAGGGAGATCCTCGCCATCACCGGCATCCTGATCCGGGAGACCGGAGAGGCAGGGAAAGGTGCACGCTTCGAGATTTTTGTCCCCGAAGGAAAGCACAAAAAAGAGTGATTCAGCCGCTCAACCATTCGGGATGCTCTTCCAGGAACGTCCGCTCTTTCTCCTCCATCTCCTCTGCTGAAAGTGATGAAAGCATGTGGATGCACCGGTGCTCGGAAAACGCCCCGCAGGAAAACGTCCCCTGCCGGTCGGTTGCCCGGCAGGCCCCGTAGGTGCCGTCGTCATAGTCGTGGTAGACGTGCTCGAACCCCCGCGCCTCCGCGATCTCTTTTGCCTCTTTCCAGGACTGCGCCATCACGCCTCCATCGTCGCCGGGCTATATCTGTATTTCCGCCAGCACCCGCCGGCAGGTCCCACCGTTGCCCACGTGGCAGAGGGCCGCGGCCCGGACCTCAAAACGGTGCGGGAAGGAGACGGCGGCATCGGCGTCGGCCGCCTCTCCCACGCCGAGGGTGACGTGAGGGGAGTAACGGGCATAGGCCGACGTGCGGACGAAATTCCTGACATATGCGACCATCGAGGGATCAGGGGCCGCCCCTTCTCCGGTGCAGAGGGCCGGGTCCTCGTCTGCGGCAAGGGCGGCGAGAGCGTCGACCGCCTCCCGGTGGAGGGCCAGCAGCCCCGCCTCCAGAGCGACGTCAAACCCCGAGACCAGCCGTCCCCGGGCGGTCTCGACCGTGGAGATCCCGGTCAGGGCGAGGGCGAGCGGGAGGCGGCGCCCGACCACAGACGCCAGCGCCGCGGCCGCCTCCTCCATCCTCGCCTCAGGGACCGGGGCCATCGCGAGGGTCACGTGCGGCAGGCACGCGCGTGTCCCCAGGGCGATCGTCGCATCGCCTGATCTGCGGGCAAGAATACGGCTAATCCGGCGTGCTTCCGCGGCAGGACCGGCAGGAAGAAGGAGGGCGAGGTCGAGGGCAAGGGCCCGGGCGTGCTGCATGGATGAACATCGCCGCCACCCGACTTAGGCTTTGCCGCACCCGGAAGGATGATAACTGCGGCAAACCCATATGTTATGAAGGAGCTTTTCATGGAATCAAGCACTTTGTATGTCGGGAATCTCAACTACGAGACCACCGAAGAGCAGCTCTCCGAACTTTTCTCAGCCTACGGCGACGTTAAGTCCGCCAGAATCATTCCGCGCAAAGGCTTCGGCTTTGTCGAGTTCGCCTCCGTCGAGGAGGCCGAGAAGGCGATGAACGCCCTGAACGAGACCCAGTGCATGGGCCGGACCCTGCGGATTGACGAGGCGCGTGCCCCCAAGCCGCGGACCGAGTACAACAGGTACTGAGAGTTCCCGATATCTCCATCTGGATATATCCACATTCTCGTGTATTGGCCGGATGCAGGGGAGGGAAATTCCCCTCCGCCGTCTGGCAGCTTTTTTCTCGGGTGTGATAACCTTATCACCGTTCGCCCTCAAAAGATGGGTATGACCAAGGCAACTCAGGACAGCACCGTTCTGCTCCATTACACCGGAACCCTCGAAGACGGCACCGAGTTCGATTCGTCACGGGGCGGCGATCCCCTGCAGTTCACCGTGGGCGGCGGCGAGGTGATCCCCGGCTTTGAAGAGGCCGTCGTCGGCATGGCCCCGGGCGAGACGAAGACGTTCACGATCCCTGCCGACGAGGCCTACGGGCCGCGGCGGGACGACCTCGTCATGCAGGTCGCCCGGGACCAGTTCCCCCCTGAGATCGACTTCGCCGTCGGGCAGCAGTACCCGGTGGAGGTGAACGAGGGGCAGGTGGTCCTGGTGACAGTCGCCGCCCTCGACAGCGAGACCGTGACCCTCGACGCCAACCATCCCCTCGCCGGAAAGGACCTCACCTTCGCGGTGGAAGTCGTTACCGTCGAGTAAAAAGCCCCATTACAATTATTTTTCCCGGGGATGCCACCACAGACCGGGCCGTGCGCCCCTTTTTGATTGCACGAGTTCCGCTCATTCGCCCGGAGAGATAAACCTTAATACCGCTCCTCCGAGATACTCAAGACGTGTACGGCACCTACGACTTCTCCTTTCACGATGAGAGAAAGGACTTTTCCATCGGCATCGAGCACGAAAACGGGAGGTACGTCTATCGGCGCACGCTCCGCGGCCGCACACAGGAGCGGACCCTCATCTCCACAGGGGGCCGGATCATCATCAACCCGGTCGAGCCGCTGAACCTCCCGAAAGAAGTGGCCCACCACCTCCTCGTGGAGTTCGACCAGCTCGCGATCGAGCCCGGGGCGCAGGAGACGATCTACCTCACCTTCCCGATCGAGGTGGGCGTCTTCATCGCGGCGAAAGGGAACTACGAGGTCGTCGACATCTTCTCGTGGAACCGGCAGAAGTACACCCTCTACGGATCGCCCGAGCGCGGGGACCTCGCCCGCTGGTGGGAGAGCCGGGTCTCGTTCTCCCCCCCGGACGTCGATCCCCGCCTGGAAGGCACCCTCTCGCTCTCCATCACCAACACCACACGAGAGTGGGTGAACGTCTCCCGCCTGGTGCTCGAAGGCTACGGGATGAAGATCTACTACGGCGACTCGGCCTCGATGAAGGCGTGGATGCGAATAATAAGCACGCAGGTTGCGGAAACCGGCTGTTATGACACCCCCATGACCGGGGGGCAGCACAAATCGCTCGAACTCTACACGGCGCGCTCGATCCCCGGAATCGAGCGTTCCCGGTACCTGATGGACCAGGGGATCTAGGATATGAACGGCCTGAACTTCAGCCTGGACGCGCCCGTCACCTCGATCTCGGCGATCACCTGGGGGCACCTGATCTATGTCTGTCTGGTCGTGATCGCGGCGGCGGTGGTCTCCAGGGTGCTGACGATCTACCTGAAAAAGAGCCTGACCGACAAGATAAAGCGCAGCCAGCTCGACATTCTCATGAGGGCCGTCAAATACGGCATTGCGGTCGTCGCCTTCCTGGTCATCCTGCCCTACTTCGAGGTGAACCTGAGCGGGCTCCTGGTGGCCGGCGGGTTCGCCTCGATCGTCATCGGGTTTGCGAGCCAGTCGGTCATCGGCAACATGGTCTCCGGGCTCTTCCTCATCATCGAGCGCCCGGTCTCGATCGGGGACACGATCAACATCGGCTCGACCACCGGGACCGTCACCGACATCACCATCTTCTCGACGATCATCAAAACCTACGAGGGGATCTATGTTCGGATCCCGAATGAAACGGTCTTTACCTCCCCGATCACAAACTATGTCGCCCACGTGGCGCGGCGGTTCGAGTACACGGTCGGGATCCCGTACGCCGCCGACGCCACCGTCGCCGTCAGGATCATCAAAGAGGTGATCAGGGAGCACCCCCTCGCCCTGCGTGAGCCCGGTCCGTCGGTCTATGTCGATGAACTCGGGGACAATGCGGTGAACATCAAGGTGCGGGTCTGGGCGCCGTCGTCGGACTGGTGGGACGTGCGGACCGAACTGCTCTGGACGATCAAGGCCGAACTCGAGAAGAACGGCATCGAGATCCCCTTCCCGCAGCGGGATGTCTGGTTCAGGAACGAACTTGGGGGCAGGGTCAGCGTCAGGGAGGAGGGACCGTCGTCCCTGACCCCGGCAGGAGACCGCGACGATACGATCTGAGGTAGAATCATGGAAGACGAGATCATCGGACTGATCGGGGCGCTTTCATCCCCCGATGTTGATAAAAGGCATGGAGCAGAGGACAGACTGGTGGCGATGGGAGAGGACGCCGTCCTCCCCCTGATCGAGGTGCTGATGGAGGGCGATACCGACGATACCCGCTGGTACGCCGCCCGGACCCTGGCGCGGATCGGCGAACCGGCGATCAAGCCCCTGATCCTGACGATGGTCGTCGAGGATGACCGGCAGTTCAGGCGGTATGCGGCCGCCGCCCTCGGATCGATGGGCGAGATTGCGGTTGCGACCCTGATCGAGGCCTTCGCAACTGAGGACAAGGAACTGCGGGGTTTTATCTCGCTCGCACTCTGCCGTATCGGCGCTCCGGCCACCGCGCCCCTGAAAAAACTCGCAAAAGAGGGCGACGAGAGGATGCAGTCCTGCGCTTCCTTAACGCTCTGGAAGATGGGGGAGGAAGGGATCGACGAACTCGTGGAAGCGCTCGATGAGGACGAGACCAGATAATTTTTAAGATCCCCCGGAGAACACAATCGTTGATGGCCGGTAACGTGCGCGGGAACAAACGGCTGCGGCTGGTCCTGCTGGCACTGGTGCTTGCGGCAAGCCTCGTCCTCGAAGTGGTCGTCCACTTCTTTATCGGTGTGGATATCGTCTACACCCATTTCTTCTACATAGCGATCGTGCTGGCCGGCCTCTGGTACGGGATGCGGGCGGTCCCGGTCGGCGCCGCCCTCGGAGCCGTCCACGTCGGGGTCAGCTACCTGCAGAACGGGGCGATCACCACCGGGGCCCTGAGCCGGGCGCTGATGTTCGTGGTGGTGGCTGCGGTGGTCGGGTTCGTCGCCGAACGGATCAGGCTCGATGAGATATCGCCGTTTTCAAGAAAAGACGGGATCCCCGCCGATGCCGGGACAGAGGACCTGATCATCGCCCTGCAGAGCCGCAACGCCGAAACCCGGTATGAGGCGGCCGTCGCTCTCGGAAAACGGGGCGACCCCGAGGGGATCGAGCCCCTGGAAGAGGCGCTCTTCGACCCCGAGCCCGGCGTGCGCTGGGTTGCCATGGAAGCCCTCGGGGCGATCGGCGAGCCCGCCCTCGAGACCCTCATCTCCCTCCTCTCCTCGGCCGAGGTGGACATCAGGTGGGGGGCGGCGATCGCACTCGGCGATATCGGCAACCCCGGGGCAGTCGGCCCCCTGGCCGCCGCCCTGGAGGACGAGGACCGCTACGTACGGACGCGTGCGGCCCTCGCCCTTGCGGCGATCGGCGAGCCCGCCATCGCGGCCCTCGAGACGGCGGCCGATACCGGCAGCCCCGAAGCACGCTGGGCGGCCGCCCTGGCCCTCGGGAAAATGGACGGAGGGGCCGGGGTGCCGGCGCTCTCGCGCCTCCTCGCCGACCCGGACGCCGGCGTGCGGTGGAAGGCGGCAGAGGCGCTCGGGGCGGTCGGCGGCGACGAGGCGGTGGCCCCCCTGGTCGCGGCCCTCGGCGATGCGGACGAGGAGGTGCGCGGTCAGGTGGCCGCGGCCCTTGCGGCCAGGGGCGAACCGGCGGTCGGCGCCCTGATCGACGCTCTCGGACAGCACGATTACTGGTTTGGAGCGGTCGAAGCCCTGCGGCGCATGCAGGAGAAGGCGGAGCCCGCCCTCCTCGCCGCCCTGGAGCGGAAAAACCGCTGGGTGCGGATCGGGGCGGCGATGATCCTGGGGGAGCGGGGCGACGAGCGCGGGGTCAACGCCCTGCTGGCAGCGCTCTCCGACAGCGACCCCGACGTCGTGGAGGCGGCGCGGGAGATCCTCTCGGTCGGCCTGAAAAAAGAGATCAATCACGGGTCCTGACCCGACCTCTTCCCTCGAAGATATTTTTTATCCGGTGCGGGTGCTATTGTACCCTCATGGTTGCGGTCTCCCCGGCAATGGCCGAATATTTCAGGAGGCTCGAGGAAAACCTTAACGAAGCCCTTAGCGTCGCGGAAATAGCCCGGTCCCGGGGGTATGACCCGACGACGACGGTCGAGATCCCGCGGGCGAACGATATCGGCGACCGCGTCGAGGTGCTCGTCGGGGTCAAGGGCGTCGCAGAGCGGGTCCGGATCCTGGAAAAAGAGATGTCCCGCGAGGAGGTCTCCCTGAAGATCGGCGACGATTTCGTTGCGAAGATCTTCGGAGAGACCACGCGCGAGGAGATCGTCGACCACGCCATCAGGACCTCGATGGGGATTTTAACCGAGGGCGTGGTGGCGGCGCCGACCGAGGGGATCGCCAAGGTGGCGTTCGGCAAGAACGACGACGGCACCGAGTACCTGAAGGTCTATTATGCCGGGCCGATCCGGTCGGCCGGCGGGACCGCCCAGGCGCTTTCCGTGCTGGTGGGCGACTATGTCCGCCAGGCCCTCGGGATCGACCGCTACAAGCCCCGCAAGGAAGAGGTTGAGCGCTACATCGAGGAGCTCAAGCAGTACAACGGGATCCAGTCGATGCAGTACATGCCCAGCGAGGCCGAGATCAGGCTGATCATCGAGAACTGCCCGGTCTGCATCGACGGCGAACCGACCGAGCGCGAGGAGGTCTCGGGCTACCGGAACCTCGAACGGGTGGAGACGAACACCGTGCGGGGCGGGATGTGCCTGGTCGTCGCCGAGGGGCTTGCTCTCAAGGCCCCGAAGGTGATGAAGAACGTCAAGAAGATGAAGATGGAAGGCTGGGACTGGCTCCAGCAGATCATCGACGGCGTGGCCTCGAAGTCGTCCGACGAGGAGGAGGAGCCCGGCGTCCACCCGAAGGACAAGTACATCCGCGACCTGATCGGCGGGAGGCCGGTCTTCTCGTACCCGATGAGGAAAGGCGGGTTTCGCCTCAGGTACGGCCGGTCAAGAAACACCGGGTTTGCCGCCGCCGGCTTTCACCCGGCGACCCTGCACATCCTGGGCGATTACCTGGCCGTCGGCACCCAGATGAAGACCGAGCGCCCGGGCAAGGCGGCGGGCGTGGTCCCGGTGGACACGATCGAGGGGCCGACGGTCCTCCTCGCCTCGGGCGAGGTGCGGCGGGTCGACGACACCGCCGAGGCGCTGGCGATCGGCCCCTCGATCGTGCGGATCCTGGACGTCGGCGAGATCCTCATCTCGTACGGCGAGTTCCTGGAGAACAACCACCCCCTGATCCCATCGTCCTACTGCGAGGAGTGGTGGCTCCAGGAGGGCGGCCCCCGCCACCCGGAGAACGAGATGGAGGCGATCGAGTTCGCCCTCTCCGGCGCCCCCCTGCACCCGGACTACACCTGGTTCTGGGACGACCTCGCCCCGGCGCAGATCAGGCGCCTCGCCGGGATCGTCTCGGAGCGCGGCCGGATCGCAGGCGACGCCCTGCGGGTCGTAAACGACCCCGAGTTGAAGGCGATCCTGGAGGAGGTGCTCGTCCCGCACACGGTCGAGGGCGACGAGGTCGTGATCCGCACCTATCTCGTCTTCCTCGCCTGCCTGGGCCTGAGCCTGGATCTCAACCTCCGCCGGACATGGGAGGACGCTCCTGACGGGCCCTCCCTGGCGCTGGTCTCCCACCTCTCCGGGTTTACGCTCCGTTCGAAGGCGGGAACACGGATCGGCGGCCGGATGGGCAGGCCGGGCAAGTCCAAGCCCCGCGAGATGAAGCCCGCACCCCACGTGCTCTTTCCGGTGGGGGAGTCGGGCGGCGCCCGCCGCTCGGTGCAGAACGCCGGGGCGTATAAGGACCGGAGCAACGCCGACGGCGGGACGATCCACGCAGAGACCGGGGAGCGGCGCTGCCCGCAGTGCGGGGCCGTCACCTTCAAGAACCGCTGCGAGGCATGCGGCACCCACACGACGCCGGTCTACCGCTGCCCGCGCTGCAACCGCGAGGTGCAGGGCCCGGTCTGCCCGGCCTGCCAGGGGCCGACGGTCTGCCTGCTGGAGACCGACCTGCGGGTGAAGGAGGAGTACGCCGCCGCCTGCGCCCGTCTCGGGATGCGGGAGAACGCCGTGAAACTCGTGAAGGGCGTCAAGGGGATGATCTCGCGCGACCGGACGATCGAGCCCCTGGAGAAGGGCGTTCTGCGGGCGGCCCACGAGGTCTACGTCTTCAAGGACGGGACGGTGCGCTACGACATGATCGATCTTCCGGTCACCCATGTCCGCCCGCGCGAGATCGGCGCCCCGGTCGAGCGGCTGGTGGCGATCGGCTACACCCACGACTACAACGGCGCACCCCTCACCTCGTCCGACCAGGTCCTGGAGCTCCGCTGCCAGGACATCCTGGTCTCGGAGAAGTGCGGCGACTGGCTCCTGAAGGTCTCGCAGTTCCTCGACGACCTGCTGGAGAAGTTCTACGGGCTGCCGCGGTTTTACAACGCCGAAAAACCCTCAGACCTCATCGGCCAGATGCTCATCGGGCTTGCGCCGCACACCTCGGCCGGCGTGCTCTGCCGCCTGCTCGGGTTCACGAAGGCGAGCGTCGGCTATGCCCACCCCTTCTACCACGCCGCCAAGCGGCGGAACTGTTTTGCCGGGGATACGGAGATCCGGGTCTTCGAAGAGAAGGGGTGGCGGAGCATGCCGGTCCGCCAGTTCGTCCTGGAGAACTTCGACCTCGCCGAACCGGGCCTGGACGCCGCCGGCACCCACTGGTCGCCGCCGAAACGGTATGCGGCGGTGCAGGCGGTGGACTCCCAGGGGAACACGAAACTCAGGCGGGTGACGGCGGTCTCGATCCACCGCGCCCCGAAGCACCTGATCCATTTCGAGACCGCCCGCGGCAAGACCCTCGAAGTGACCCCAGAGCACACGATGCTCGTCTGGGACCTCTGCTACCTGCGGAAGGTGATGGCGATGGAGGTGCGGGAGGGCGACCGGGTGCCGGTCGCCGAGGGCGGTCAGGTGATCGCCGATACGGTCACGGCGGTCAGGTACATCCTCTGCCCCGAGGAGCAGGTCTACTGCCTGACGGTCGCCGAGGACCACACCCTCGCCGCAAACGGGATCTTCTGCGGGCAGTGCGACGGCGACGAGGACTGCGTGATGTTCCTCCTCGACGGGCTGATCAACTTCTCCCGCTCCTTCCTGCCGGAGACCAGGGGCGGGTCGATGGACGCCCCTCTCGTCCTCACCACCCGCCTCGACCCCAAAGAGGTGGACAAGGAGAGCCTCAACGTCGACGTGATGGAGCGCTATCCCCTCGAACTCTACGAGGCGGCCCTCCGCTACGCCCCGCCCAAGGAGCTCGAGAAGGCGATCGACCACGTCGACCTGCGGGTCGGGACGCCCGGGCAGTACGAGGGGTTCAGGTTCACCCACGACACCGCCGACATCTCGGCCGGCCCGCTCGAATCCACCTATACGACGCTCGGTTCGATGTTCGACAAGATGGAGGCCGAACTCGAACTCGGCGAGAAGATTCGGGCGGTGGACGTCGACGACGTCGCCGAACGGGTGCTCAACACCCATTTCATCCGCGACCTGATGGGCAACCTGCGGGCGTTCGCCTCCCAGACGGTGCGGTGCACGAAATGCGCCACGAAGTACCGCCGGATGCCGCTCGCCGGGAAGTGCCCGAAGTGCGGCGGCAAGGTGAACCAGACGGTCCACGAGGCCTCGGTGAAGAAGTACCTGGAGATGTCCAGGCGGATGTGCGAGAAGTACGCCATCTCGGATTACACGAAGCAGCGGGTCGAGGTGCTGGACATGGCGATCGACTCGACCTTCGGGAAGGAGCGGGAGAAGCAGCTGGGGCTCGCGGACTTCATGTGAGGTCCAGGGCGACCGCGGGCCCTTCAGGAGAATTCTTCGCCGACCGCCGCCGTTCTCGTCCGGTCGGCATATATTTTAAAGCAAACCGCCGCGAGCGAAACGAGCACCGGCCCGATAATGAAGCCCACGAACCCCATGAAGGGGACGCCGGCGAAAATCCCGATGATCATAAAGACCGGATGCACCGCAACCCGTCTCCTCATCATCACGGGCCGGTAATAGAAATCAATCCAGCCGCTCAGGAGGGGATAGCCGATGAACATGACGATGAACACCCCTTTGATGTCCCCGAGGGCGAGCAGGTAGAGCGCAAAAAAGACCAGAACCAGCTGGGCGCCGATGAGGGGGATCAACATGGCAAACCCGACCATGGTCGCAAACAGGAACTCGTGCCCGTAGCCCAGGAAGTAAAAGAACGGAACGGCAAGGATGAACGTGATCACGGCCGCGGATACCTGGATGATGATGAGGGAATAGATCGTGTTCTCGGTGATCTCCGCCATCATATCAACGGCGGACGAGAGTTTCGGGGAGAGGTTGCGCGTCAACACCCCCCAGATCTGCTCGCCGTAATAGACCAGCATCGAGAGGGCGAGGAAGAGAATGATGATCTGGAGAACGAAAAGCACCGGGTTCTGGGTTGTCGAGAGGAGCGTTTGCAGCATCAGCTGGACGAGCGTCTGGGGCATATCGGAGAGCTGGTCTGCCGTGAACGTAGGCAGGAATGCAGCAAGTCTGGTATTTTGCAGCCCCTGGACCATCGCGGCAACCATGCTCCCGATGAACTCGAGGTTGGCATAGAACACGCTCGCGGCCAGCGAACTGACGGCCAGGATCACGAGGACCACGCCGAGGGTGATTAACGTGGCAGAGACCGATGGCTTCACCCGCTGTAAAAACCGTTTGTGGAAGGGCATGAGTGCGCTGGCAAGAGCGATCGCCCAGACAAACACGGTCATGAGCGGCCAGAATGCGACAGTGGCGATCAGGAAAACCGTGCCGATGAGCAGCAGCAGTTTCTGATCTTCGCTGATCGTCACCACCGCCATAGTGATAACCTGGATTGGGCCGGATATAAATAATGCGCCGGGAGATCGGCCCGCATGGCATCAGGGGACACTTCTCCGTGTCAGGGCCCATACGGCCGTCGACGACGTGAAGATCGAAGCGCACAAAGCCGGTGCGGAGGCGAAGAAAAATATCTGGACAGAAAAAAAAAACGTCGGAGCGCCTCATACGCCCGTCGGGGAGTTTTCCGGGGCGCCGCCTTCCCTGCGCATCCCGCCGGGTATTTCCCGCTCGAAGCCCTGCCGGGACAATACTATTATCATCCCCGCCCCCCATCTGCCGATCACCGGAGGGATTGAATCATGGCAGACCTGATCGGACTGGCGATCCTATTTCTCATCCTGGCGCTGGTTGCCTATGTGCTGGGGGCAAAGGGTGTTGCAGGGCTCTCGATGACCATCGCGAAGTGGCTCGTGATCATCTTCATCATACTCGCCATCATCTCGTTCTTCCTGTAGCGCCACCCTCTCTTTTTTGAGCGAACGGGGGGAGATTACGGGCGAGAAGGCGGGGCACCGCCCGACCCCCCGTACAGAAACACAAACTCCTTCCCCATCGTCCTCTTCTCCACGTATCCGGCCCCGGCCAGCCGCAAAAGATCGCTCCTCGCCGTCCCGTAGGCCACGCCGAAGACCTCCATCACCTCTTTGATGGTCATGGGGCGTTCCGGGCGCCTCATCAGCATCTTCAGGATCTCCACCTGCCTGAGGTTTAAGTCCCCGGCATGCTCGATGAGGTGGAGCGCTTCTATCTGCTTCTCCTGCTGTTCTTTGATATAGGCCCGGACCTCTTCGATCGTCTTCTCGATGACGTCAAGGTTGTACCTGATGAAATAGGTCAGGTCGTTTTCGTCCGTCTCCGTGTACAGATAGGCCCGCTTGTACTGCCCCCGGCTCTCCCTGATCGCGCGCGAGATCGCCATGTACTCGAAGAGCCAGTAGTCCTGTTTCAGCACGTACCAGTAGAAGAGCGTCCGCGCGCACCTGCCGTTCCCGTCATTGAAGGGATGGATATACCCCATCAGGAAGTGGAGCACGATCCCCTTCACCACCGGGTGGATGAACTCCTCTTCCTCGCCATTTGCAAAGGCGCAGAGCTCGTCGACAAGCCCTTCGATCTCCTCGTGGGGGGGCGGGACGTGGAGGACGGCCCCGCTCGAGTCGACGACGCGGATATCATCGTTCTCCCTGAACGCTCCTTCATACGCGGGATCCTCAAGCGTGCCGCGGGTGATCATCGCATGGAGCCTCCGGACCAGTTCCGGCGAGAGGGGTTCGCCCCTGAGCCCGGCCACCTCCTTCATCGTCAGGTAGTTGTTCAGGATCATCAACTCGTCCCGATTTCTCGGCTTCTTCCGCTCCTGGAGCATCTGTTTCGCCGCGACCCTGGTCGTCGCCGCCCCCTCGATCTGGCTTGAGGCGATCGCCTCTTCCATCAGGGAGTTGACGATATAGCGCTCTTTATCCTGCCCCACGGCGTCGATCATACTCGCAAGGCTTCCCCCGGCCGATGTATCCAGGAGATGAAGTTTTTTCCAGCACTCGTCATCGAGCGCAAAACGGAACTTCCACGGCCCGAAACCGACAGAACGTGTATTCCTCGCCCTGAAAACCTTCATCAGGAACCAGATGTGTTTCGGGTCTGCCGGAAGTTTCCGGTATTTTATCTCCTCCCAGTGGAGGTATTTTTTGTTGCAGGCGAAGACGGCGTCGATTACGTCCATATCCCTGGCCATCTCCCAGGCCATCTTCTCGTCTTCGTCCGTATAGGTGGGCATCTGCGGTATCTTCATGGACCTGGTCTCCTGGCCGAACGATCCTTTTCACCTGGTACCTGATATCAGTATCTATCAATATGAAACAAATTGATAGATATTGATACCACGCGCGGCCCCCCGGCCTCTCCCTCTCTCCCGGCACCACACGTCCGTCGTTTTCCGAAGTGCTCAAATACTACCGGCGCCAAACTTATGTGCTTCAGCGGGATCGTAGGGTAGCCTGGTCCATCCTAGGGCGTTCGGGACGCTCTGACCTGAGTTCAAATCTCAGCGATCCCACTTTTTGTGCAGGTCTTTTTCCATCACGATCCGTTCTTATACCGTCATGCCGATCGATCTCAGGAAGGTCCGCTCCGGCGTTTCTCGACCCTGACCCGGGGCAGACTGCGGCATATGATGTGAACACCTCCCCCATGCTCTGTCGCACATGACCGTCGACCAGATTCCCATCGGCCGGTTCTCGCTTATCACGCACCTGACGCAGAAGGCACTGCGCCTCTACGACCAGAAAGGTCTTCTGGTGCCGGGAGCGAAGGACCGGATCACCGGCTACCGCTCGTACACCATCTCGCAGATCGAGCGGGGGATCCGGATCCGGAGCCTCTCTTACCTCGGCTTCTCCCTCGACGAGATCGGGCGGATCCTTGATGCAGACGAGACGACGGCGGCGGCCATGATGCAGGGGCGTCTTGCCGCGGTGCGGCAGGAGATGGGGCGCCTCAGCGCGATCGAGGAGGCCCTCCAGAGGTGGGCCTCCCCCGAAGAGGTGTATATCATGTCGCTGTCAGAACCAAATGTAAAGGAGATCCCGGAGATCCGGGTGATCGCACGGAGAGAAAAGGGCACCTACGAGGACGTATGCCACCGGTTGATCGAGGAGTTGATGGCCGCCATCCATACGCCGGAGAACCTGCGCAACGGCGTGCGGATCACCGGCCCGGTGATGATGCTCTGCCACGACGAGGAGTACAGGGAGAGCGACGCCGACATTGAGATCGCCGTCCCGGTCGCCGGCCGGATCGCCGTCGAAGAGGGGGTGGAGGTGAAGGTGCTCCCCGCGGTGACGGCGATCTCTGTCGTCCACACCGGGCCGTACGAAGATCTTTTCGGGGCGTACGGTGCGATCGCCGCATACGCCGCTGAGCACGGCCTCGCCCTCGCCGGGCCCGACCGGGAGCTCTACTATAACAGCCCGCACGAGGTCGGCAGGGAGGAGATCCGCACCGAAGTGCAGTACCCCATCCAGCCGGCCGAATGATTCAAGTATGGTGTCGTGCATTCAGCACCATGGAAGCCATTACGGGGGCGTCGAAGAAAGTGAACGGCATCGTAGTCGAATACAAAAAAGGGACCGATTCCGCGACCTATGGGTTCACCTACCAGGACTTAATCGATCAAAAGATCAACGCCCTGGACCTCGTGGAGCACCCGGGCGACTACGAACTCGATCCCGAGACCGGGCGGATCTCCGCTTGCCCGGAAAAATGCCGGCCGCCGCGGTAGAGGGCCGACCGAAAAACACCTTACCCTGCATTCCCAACCTCTCCCGCGTGAACGGGAGAGAGATGAGGCTGCGTCCGGCCGCGCCTGATGACGCCGGCGTGATCGCCGCCCACAACATCGCCATGGCAATGGAGACCGAGGGGCGGGCCCTCGACCCGGCGACGGTCAGGGCGGGGGTGGAGGCGGTGCTCGCCGAGCCGCGGCGGGGGTTTTACCTCCTCGCCGAAACCGGAGGCGAGGTGGTCGGGCAGGCGATGGTCACCTACGAGTGGAGCGATTGGCGCAACGGCGATTTCTGGTGGATCCAGAGCGTCTATGTGGCGCCGGCCTTCAGGCGGCAGGGGGTCTTCACCAGGATCTTCGCCGCCGTCGAGGCGGCCGCACGGGAGCGGCCCGGCGTGGTCGGGCTCCGCCTGTACGTGGAGAAGGAGAACACGGCCGCCCAGGAGACCTACCGCCGCCTCGGCATGGCCCGTTCAGACTACGTCTTCTTCGAACAGGAGTTCGCCCGGCCGGTGTTATCCTCCCGGTGACACCACCATTTTATCCCTTGCCGGAGAGTGAGAGGATATGGTCTTCGCATCGGTTCCGAAAGCGGTCGGGCTGGTCTACGCCCTTGCCGGCATTCTCGCCCTTGCCTACCTCTGGCACACCGGCAGGTTCTCGCGCAGGAAAGGGCTGCCCATTCTTGCCGTCACCGCCCTGCTCGGTTTTCTGATCTTCTCCCCGGTGGCGCCGTACCAGTTCCAGCTCCTCGTCCTGCGGGACGTTGCGGGGCTCGGGGCGCCGGTGCTGCTGGTCGCCGTCGGGCTTGCCGTGATGCTCGGGCTCGCCCTCCTCTTCGGGCGGATCTTCTGCGGGCACTTCTGCCCGGTCGGGGCCCTGCAGGAGATCGCCGCACACCTCTCCCCGAAGAAGGTCGGGCGGACGCAGAAGAAGGTCTCCATGGCGGTGCGGGGCGGGGTTTTCCTGGCCTTCTTCGCCGCGGGGCTGCTCTTCTCCTTCAACCTGCTGGGCGCCCTCGGCGTCCACGACCTCTTCCACCTCGCCCTCGGGGTCCCGGCGGCGATATTCCTCGGCATCCTCGCCCTTTCGGCGTTCGTCTACCGTCCCTTCTGCCGGTTTATCTGCCCGTACGGCGCCCTGCTCGCCGTCGCCTCCTCGGAGTCCCTGTACCGCTTCGTGCGCACCGACCTCTGCATCGAGTGCGGGCGATGCGAGCGGGCGTGCCCGGTCGACGAGGCGAAGAAGACGGACGCGAAGGCCGAGTGCTACATGTGCGGCAGGTGCGTCGAGGTCTGCCCGGCGGAGGGAGCTCTTCATTATGCACGACGGTGAAGAGAGGAGTATCCATGACCGATGAAAAACGAAACGAAATCAAAGGGAAGGTCCTGCGCCTGAAGGACCTTGTCGCCTACCAGGACGGGACCGTGGCGAGCCGGATGATCGTCAACCGCCCGGCCGGGAGCATCACCCTCTTCTCCTTCGACGAGGACGAGGGGCTTTCCGAGCACACGGCGCCCTACGACGCCGTCGTCACGATCCTGGAGGGCGAGTGCGAGGTCTGGCTCGCCGGGGAGACGCACCAGATGACCGAGGGGGAGACGATCATCTTCCCGGCGAACGCCCCCCACGCCCTCTCGGCAGTGACGCCCTTTAAGATGATGCTGATCATGATCAGGGAGTGATACGGATGGACGATAAAGACGGGAACTACTGCACGGTCTGCGGCGGCGTTGTCCCGGAAGGTCCGGCGATCAGGAAGATCCTCATCGACGGGAAGGAGATCGGGATCGACCACCTCGACCGGATCCTGGGCGACGTGATCGCCCTCGGCCTCTCCCGCGAGGACGAGGTGAGGGAGGAGGTGCTCAGAAGGGTGCGGGCCTTCAACTACGTCCCGACGAAGAAGGCCGACGCCTATGCGGCGGCTTTGATGGCTGAATACCGGCAGGCGGCGGCCGGGCAGAAGCGGCCGCAGGAATGATCCCGGATGTCAGAACGATCCGAAGAGGCTGCACGCGCCTTTGACGGCGGCCTGAACTGTGCGCAGGCGGTCGCCTCCGTGTTCGCCCGCGACTATGGCCTGGATGAAGAGACGGTGAGGAAACTTGCCTGCGGCTTCGGCGGCGGGCTCGCCCATACCGACCGGACCTGCGGGGCGGTGAGCGGCGCCGTGCTGGTGCTCGGCATCGCCCGCGGCACCGCCGTGCCCGGCGACCGGGAGGGGAAGGAGCGGTGCTACGCCCTGGTGCGGGAGTTTATCCGCCGGTTTTCTGCCCGCCACGGCTCGGTGAACTGCACCGAACTGGTGGGGTTCGACCTCTCCGGCCCGAGGGGCCTGGAGGCGGCCAGGGCGGCCGGGGTGTTTTCAGAGCGGTGCACCGGGTATGTGGCGGACGCCGCCGGGATCGTGGAGGAGATCCTGAAGGAGTTATGAGGCTGCGGGCGCACGTCGTCGTGAGCGGGCTTGTGCAGGGGGTCTGCTTCAGGTACGCAACCGAAAAGGAGGCCAGAGGCCGCGGCGTTGCCGGGTGGGTGCGAAACCTCCCTGACGGACGGGTGGAGGCGGTCTTCGAGGGCGAGGAGGAGATGGTCGAGGAGATGATCGCCTTCTGCCGGCGGGGACCGCCCGGGGCGCGGGTGGACGGGGTCGAGGTGCGGCGGGAAGCGCCCGCCGGGGCGTCAGGGGCGTTTTCGATCCGGTACTGAGCGCCGGGGATTCTGCCCGGCGATAGGTATTAGAGTGGGCCGGGCGAATACTGTCTGCAAATTGCGAGAGTAGCCAAGTGGCTAACGGCGACAGACTCAAGATCTGTTCCCGCAGGGGTCCGTCGGTTCGAATCCGGCCTCTCGCATTTTCTTTAAGTATAGATTATGTGTCTCCCGTACACATTTTTCCACCTTATTTTGTGTGTGATGTACACATTTTTCTAACTTAAGATTGGAAGAGCGTGTATTTTTGAGATTTCTTGCCCGCTTGCAGCATCTAAAAAATGGTGATCTCAGTACTTCGCCACTATACCCAGGCCGCTCCTCATCGTCCAGACCGGCTTCGACGGCTGCCAGGAGGAACTCCACCCGTATGCGATGGAAGGGATCAGACGCGGCTACCACGTCCTGACCTTCGAGGGGCCGGGCCAGGGCGACGTGATCCGGGTCCGGCATATCCCGTTTCGTCCCGATCGGGAGAACGTGATCCGACCGGGCGTGGGCTCTGCGGCGGGCCGGCCCGACGTCGAGGAAGACCGGATCATTTTTCCCCCGGTGCACCATGATATCCAGCTCGCATCCATCCGATAACCGATAGTTATAATATAACTAAGAGTTAGACAGTTCTGGTGAAACCCCCTCCGGGCAGCATCCCGGAGCGACACCCCCCGATGGGAGAGGGACGAGGACCCACGGGGGATTGAAGGCGAATGAACGGTGTCGTTTGCACAATTCAGAGACTATTGACGGGGCAGATGAAATGAAAACGGAATCGGTGAAACTGGTATATTTCTCACCCACGGGAACGACGAAAGCGGTGGTCCAGGGCATTGCACGCGGAATACAGCATGAAAACGTGGAACTGCTGGATATCACCCGACCTGATGCGAGAGTGCAACCGCTCGAAACATCGGAAAACGAACTGCTCGTCGTCGGCGTGCCGGTGTATATGGGGAGGGTGCCGGCCCTCGTAACCGAATGGCTGCACGCGATTGCCGCCCGGAACACGCCGGCGGTATGTGTCGTCGTCTACGGCAACCGGGTGTATGACGATGCACTCATCGAGCTCGAAGATATCCTGACCGGGTGCGGGTGCAGACCGATCGCCGGGGCGGCCTATATCGGGGAGCACTCGTTCTCCACCGACGAGACGCCGACGGCTAAAGATCGCCCGGATGCAGGCGACCTGCACCACGCGGAGTCGTTCGGACGGAAAATCCGGGAAAAACTCGATGCCATCGCATCGGCCGACCAGATCCCCGATGGAGCGATACCCGGATGCCGCCCGTACCGGGGGGACTCGAAGCTCTGGACGGTCGATTTCATCGCGGTCGGCGATGCGTGCGTCCGGTGCGGGACCTGTGCGGAGGTATGCCCGGTCGGCGCCATCGATCCGGAGGACAGCACGGCGATCGACACGAAAAAATGCATCACCTGCTGCGCCTGCATCAAACGCTGCCCAAAACACGCGAGGACGATGAAGCCCGGCCTGGTGAGGGACGCATCGTTGCGCCTCCATACGCTCTATAGCGAGCGAAAAGAGCCGGAATACTTCCTATAACGAGGAGATTCATCATGGCAACGAGGAGATCTTCACGGCTCCATACCGGGGATACCTGATGGAGCACCGCCCGTTCTACGCAGTCCGCCCCCTCCTCCCGGTCTACCCGGAGCCGGAGGAGCCGGCGCCCGCACGGAAACGCTGGGTCCTGGTCCAGGGCAGTTCCGTGCTCTTCCAGAGCGACCCGGCCCCCGGCACCGTGCTCATGCCCGATCCCCTTCCCGCCGGTCTGGCGTGCGGTGCGCCGGCGTACCTCGGCACCCGCGACGACCTCGTCTACTATGCGGCCGAGGTCCCGGACGGTGCCGCGCCGCCGGGCGGCTGGCAGCCGTCGCCGGTCAGGGAACTGTCCGGAAAGGTCCCGGACGGCGACATGGCCGTCGCCTCCTATGCCGTGCGGATCCTCGACTTCGACCGGTCGACCGCCTTCTGCGGGAGGTGCGGCGCACGAACCCGCCCGCTCACGACCGAGCGGGCACGGATCTGCACGGCCTGCAGCCGCATCACCTACCCCAGGATCTCCCCGGCCATCATCGTGCTGATCAAATCCGGTGAGGAGGTCCTGCTCGCCCGTTCCCCCGCCTCCCCGCCGGGGGCCTTCTCGGTCATCGCCGGCTTCAACGAGCCCGGCGAGAACCTCGAGCAGACCGTCCACCGCGAAGTCGGCGAGGAGGTCGGCGTTGCGGTGCAAAACCTCCGGTACTTCGGGAGCGAGCCCTGGCCGTTTCCCGATTCGCTCATGATCGGCTTTGTCGCAGATTATGCCGGAGGAGAGATCCGGGTCGACGGCCGGGAAATTGAAGATGCCCGGTGGTTTACCCGCGACACCCTGCCCCCCGTTCCCCGGAGGGCGAGCATCACGCGGGCGCTCATCGAGGCCTGGATCCGGCGGGAAGTCTAAACGCCGCCGGGTATCACGAGCGAAAGGAGCCGAAAAGGTTTCTTCCTCGAAACGAATTGACGGAAACAATCAAAGCCGGTCGGATCCGCCCATGGGCCAGCCCGGACCGGCAGATCGCGGGACTCTATCAGATCCGGCGTCGTGAACACCGGCACACGAACGGGAGCATCAGGATGGGAACAGCAGAGAGAAGACAGCGAGAAAAAGAACAGCGAAAGACCGCGATCATCGATGCAGCCGAGCGTCTCTTCTTCTCCCGGAGGTACGAAGACGTCTCCATGGACGATATCGCCCGGGAGGTCGAACTGAACAAGGCGACCATCTACCTGTATTTTAAAAACAAGGAGACGCTTTTCGCCACGATCGTCCTCCGCGGCGTCGAGATCCTCAAGGAAAAATACCTGGCATGCATGGGAGCACAGGCCCCCGGCATCGTCAAGGTAGCCCTGATGGGCCAGGCCTATTACCGGTTCTCACAGGAGTACCCGGAGTATCTCCGCCTGATCCACTTCTACGGGTCCGAGCGCTTCTCTGGAGAGAACCCCTATACCGCAGAGATCGGAAAGGGCTACGGCACCTGCCGCCAGATCCTGCAGGATGCGGTCCAGGAGGGCATCGACGACAGGACGATCCGGGCCGATCTCGACCCGTTCCTGACCTCGATGTACCTGATGACATCCTTTATGGGCATATTGTCGATGGAGCATAAATGGAAACTGGCGATCGAGGCGGAGGGATTTTCTTACGAGCAGTTCGCCGGTGAATTCTTCAGGTTCATCATGCCGGCGCTTTCTCCCGGCGAGGGTTCCCAC
Organism: Methanofollis liminatans DSM 4140; assembly: GCF_000275865.1. Lineage (NCBI taxonomy): Archaea > Methanobacteriati > Methanobacteriota > Methanomicrobia > Methanomicrobiales > Methanomicrobiaceae > Methanofollis > Methanofollis liminatans. Next base: position 232,056 of record NZ_CM001555.1, on the reverse strand, counting down.
AGGATGGACGTCAGGGATTTCGCGGCGTTCGGATTCCATGTAACAGAACCTCCGGCGCCCAAGAAGAGAAAGGGGCAAGAACCTTAAAATCGCGGGAGCGAAGATATTCCCGCTCTTTTGGGTTCCGGACCACCGCCGTATAATAACCGGGACTGCATAATTCTACGGCAATGGACATTTCATTCATCTTAACGATGCACGAGGGGCTCCCCCGCCAGGGGCCGGGGAGCAACGAGTGCACGAGAAAAGCGTTTTCGATGCTGAAGGACCTCCCGGAGCGGCCGGAGATCCTGGATATCGGGTGCGGGTCAGGGATGCAGACGATCGAGCTCGCCCGGATCTGCCCGGGCTGCCAGATCACCGCCGTCGACATCCACCAGCCGTTCCTGGACGACCTCGCCCGGAGGGCGGCGGCGGCCGGCGTGGGGGACCGGATCACGACGGTGAGGGCGTCCATGGACGACCTGCCGTTTGAAGATGCATCCTTCGACGTCCTCTGGGCGGAGGGCTCCATCTTCATCGTGGGGTTCGAGGAGGGGCTCCGGTCGTGGAAGCGGCTGCTCAGGCCGGGCGGCTACCTCTGCCTCACCGAATCGGTCTGGTTCACCGACCGGCCCTCGCCCGAGGCCGCGGCGTTCTGGAACGACTGCTACCCGGCGATAAAAGGGGCGCGGGAAACCGCTGCGATCGCCGGGAACACCGGCTACGAGGTCGTCGCCGCCTTCCGGCTCCCGGGCTCCGCGTGGTGGGACAACTACTATATGCCGCTCCAGAAACGGCTGCCCGACCTGAAGAAGGCGGCGGCCGGCAACCCGGACGCCGAGGCGCGGGTGGCGTTCTCCGAGCGGGAGATCGAGATCTACCGGGAGCACGGAAGCGAGTACGGCTACGAGTTCTTCGTTCTCAGGAGCCTCTGATCCGCCGGGGAGGGGCCGGGGCGACGGTGCGAACCCGAAGAATTCCTCAATCGGAAAGAGCCGGAGGAACTCTCGCCACCATCACCTTGTCCACCCGGTTTCCGTCCATATCCACGACCTCATACCGCAGATCCCCGATTACGATGCGATCGCCTGTCGCAGGTATCCGGTTCAGGGCATACATGATCAGGCCCGCGACGGTACGGTAGTGCCCCTCTGCCTCGCCGGGAAAGCGTTTGACCCCCAGAACATCCTTGACCTCTTCAATCGGGGTGCTCCCGTCAATCAGCCACGACCCGTCTTCCCGGACGACGACCGGTGTCTCTTCCGGTTCTCCGGGGGTGCGGACGTCGCCGACGATGGCCTCGAGGATATCGTGAAGGGTGACAAGACCCGTGACATTGCCGTACTCGTCGGTGACGAGCGCGATATGCATGCCTGTTTCCTTGAACGACTCAAGCACGTTGAGGGCCGGGGTGGACTCGGGAACGAAGAACGGTGCCGTGATCGCCCCCCTGACATCTGACGATCCCCTTTCCACCAGAGATGCGAGGACATCTTTTACCGATACCATCCCGACGACGGCATCCAGGTCCTCCTCATATGCAGGAAAGCTGGAGCGGCCGCTCCGTACCATCTTCTTCAGGTTCTCCGCATCGGGGTCGTCGAGATCGAGGGCGACGATCTCGTAGCGGGGCGTCATCAGGGACTCGATGCGGCGGTCGCCCAGGCCAAACACTCCCTGCACCATGCTCAGTTCGGCCTTCTCGAAGATCCCGGCCTCGGTCCCCTCCTCGAGCATGATCTTGATCTCCTCTTCCGTCACCGGGGACCCGGTGCTCTCGCGAATGCGCATGATCCCCAGTACCGCTTCGGTCGACCGGCTGAGCATGAACACGAGAGGCGCCGAGGCCAGGGAGAGGATGCGCATCGGCTTCGAGACGGCCGATGCGATATCTTCGGGGTTATTGAGGGCGATGCGTTTGGGGACGAGTTCTCCGAAGATCAGGGTGAGGTACGTAATGACGAGGACGACCAGGGTAATCCCGAGCGCCCCGGCATAGGGGGCGAGGGCCGGGAATGCGGCGAAGGAGGCGGCAAGCCCTTCGGCCACCGTCGCACCGCCATATGCGCCGGCGAAGATGCCGACCAGCGTGATCCCGATCTGGATGGTCGAAAGAAACGGCGTCGGTTCTTCCGCGAGTTCCAGCGCCACCGCCGCCCCGGCGTCCCCCTCGTCCGCCCTCTGCCTGAGCTTCGCCCTCCTGGCGGAGACGATGGCGAACTCCGACAACGAGAGGATGCCGTTGAGGACGATGAGGAGAATGATGATGGCAATCTCGATGAGGTACGACATCTTTGAGCTCCTATCCTCGTGGCGGAAGGTATAACCATTGTGATAAAACCGGCGTTCCACGTTTTATCGTGCGGGGGTGAAAGCGGAGCCGCCCTTCCGATGCGCTCACGTGCATTACAGATGGCGACACTTATAACGATTGATAAGGGTTGTTATGCTTCAAACCCGCACACTCCTCCCCGAGCACCCCCTAAAACCAGACCCTTTATGAGATCAGACGACGCATCAACCGCAATGGACCTATCATTCCTCTTTACCATGCACGAGGGGCTCCCCCGCCAGGGGCCGGGAAGCAACGAGTGCACGAGAAAAGCGTTTTCGATGCTGAAGGACCTCCCTGAACGCCCGGAGATCCTGGACATCGGGTGCGGCTCAGGGATGCAGACGATCGAGCTCGCCCGGATCTGCCCGAACTGCCATGTCACCGCCGTCGACATCCACCAGCCGTACCTGGACGATCTCGCCAGGAAAGCGGCGGCGGCCGGCGTGGGCGACCGGATCACGACGGTGAGGGCGTCCATGGACGACCTCCCCTTTGAGGATGCATCCTTCGACGTCCTCTGGGCGGAGAGCTCCATCTTCATCGTGGGGTTCGAGGAGGGGCTCCGGTCGTGGAAGCGGCTGCTCAGGCCGGGCGGCTACCTATGCCTCACCGAAGCGGTCTGGTTCACCGACCGGCCCTCGCCCGAGGCGGTGGCGTTCTGGAACGACTGCTACCCGGCGATAAAAGGGGCGCGGGAAACCGCTGCGATCGCCGGGAACGCCGGCTATGAGGTCGTCGCCACCTTCCGGCTCCCGGGATCGGCGTGGTGGGACAACTACTATACGCCGCTCCAGAAACGGCTCCCCGACCTGAAGAAGGCGGCGGCCGGCAATCCCGACGCCGAAGCGCATGTCGCCTTCTCCGAGCGGGAGATCGAGGTGCACCGGGAGCACGGGGACGAGTACGGCTACGCGTTCTTCATCCTGAGGAGACGCTGAGCCGCGAGGGAGAGGGGGGGCCGTCCGCTCAGAGCGCCCGCAGCACCATCAGGGTGATATCGTCGAACTGCGGGCAGTCCCCGGCAAAGGCGGCGATCGCATCGAGGATCCGCTCCTGGATCTCCCCGGCCGGACGGCCCCTGTGCTCCGCGATGATCCTGAGCAGCCGCTCCTCCCCGAACTCCTCATCTTTATCGTTGATCGCCTCGGTGACCCCGTCCGTGTAGAGCACCAGGACGTCGCCGGGCGCAAGGTCCACCCTGACCGACTGGAGTTCGGCGTCGTCGATCACCCCGAGGGCGATCCCCTCGGCCCTGAGGAGACGGACGTCGGTGGCCGCACCCTGGAAGAGCAGGGGCGGGTTGTGCCCGGCATTGACATAGTGCAGGGTCATCTCCCGCGCATCCAGGACGGCGTAGAAGAGGGTGACGAACATCGAGGTCTTCGAGTCCTCGCAGATCAGCCGGTTTGCATGCTCGATCGAGCGTGCCGGGTCGGCATCGGTCATGGCGCTCGCCCGGATCAGCGTCCGGGAAAGGGCCATGAACAGCGCCGCAGGGACGCCCTTGCCCGAGACATCGGCGATCACCAGCCCCCACCGGTCTTTTGCAATCGGGATGAAATCGTAGAAGTCGCCGCCGACTTCGAGCGCCGGCACGTTCTTCGCGGCGAGTTCGATCCCGGGGATCTCGGGCGCACGGTCAGGGAGGAAACTCTGCTGGATCCCTTTTGCGATCTCGAGCTCCTTCTCGAACCGCTCTTTTTCCGCGGTCGTGCGCTGGAGTTCGTCGATATGACCCTTGAGGTCAGCCGCCATCCTGTTGAACGAGTGCGCCAGGTCCTCGAACTCGTCGCCGGTGGCGATCTCGACGCGGTAGTCGAGGTCGCCGGCCCCGATCGCCTCGGAACCGCGCCTGAGGTCTTCGACCGGGCGGGTGACGACCCGGGCGAAGAGGACCGAGAGGAGCGTCACCGCGATGAAGAGGGCGACGAAGAGAGCAAAGAACAGGCTTTTTGCGGCGTCCATCTCCCGGTTTAAGTGGGCCCCGCTCTCTCCGGTCGCGGCGACGATCAGGGCCCGGGTCTCCTCGGCCGGGGCGACGATCTCGTCGACCGGCATCACGACGGCAAGGCTCCAGTTCACGCTTGGCACCGGGGCGTAGGCGACGTACTTCTCTTCACCGCCCAGGGCGACCCGCGCCGTCCCGCTCTTTCCCGCGACCATCGCCCGGGCGACGGCGCCGAGCGCCGCGTTGTCGCTGTCGAGCAGGTTCTCCGCGGTGAACGACTCGTCCCATCTCAGGTCGCCGGCCCCGATCCCCGGGCGGGAGACGACGTTCCCGCGGCTGTCGAGGAGGAAGGCGTAGCCGCGGTCGCTGACCTGCGTGGCGATGATCCTGGTGTTGATCGTCTCGAGGGTCACGTCCGCCCCGACGACCCAGGTCCACCCGCCGTCATCGGCCCCGACCCGGCGCGAACAGGTGACCATGAGCCCTTTTCCCCCGGCGTCGACATAAGGGTCCGACCAGATGAGGCGGTCGCTCCCGGCCGCCCGGACGAACCACTCCCGCGTCCGCGGGTCATAGGACGACGGGACGCCCTCGACCCAGGGGTTGACCCACAGGATGCCCGAGCCCGTGCCGATATAGGCCTGGGTGAGGCGGGGGTCGGAGGACCGCAGGGGGCGGATGAGGTCGTCCATCACCGAGAGGGCGGCGAGTTCGCCGCTCACCGACGATTGCGCAACGCCGGGCGCAAGAATAGAGACCGACGCCGATTCAGGGTCCGCGGGGCGTTCGCTCTGCGAGTAGAGCCGGGGCGCCGCAGGGGAGACCGGGCGCCGGCGCACGGCATCGGCATAGCCTGCAAGGGCCTCCATCTCCGAGCCCACCTGCTCGAAGACCACGTCGCTGATCTCGGCCTGGTCGGTCGCAAGGCGCACCAGCGACGATTCGGCGTTTGCCTCCAGTGCGGCGGTGCTGTCCGAGACGGCGCGGCTCCCCAGCTGACCGCTGCTCTCGAGGGCGTACGACCCCATCTCGCCCATCGTCGAAAACGCCGCAAAGCCGACGATACCGAGCGCCGCCATCGATATCGAGAGAAAAACCGCCAGGATCTTCGCCCTGACGGTCATCCGGTGCCAGGCCCTTCTGCCGCCCATCATGGTGATTGCGACCCCGGAAGGGAAAATGCTGCTGCTGCAAACGCTGTTCCCGGCGCGGTGACGGGCCGGTTGCCGGGATCTGCCCGCCCACCGTATAGGGCCGATCTCCTCCTCAAAACCCCGTCACCTCCCGCCCCTCCCATTTCACAAACCCCCGCTGCACGATCCGCCACCCGGCCGCGGGCAGCACGAGGGAGGCCATCGCATACCAGGGGTTTGCAAAGGCGAGGGCGATGAGGGCGACGAGCGGGGCGCCGATGGCAGAGAGGTAGAGCACGAGCACCCGGGGATCGTAGAGGAGGACGGACGGGGAGAGGCCGGTGAGGTAGACCGTCACCGCGAGGCCGTAGAAGGAGACCGCGAGGCAGAGCACGAGTGCCGGCAGGAGGTAGGCCGCCTCCCCGGCAAGGAGGGTGACGGCGGCGATGAAGGCGGCCGGGATCGCCTGCAGCACCGCAAAACTGCAGATCTTGCTCTTCAGCACGTCGGCGACCCCCAGGGGGAGGCAGGCGTACGGCCCGAAGGTCTCGAACATCGTGAGCCAGATGTAGATCGTCGAGGCGATCACGCCGGTGAGGACCGCAAAGAGGAGGAGGATCCCTGACGCCGGGAGGAAGCGGCCGAGCAGGGAGAGGAAGAACCAGATGACCCCGAGGGGGATGAGGAAGGAGAAGAGGGTCTGGCCGACGGCGCTGCCGCTCCGGACGAGGTCGATGCAGTCCTTTGCGGCGAGGGCCGGGTGCGGGAAGAGGGCGAGGCGCCCGGAGAGGGGGGTGAGCAGGTCGGCATGGCGTTTCGCCCGCGCCGCCGATCCGGGCCGCACCAGGGCGACGGCGAGGGCGGCCGGGACGAGGACGAGGGCACAGGCCGCAAGGAGCGTCCCCCACGAGAAGGACGCGAAGAGGGCCAGCGGGAGGAAGAGGGTGAGGCCGGCGAGGTGCGCCGCTCCGGCGGCGAGGAGGAGGACGGCGCAGACGGCGGCAAAGAGCCGCTTCGATCGGGTATAGACGGTCGAGAGGAAGAAGGCCGCCGCAAGGCCGGTGAGGAAGGAGAGGGAGAGCGTGAGGAGGAGAAGCGCCGGCACCGAGAGGGGGATGCCGACGAAGGGCGAGGCGACGGCGAACCCGGCGACAAAGGGGAGCACCCAGAGGGCGAAGTAGTAGACGGTGTCCTTCACGACGAAGGTTGCGAAGAGGAGCCGCTCCGGGACGGGGAGGGTGCGGGCGGCATAGGCAAGGGTGCTCGCCTCGCCGAAGCGCCGCTCCATCACCTCGTTCATGAGGAGGCCGAAGGCCCCGATCATGAGGCCGAGGAGGAGGAAGAGGGCGTGCGTGAGGAGGGCGAGGTCGCCGAACGGGAGGAGCGGGCGGATCAGGGGGAGGAGGAACGAGCCCATGAAGGCGATGGCGCAGATCAGCACCGGGTAGAGGGCGAAGCTGAGGCTCCCGAACATCGTGGCATGGACCCGCCACTCCTCCTTCATCATGCCGACGAAGAGTTCAAGCATGGCCGCCCGTCCTGACCAGGGAGAGGAAGTAGTCGCCGAGGTGCCGGCCCGCCCCCGTGATATCGGCCACCTTCCCGGTGGAGAGGAGTCTGCCCCGGTGGAGGACGGCGAAGTCCGAGCAGATCTCCTCGGCGATCTCCAGGATATGCGTGGAGATGAAGATGGTGTTGCCCTCCTTCACGTAGCCGGCCAGGTAGTCCTTCACCTGCTCCTGCATGATGGGGTCGAAGTTGATGAGGGGTTCGTCGATGAGGGCGAGGACCGGGCGGTGAAGGAAGGCCTGGGCGAACATCAGTTTCTGCCGGGTGCCCCGCGAGAGGTCCTTGCAGAGGACGTCGCGTTTGTCCCCGAATTCGAGGTAGTCAAACCACCAGGCCATCCCCTCCTCGACGTCCGGGATTTTCCTGATCGCCCCGACCAGGCGGAGGTACTCCTCTGCGGTGAGGAAACTCGGGGGCGTCTCCTGCTCGGGGATGATCCCGACCAGGGAGCGGACCCCGACGGGATCGGCGGCGACGTCGCGGCCGAGGACGGTCGCCGTGCCGCCCGAGGGGCGCACCTGCCCGGTGAGGAGTTTGATCATCGTGGTCTTTCCCGATCCGTTGGGGCCGAGGAGGCCGAAGAGCGCACCCTGCTCGACCGAGAGGGTGACGGCGTCCAGGGCGGTGGTCTCGCCGTAGGTTTTGGTGAGGGTGTGGGCGGTGAGTGCGGGGGTCACGTCTATTGTCTCCGGGTAGAGGTGGATCTTCGGGATTCATCAATTTTTTTAAAGGAGATTTGAGGAGAGAGGGGAGAGCGGATCGATTGGTTTTTGTAGTGCGTGGTGCATCCGCGTCGCCCTGCGAGAGGCGGGGGGCACAGGATGGCCCGCCGCCATCACACCGAGAAGAGCGGCCCAAGCGCCACCTTCTGCCAGTCCCGGTCCACGACCTTCATCCAGAGCATACGGGTCTCCGGGACGAAGACCACCTGGTGATCCGAGGAGTACGCCATGCCTCCGAGCATGGTGTGCCTGAAGGTCGCGCCCCCGTCCTCTACCAGGACGTCGCGGATCTCGACCATCCGCTCCCCGTCGATCGAACCCCGGTTTTTCTCCGCGAGGCTGAGCAGATTGGCGTACCGCGTGGTCGAGTGCTCGGCCGGGGGCGCCGCAAGCCGCCACGACGGGTCGACGAAGTGGTTCGCGGCCGCGATCACGCCCTCGCCCTCGCGGCGCTTGATATCGTAAACCGTCTCCTCATAGGAGTAGGCGCGGTCAGGCCCGGCCGCGTTCACGATCCATGCGCAGTCCGCACGGGTGGTCATGATCCCGGCGTCGAGTCCGTCCATATCCGAGTAGTCGAGCATCAGCCTGAAGAACTCCCCGATCAGGTCGGGCCTGCCGGCGATCTCGAGGGTGCTGCCGGAGTCCGCAGCGTTATCGTCGGCGATGAAGAGTCCGGCGCTGTTCATCAGGGTTTCGGGGCGTGCCCCGGCCGGTCCGAAGGTCGCGACGCCGTTGCTCCCGTCGGTCGGGTTGTAGACTGTGAGGGTGTAGTAGGGGTAGAATGCCGAGAAGACGTTGGGAAGGTCGTAGTTCCGGGAGAGGACCACCGAACCGTCCGGGGTGTAATTGCCCCATACCGCCATGAACGAGCACCCCGCCTTCGCGCCGAAGGTCGTGAGGTAGACGATCGGCCCTTCGTAGAGGACATCGACCTCAGCCGCGGAAAGACCGGAGGTCTCCGCGATGCCTGCCCGTATCTCCTTCATGCGTTTCGCCTGGAGTGCTGTTGCCTCTTGAGCGAATGCACCCACTTCTGCGTCGGTGTATCCCGATGCCGTGAAGTGGGAGCGGAGCATCGCATACTCTTCTTTGAGTTCGTCCTTCATCAGGGCGCCGAACTGCCGTCCCATCTCCCGGTAGGTGCCGGAGAGGACGACGACGTGATACGATCCGGCCTCGTAGCGCGTGCCGTTGCCGAAGACGGCAACCTGATTCAGCCCGGCATCGGTGCCGGCACCATCCGCACTCGCCGGGGCGAGGGCGATCGCCATCGCCGGGACGATGAGGGAAAGTGCGATAAGAATGGAGAGGATTTTCATGAGATGAACTCCTCTCCCGAAGGAATAAACCTGCCCAAATTGGCTGATGGGGTTTTTCCCAATGCCAGCGGTTCTTTTGCCGGTCAGGCGGGTGTCAGGAGTGCCGGGCCGGGTGTCGCACAACCGTCCCTTCCCTGCGTGGCGATCAGCAGAAGACGTAACGATCGCAGAGCACCTCGACGATCGCATCCTCGTTCAACGGTCCAGGAATGCGGTCGGCGGTTTTTCTGGGGATCAGAGCGTGCTGCTGAAACTCCGGGGAGGTGAAGATCGGGGTCCGGACGATCGCATCGAGGGCGGCGAAGGTGGGGGGTGCGGCGTGAGTCCTTCAGTTCGGCGAAGGTATCCCTGACCTTTTCATCCGCGAAGAAGATCTTCGCCTTCATCGGATCCGCAGGTCTTCACGCCCCAGGTACCGTCGCGTGAGGTCGGGGTCGAAGATCCAGCAGACCTTGCCTCCGGCGTCGATCGCGATCTTGTTCGACTCGATGAGATAGTCGATCGCCGTCTTGAACGTCTGGTACATCGTCTTTCTCGGAAGGCTGGACCACATGGCACGGCGCCGGTATTCGCCGCTGTGTTCCCGGGCGAACTCCTCGATCATGCGGATGGTCTCCAGGGTGGGGGAGTGCGAGGCTGAGCTGGAGGCTGGCATGGATGATCTTTTGTTATATAACTATATATATCAAATGGCAGGGTGTGGCCTCCCGGGTCTTCTATGGGGTGCTGCATTTTCCGTCGATTTCCACCTTATTTCCCGCCTTCTCCCTCCCCTGCCCAGGCGTTCCCCTCTCCGGGCCGTCATCCCTCCCGACCGGCCGCATACGTCCACAGGAAACGGCACGTTTTCTCATCAAATCCCTATTTACACGCCCATACGAGTGTTTCTCAAAAGACGCCCAATATGAACAGATCAGCACCCACATTTCCCAAAACAGCGACCAATAGGGCCTTCTTTTACGCGGGTGAGGGATCGGAATCCCCCCTCCCTCACCGCTCATCCCACGCAGACGACTCCCGTCCGGCAATCGAATCCCGGGCAAAGTCGAATTTCTGCGCCTGGTCCGAAAGGATCGATGCCGGCATTCCGGCGGGCCCGGCGGTCCAGGGCGTCGGCGACGGTGGGGATCGCGGCAACCGCCATCCCCACGACCGACACCCCGGCGACGATCACGGTCGCATCAATCGGCATGATCCACCCGGAAGAGGGGGAAGATCCCCCCTCAGTTCAGGGCCGCGACCCCGTCCGCCCAGGTCTCGACAGTGGCCAGGACGGCGTCGTCCTCGTACGAGGTGATCCGCACGCTCTCGCGGGCCAGGGCGACGTAGTAGGTCTCCCCGTTCGCGTCATGGCACTTCAGCTGGCAGCTGAAGGCGTCGGCATCCGGGTTCCTGACGGCGTCGCCCCCGAGGGCGGTCTCGAGGGCCGCATCGTTCAGGACGGCGGTCGCCGCCGCGTTGAAGGCGGCCATGTCCGGCGCCCTGACGGTGACGGTCCCGACGACGTTGCCCTCGACGTCCTCGTAGTTCACCCGGAGGGTGTAGGACTCGCGGTTGCGCTCGACCCCAGGATGGGTCGAACCGCTCTGGACGTACTCCACACACCCGAAGGGGTTGTCGGCGATCACGCCGGCGACGATCGCCTCGAAGGTCGCAATGTCTGCGATCGGGGCCGGGATCTGCCGCACGGCGGTCTTGGTGTTGCTGGTCTCGACAAAGTCTGCCATTTTGTGTTTCTCCTGCCCGCATGCTCCGGGGCACATGAACAGGCACATTCTCCTATGACCCTGGGGGATATCTGCCTGCCTTAACATCGGACGGCCGAACGGGCGGGGCGTACGGCAGGGTTAAGAAACGCTCATCTCCGTTCCCGGCGATCTCCCTGGCGAGGAGCCATGCCCGAGAAGACGACGCGGGAGCTGGTCGCCGAGACGGCCAGGGACGTAAAATGGATCTGCCGGACCCTCTCAAGGATGGAGGAGGAGGGGACCTGCCGGGAGGAGAGGCTCCGCGCCCTGGAGGGGTGGCGGAGCGAGACGGTGGGGGAGAGCAGGCGGGACAGGCAGATCGCCGCCGGGGCTGGGGGGGTCGTGGGCGGGGCGGTGGCGATCGTGCTGCAGATGCTCGGGTGGGGGTGAGGGGTCACTCCTTTGCCTAGGGCATTATCACGCACTGATCACGCATTATCACGCATTGATCACGCATTATCACGGTGACCCCCCATCTCCCTAAACAGAACATAGTGAGTATCCCGCCGTGAAGTGCCACGACGTTCAAGAACATGCTTTGCAACCATGTCGTTCAGGTCTTTCAGTGCGGTCCGGGCAGCGACGGCGGTGAGTTCCTGGTACTGGCTGTTGGTGATGGTGCCATGCTCCTTGAGGTAGGAAACGGCCGCGATCTGCCGATCGTTCAGATCGAGTGCCTGCAGGAATTCGTCGGTGAAGGGGTTTGAACGCATGGTGAGCGTGAAGCCGAGGGGCGTGCTGACGATCTCTGGCGCCGGCAGGTTTTCCTCCATCAGTGCCCTGATGATCCGTTCGATCCCAGACCCGTAGCGCTCCACCAGGCCGGCACGGTAGAAGATGTCAGCGATCCGCGGGTTACGGAGGTAGGAGTAGTGCTCCCTGAGGATCATCTCGATGGTGACGCCCTCGGGGAGGCGGCCCGGGTTGTGGAAGCGGATGTGGTCGTCGAAGATCCTGACCTGGGTCTGGACGGTGTTGTTGAAGTAGTCACGGTGGATGAGGGCGTTGAGGAGGGCCTCCCGGATCGCCGGGAGCGGGTAGTCCCAGACCTCCTTTCGCTGGAAGGACTCCCGCATCGCCTCCTCGGAGATATCGTAGCGGACGCCGATGTAGTTCTTGATGGTCCGCTCGGCCTCCTCGAACTGGGCGAAGAGGTTGCCCCTGATCTCGTGGTCGCCGATGATGATGTCGGCCCGCCTGAACCTCCCGATCCGCAGGACGGTGTTCGGGAAGTGGTGCTGCGGGTCGGTGCCGAAGAGGGCGATGGCGCCGTTGGTGATGCGGCCGTCCCTGATGAGGCCGAGACGGCGGAGGACGGCCTCGACCGGTTCTTCCGGGTCGGTGGCCGTGAGGCGGCCAGCTTTCCGGGCGAGGGCGAGGAACCGCCGGACGCTCGCCGCGTCGATCTCATCGAGGTCGAACGTCCCGGGGACGCTGTCCCACTCGATGCTCTCCTGGAAGAAGCCCCGCAGTTCGTCCGGGAGCATCTCGCGGGTGGTGTCGCCGACGCGGGTGTAGTAGCGGCCGTCATAGGCGACCGGCGTGCGGCTCTGCTCGACGGTGACGATGAGGATATTTTTGCCGTCGATCTCGTGGGTCTCGATGACCGGGTGGATGCCGAGCCGGCTTGTGATGCTGTCTGCGAGTTTTTTCTGGGCGTTGTTGCGCAGGTCGATGCCGGTGACGGCGTGGTCGCGGTCCCTCGCGCCGAGGACGGCGGTGCCGCCGGCGGTGTTGGCGAAGGCGGAAAGGAGTTTGTAGAAGGTGCTGCTCACCTCTTCCTTGAAGTCGATCTGCCGCCCTTCATAGCGGGTGAGGAGGGAGGAGAGGTCAGCCGTGGGGGTTTTCATCGCTCTTTTCGGGTGGTGCATGCGTTCATTTATAGTGTTCGGATGGGTTGTGCCGCATGACGGGGCCGGGCAGGCGGTGGCGATTGTTTTGCAGATGAACGAGTGGGGGTGAAGAGGGTTATTCCCCTTCATCCCGGATCATACCCTCGACGGCCTCGTCAAGGGGATCGAGTTTGGTCTGGATGATATCCCAGAGAATCGTCGGTTTCACCGAATAATACGAATGAACACTGATGTCCCGGAGCCCGGCAATCTTTCGCCACTCGATCTCGGGATGGCCGGCGGTGAGGTCGGCCGGGAGATGTTTCACCGCCTCCCCGATGGTGATGAACCGCAGCACGACGGCGTCGAGGCACATCGGATCGTCCACAACATCCTCAAACGACCGTTCCCCCACAGAGGGCATCCCTGATGTCCTCCAGGGAGAGCAGGAGGTCTCTAGGCATAGACCACCTCTGCCAGAACGGTGCTCCTGATCCTGGCCTTTAAGGTATCGGCAATGACGAGATCGGCCGGCCGGCCCAGGAGGTCTTCGAGGTAGAACTTGAGGTCCATGAAATGGTCGAAGGTCTCCTCCCCCTCCCGAAACTCCACCAGGATGTCGATGTCGCTTTCCGGGGTGGCCTCGCCCCGCACGACCGACCCGAATACGCCGATGCGTGCCACACCGTAGCGTTCCCGGATGGTGCGGAGGTTCTGGCGGACCAGGGCGAGAGGGTGCATATCTGGTTTCGGGTGGCGCGTGCGTTCATTTATAGTGTTCGGATGGGCGCCCCCCGATCGGTTCCGGCGGGGCGGTGGCGATCGTGCTGCAGATGATCGGGTGGGGGTGAGGGGTTACCCCGTGCCGGAAAGAGCCTTTGCGATCTGTCGGGAGATCATCACACCACATCACTCCTTATCACACCACATCACTCCTTATCACACCACATCACGGTGACCCCCTCGTCTCCCTGAACAGGACATAGTGCATGTCCCGCCGAGATGCGCCCCGCCGTTCAAGAACATGCTTTGCGACCATGTCGTGCAGGTCTCTCAGTGCGGTGCTGGCGCCGACGGTGAGTTCCTTGGTCGCCGACGATGCTCATGGCGTATCCCCTCCGGAGCCTTTCGCGAGCGCAGCCCGGCCTTGCCCGGGAAAGCCTGATGTGTCGAAGTATACCCGGCAAGATAACGGACATTTATCGGACATTTATCGGACATCTTCCGTTTTTAGGGTGTCCGATATCTGACGATCGGGGATTTTTTCGTCGAGGTACAGGTCGTCGGTGCGGCGGTCGGCGGCCGGGACGTCCTCGAAGAGGAAGACCTCGAAGAACCGCCGCATCAGTGCGTCGCCCCGCAGGTAGTCGCGGAGGGCCGCCCGTTCCCCGGCGAACTCCTTCTGCACGCTGCTGATGAAGATGCGGACGGGGTCAGGGCGAGGGAGGGCATATCTGGTTTCGGGTGGTGCATGCGTTCATGTATAGTGTGCGGATGGGATCTCATCCCCCCATCCCGAACCACGCCCCCCGCAGCCCCACATTGTACTGGGCGATGAAGAGGGCGTCCCCGATCTCGATCGCACCGTTCTCGTGCACGTCGGTCTGCCTGAAGAGATCCGTCCCGCTCGCCGGCATCGCCGCCAGACCCACGACCTGCTTGAGCACCCGGAGGGTGTCGGCCTGGTCGACGGCGCCGTTGTCGTTGGCGTCGCCGAAGAGGACGGGCAAAACGCCGATCGTGGCGTTGGCTACCCCCGCCCCGCCGTTGACCGAGAGGACGACGGTGTAGGTGCCGCCCGCGGTGTAGGTGTGGATCGGGTACTGCACCGTCGAGGTCGTCCCGTCGCCGAAGGTCCACGCCCAGGCCGAGGCGTTCGCCGAGAGGTCGGCGAACCTGACGGTGAGGGGGGCGACGCCCAGGGTGGGCGAGGCGGAGAAGGCCGCATGGGGGCCCTGCGGGATGAGAGCGTCCTCGGGAGCGGTGAGGTCCAGGCGGGCGACGGTGCCGGGCGAAAACGCCAGGGTCTCGGTGGCCGCCTCCCCGTTCACGATGAAGGAAACGGTTTTTCCTGCACTTTCGCCGCCTACGATCAGCCGCTCGTCGAAGGTGCCGGCACCGCCCATCACGCCCGCCTCGTCGAGGGAAAACCGCCCGCAGACCACCCCGTCGATCAGGGCGGCGACGACCGTTCCGGCCGGGGCCGGGGTGCCGTTGCAGGTCACCGTCCCGTAGACCTCCTGCGGGAGGACGGGCACGGCTCCGGCCGGGAGAGCGAGGGCGAGGAGGAAGAGGCAGACACATGCATATGTTTTCATACGCATCTCCTTCACGCCCCGATGGCGGCGAGCGTTCCGTCTTCCGTCATGTACAGCCAGTATCCCTTCGCCGGGAGCAGCCAGCCCGCATCGCTGTGCTCCCCGCTCCCACCCCTGATGATCGAGGTCTCGTAGGTCTGGGCGGCGGCGTCGAAGCCCATCACCACCGACCATGTGCCGCCGAGGGAGACGAGGGCGTCGCGGGCGGCGGCCGGTTCGGTGTCGGAAAAGCCGACGGCGTTCCACCCGGCCGCAAGGGCACGCTCCGGCGGGGCCTGCGGGGAGGCGGTGGAGGAGAAGAGGGTGATCTCGGTGGCCGCCGCCGCGTAGATCCAGTAGCCCTCCAGGGGGCGGATCCGGTCGGTGGGTTTCAGGGCGACCCAGGTTCCCGTCGGCGTGTCGTAGCGGAGGACCGAGTGGCCCGCCGTGTCCACCCCGGCGAAGATCGCTGCCGTGTCCTTCCCGGCGGCGAGGGTCTTCGGGGTGGAGACGAAGTTCCAGCCGGGGGAGAGGGCGATGGTGGTTGACGGCGCTCCTGAAGGGGTAAAGCGGAGGAGATACTCGCTCCCGTTCACGCACGCCCCGTCTCCGTCCACCTGCCTGACCGCAAGCAGCGTCTGGTTCAGGGCGGCCGAGGTCAAAGAGGCGTTGCCGGAGAGAGAGAGCCGTATCCGGACATCGAGATCAGCGTTGTACGAGAGGTCGAAGCCGTCGATGGTGAGATTTCGAGCGTACACCGTCCGGGACCCGGCGGAGACATCTCCTACCTCAATGGTATACCGCCAGCAGGGGTTTTCGAGATCGGTACGCCATTCGAGACGGTCGCCGGCAGGGAAGGTGGAATCGCCGTCATCTTTGAGGGAGAACCCACCGCGCAGACATACGCTCTCCCCGGCAACGATCCTGTCCGTCTCCGGGTCGATGAAGATATACTCGATCCCGTAGTTCCCGCCCGTCGGACCCACCGGCGGATCAGGCGGCGTATACGACTCGCCGTCCAGGTAAAGCGTGGCGGCTTTGCTCACGTCGGCTTCCACCGATTCGACGGTTATTCGGTACGGTTCGGCGGAAAATATGGTCGTATTGACCTCAAAGGACCACTCGTTCGTGCCGGTGCCGGTCCTGACCGTGGTAGTGCCGCTCGCCCCGTATCCGGGCTCATCGCCCGGAACGGTCGGGTTGAAGGAGGCGCAGAACACATCGTAGACGAGAATGTCGCCGGCGGCGAGGTTGGTGCTCCCGGCGACCGTGAAGGTCTCGCCGACGGTATGGTTGGCGACGGGGTCGAACGCGATCCAGGCTTCCTCGACACTGAAGGTAAATTTGCGGCAGATGTCGTCACAGTGCGGCGACTCGATCATGTCAACGAGGGCAGTCACGGCGTCGGAGGCAGCCATGGAGCCGAGGTCGACGGTCTCCGACGACCAGGTGTTAGCGATCCTGAAGTCGCTGGTGGAGCCCGGTGCGAAGGCAAAGACGTTGAATACATGCTCGCACATCGGGTGCTGGACGACAACATAGTACTGGCCCGAGCTGAGGTGTCGTGTGTCCAGGCGCCCGAGGGTGTAGGAGAAGGTGCCGTCCTCTTCGGCAAAGGCGGTTACACCGAGCAGGCGGTACCTCGTGCCGATGATCCAGATCCTTACCTGATCGGGGTTTCCGGTGGCGGTGCCGCTGATCGTCAGCCGATCGCCCTTGGCGACGACCGCTTCGATCCCGTCCAGGGAGATGGTGGGCGGCTTGAACACGAGCGAGAAGGTCTGGTACCGCACGCCCGAGAGGTGGTATTTGTCGACGTTGTTGCCCTGGTCGTCGACACGGTTGCTGCATGCGTAGACGGTGTAGGTGCCGGCGTCCAGGACACAGTAGCCCCTTGAGAGGAAGGCGGTGTCCCACCCGTACTCCCAGGTGTCGTCGGACTCGACCGGGCGCCGGACGTAGTTGCCGGCCGAGGCCCAGGCCGAAAGGTCGTCCAGTTCCACGCCCGCCCCATCGCCGAGGTTCGGACCGGTCATGAAGAGGTAGACGTCGTTGCTGTCGGTGTTGGTGCCGGAGAGTTTGATCCTATCGCCCATGTAGTAGGTGCCCGCGCCCTCGGCGGTGATGGTGACATCCCCCACCCTCACCGTGACCCTGAGGTCGCCGAAGTTCGAGGCGTCGGCCGGGTCAACGACCGTGATGAAGTAGGTCGAGGGGGTGGTGTTGGCGGTGGTGCCGAACTCCACGTAACGGGCTCCTTCGGCGTCGGTGGTGAGGACGGCCGCGGTGCCGGGGACGTATGCGCCGCCGGCTTTTGCCCGCTCGCTGTTGGCGAGGGTGTCGGCGGCGGGATCGGGGGCGCCCGCAAAGGCGGCGTCGGCGATCGTCACGGAGGGCTGGCCGGTCTTGATGTACGGGTATTTTTTCGCCGCAACGGCGGCGTCCCTCACGTAGAGGTAGTATTCGGTATTCGGGCCGCCGGTGACGGTCACGACGAAGGGGTTGCTCCTGATGAGAGTCTCTTTGGTGGAGGTGATGCCGACATCGTTCGTCGCAGAGCCGGCGACGCCGGCGGCTGCCGGGATATCGAATGCCTGCTCGTCGTCGAACATCGTATCGCCGCTTTCGTTTGCTCCCGCCCCCCCGGGCGCCGCCAGGAGGCAGAGCCCGATGAGCAGGAGGACACCTGCCGTCATTCGTCCGGATCTCATGATCGTCCCTTTTCTATCAGATCGGCGGGAGGGAGCGCGGCGCCGGAACAATTCTCAACGTGCGAACTCTCCGAAAAGGCAGAGGGGGCCTCCCGTGCGCTGGAGTAAATATAATACCCTCACCCATAAAGGTGCCGGAACGGTTCCACCTGAGCGGTCTTCCCCATGCGAGGGTTCACATTCACTTTCACCCCGCACGCACGGCCCGCCCCTATATACTCCTCCCGACCACCCCTTCACCATGACCCGTACTCCCCTCATGGCGGACCAGACGCTCTTCCGGGACTCCAGGACCTTCGATACCACCCACCTCCCTGAGACCTTCAACTACCGCGACGCCCAGATCAGAGACCTCGCCTTCGCCCTGCGGCCGACGCTCCGCGGGTCCGCGCCCCTGAACACGGTGCTGCGGGGGCCGCCCGGGACCGGGAAGACCACGGCCGTCCGCCGGATCTTCGCCGAGGTGGAGGAGGCGACGCAGGCGGTCGTGCCGGTGCTCGTCTCCTGCCAGGTCCACCGCACGGCCTATGCAGTCTTCGGCCAGGTCTATCTCGCCCTCTTCGGCCAGGTGCCGCCGGGGTCGGGCGTCCCGCTCAGGCGGCTCATGGGCCGGATCGCCGGCGAACTGACCGCCCGGGGTGCGGTGCTCGTCGTCTGCCTGGACGATGCCGGGTATCTCCTCCCGGACAACGTGTTGAACGACCTGCTCGCCGGGATCCTCAGGATGCACGAGGGCTATCCCGGGACGCGGGCCGGGGTGATGCTGGTCGTCTCGGACGTGGACGTCGACCTGGTCCGCTGCCTGGACCCGGCGACGCGCTCGGTGCTCCAGGCCTCCGAGGTCTATTTCCCCCTGTACACGCCCGAGGAGATCAGGGGGATCCTCGCCGACCGGATCCGGGCCGGGCTGTACCCCGGCGTCGTGCCCCCGGCCGTGCTCGACCTCCTGGTGGAGCGGACGCACGCCTGCGGGGACCTCAGGGTGGGGCCGGAGATGATCAGGCGGGCGGCCCTCGCGGCCGAGATGGACGCCCGGCGGGAGGTGGAGGCGGCGGACGTGCTCGCCGCGTATGCGGCCTCCCTGAACCTGCAGGTGGAGCGGGCGGTGCGGTCCCTGGACGCCGGGGAGCGGGCGGTGCTCGACTCGATCGTGGCGGCCGGGCTGGAGGACGAGGAGGAGCCGGTGATCTCCGGGCGGGTGTACGAGCGCCTCGGCGACCGCATGCAGATGAGTTACACGGCGTTTCACGAGCGGCTGCGGAGGCTCGAACTCCTCAGGCTGGTGGACCTGGCCGTGGTCAGGAGACGGGGGCTGACGCGGGTGATCCTGGTGCGGGAGGGGGTGGAGGAGGTGCTCCAGGTCCCGGCAGGTTCATCGGGGGTGCCGGTGAACGGTCCTGCAGGAGTGTGCGACGATGAAAAATGTTGATATGAAGGTGGAGGGGGATAGGCTGGTGATCACGGTCGATCTCTCGCAGGAGTTCGGGGCGTCGAAGTCAGGGAAGTCGATCACGATCGCTTCGACGGATGGGAATGTTTCGGTGCCGGGGAGGGAGGAGGTGAAGATCGGGGTGAATGTGTATCGGAAGAAGTGAGATTCTTCTCTATTTTTCCCTATTTCAGTTCATATGCCCGGCATAACACCACCTATTATCTTTCAGACCCAGATGCACGAGAACAATACCGAAAACAGCATTAATCGTGAAGAGATAACAAAGCATGTCCTGACCCCTGATTTCATGGAGAGCGCACATGAAACATCTCTCGGCATTTGAACTGGAATATCTTGAGCACCCGGAGTGTTTTACCTTTGAGTATTTCAGGCAGCAAAAACTCGACCCGCAGCCTATCCCGGTCGCCCTGAGCCTGGCCGATGAGGAACTCCTCAACCATTACGATAACGAATACCACAACCGCAATTTTCATCACACCCTGTTTGTTTCCCAGCTCGACGTCTATGGGCCTGCCTACCAGAACCTGGAGGAGTATGTCGCACAGAAATCTGCGGCCGTCCTTTCAGAGCGGTTCATAGAAGGATCTGATTCGCACTATTCCTGGGCTGAATTTTCAGAATTCCGGAAACACCTGGTAACCGCCCTCCATACCTACCCTGAGATCCAAAAGATCCAGATCCTCAAAAAAATCGCCGTTAAAATCGCATTGTCGCCATCAGAGATCGAAGAGAGTGTCCATCTCTTTTGTGTGGGAAGTTCGCTCTTTGCCATGGAGTTTTATCTCGGTCTGAAAAAATCCGGCAAATGGGAGTTGTTCAACAAAGCCTGGCCATCTTCCGACGAAGCCATCCGCGAGATCGCCGAAACACCTGAAGTTCTTCTTTCCCTGTGGAAACACCAGGTCCAGGCCCGGGACTCCTGGCTCGGTGTCGGCGGGAAAGGGGTGCTGGAAATGGCCACAGCGACCGGTAAGACCCTTGTCGGCCTTGCAACGGCCTATCATCTTTTTAAAATACATCACTCGCTGAAGGTGCTGGTGCTCTGCCATTCGCGGGCAATCCTGAACCAGTGGCGGCGGGAGGCGATCGAAAAACTGGGGTTCCTGGGCGACCCGGACGAGGATTATACGGTGCCGGTCTCGTATAAAGGGAAGTTCGAGATCTCGTTCAACACCTTCCAGATGGTGATGAAAGATCCAGGGGAGTACGGCACAGAACTCCTCATCGTCGACGAGGTCCACCACGGGGCTGGCCTGAAGTTTCGAAACGCCCTCACCGTTCCCTGCCAGTGGAGGATGGGGCTGTCGGCGACGGTGGAGGGGCGGGAACGTTCGAATGTGCTGGACCGCTATCTCGGGAATACAATATTCACCTATACGCTGGCCAATGCACGACGGGACGGGATCGTCCCTGAGTTTAACCTGACGATCCACAAGACGTTCCTGGATATTGCAGAGGAGGTCGAGTTCGCGTCGATCACCGAGAGCATCAGAAAACTCCTGAATTACATCAACGCCACCCAGAAAGAGCGGATCAGGGTATTGTCGAGGAACCGGTTTGAACGGTTTGAGAACCTGGGGGACTTTTTCAGCCTGATGACAGACCTCCGGTACCGCAGTGTCGATATTCCGGTGGAGTGGCTCCAGATGCGCGGTCTCATAAATAAACGGCGTCTGGTGATCCACCGGTCGTCGCCGAAACTCGAGAGTGCAGTCGCCCTGGTGCGGGAGTTGGCCGGGACGAAGAAGTGCGTGCTGTTTGCGATGGATATTGCAACCTGCGAGCGAATCTATGAGCGTATCTCTGGGACGGTGCCGGCGTTCATCGTTCATTCGGACCTCAAGGACCAGGAGGTGAAGCAGTCGCTCCAGGCGTTCAGGGCAGCCCAAATCGGTGTCCTGATCGCTCCGAAGATGCTCGACGAGGGTGTCGATATACCGGATGCAGAGGTCGGGATCAACGTAGCCTCGTCCAAGACAAAACTTCAGCTCATCCAGCGCCTGGGCAGGATCTTGCGGAACAGGCCGGGCAAAAAGCCGGTCTTCCACCACTTTGTGGCCGTTCCCCGCCAGTATATCATCTCCGAGGACTCGTTATCCTACCAGAACGACCTCGCATGGATCACCGATGTGGCCCTGAAGATGGGTATCCCGATCACGGAGGAGGTCTCTGATGAGTCAGGTGTGTTCTCCGCGTTTGAGCGGGAGTCCGAGGAGGCGGTCAGGACGTATTATGCCAGCCATGACGGCCTGACGACCGACGACTTCGGCGTGATCAAGGTCAGAAATATCGTCGATTCTATCCTGCCGGAGGCGCGGGCGCGGCTGGTCGGGCTCCTGGAGGGGATGACCGGCCCCCTCACCGATGAGAGATGGGCCCGGGTGCTCAGGTCGGCGTACAGGGACGAACAGATGCTGGAGATACCGAGCCAGCGCTGGCTGCTGGTCATTGCCGGGAGGGAGCCAAAAAGGATCAGGGAGTTGATCGGGCGGTATGGAGGGGCGGCTGTCGAGAAAACCAAGTCTTATCCATCTGGCAGTCACAAACCAGACGTCCTCCCTTGCCCCGATCCGATCTTGAATTGTGCGAATCAAAGCAATTTAGACTTTTTAATTTTATCACTGAAGCAAAACCAGAAGCGGGCAGAGCGTGACAGAGCGGTTACCTCTCTTGTTCAGCAAGGACCGGCAGCGATCGATCCCCTGATCAGCCTCTTAAAGGACCAAGACCAGGATATCCGTGAGCGGGCGGCACGAGCCCTCGGTTTGATCGGGGATCCGAGGGCCAGATTTGACCTGATGAAACTGCAGCGTGACCCTGATCCGGGGGTGAGGAAAGAGGCTGGACGGGCACTGTGCAGACTGCGGGGCCAATAACTGGAAGGGGAAGAGATTTTTCATCGGCATTAAACAGGCCGGGGAGTACATTGCTGCTGTCAGTAGGGATTTTCAGTGTTTTGATGTAGAGGGTAGGCCCATCTGATCAGGGCCAGAGCGAAGAGTAACCACCTGTTCTGCCCCGATCGGTTCGACCGGGGCAGTGACCTGAAAAACGCGGCCCATGTTATGGTAGGCTCACCCGATACTTCCCCTGAACGGCCGGACAATAGAGCTTGAAGTCGCATGCCGTACAGGTTTTCTCCTGAGGATTTTGCCTCCAGCACTCCCGGATCGATCCACACCTCATCTCCCGAGCGATAGAGTCTTCGATCTCTAGAACGACGCCGTCAAACGCCTGAAGACTCTGCTGTTGACTCTCTTCGGTGATGGGAATCAGGCGTATGGATCGCTGTTCGCGCAAGTTCGCAGAGAGAACACTCTTTTTCGATCCCTTCCTCCACTGCTCCAGCGCCTGTTTATCCACTCGACTTGTCGGCGATATATCGGTCAATCTGTCCTTTACCTCCTTTTTGAGATCACCGATGTCGTCTGCTGAAGGGATCAATTCGTTTAGATAGAAAATGATTCCTGCAACCGGTCGATGGGCATCTTTCTGGTGGGAGCGCAACCAAGCATAGGTGAGCACCTGCCATTCATGGGCCTTCCAGGTAGGGTTTGGGACACCTGGACTGAGGTACATGGGAGGGCGGCGCATCCCTTTGTAGTCGATGATGATCTCGTAGTTCAGCGAGGAGAGGTCATCAATGATTGCCCGGATATCGGGATGTGTGTTGATGTAGTGGAGGATCAGATTTCCCATCTCCGCCCTCTCCAGAGAGATCGAGCTGATGACGTCGACGACACCTGTAACACTGTAGGTTTGTGCCCGATGGACCCCTGACTGGTAGCCAACCATGTCCCTGCACCCCTTAAGTTTCACCTCAGCATTGTCGATGAGCGGAAAAAGGTGAGGGCCCCACGTATTGATCGCAGCTTCGGCTCGTTGACTGGCCAGGAGTGGGTGGGGATGGTTGGCGTCAGGGCAGAGGCCCTGCGTTCTCATCGTCTCATCATACGGGCAGAAGAGGCGGGGAGGAGGAAGGAGGCCTTTTGCCCTGAGGCGACGGTTGACGTTCATCTCTATCACCCGGATCTCCTCTTTCCACCCGCGAGGGAAGCGGAACGCCATAGGATCTTCACGCCAGGTTTTGTACGCCTCCTCCATGACACCGTGGATAAACTCTCCAAACCAGAGCTGTACCGGTGTCGAGGGCGGGAGGGCTCCCCGATTCTGGTAGCGATACTGCAATCCACACGCCTGATAACTCAACAAATCGCCAGTGAGGCTGTACTCAGGAATTATATAGGGTTTTGATTTCACTGAAAGTGCCATTTTTCCCTCTTTTCTAGAGATGAACAATATTAGGCAGCCCCTGCCCCCAGTGCCAAGTATCGTTGCGATCCCATCCTGTCGCCACGTTAGGGATGAATTTACGGTTCGGTCTCCTCCCCCTGGTGAGGTAGCCATCCTTCACGCTGTTCAGACCGACGAGGAGCAATACATCCTGGGGACGACTGAAGGCCACGAAATATTGTCGTATGAGGTCGTCGAAGGCTCGATCAACTCCTGGTCGTTGAGGAACCAGGAGGGGAGAGAAGGCACGGAGTTCATCCTCCATTCTGCATGTCTTCCCCCCCTCTTTCGGATAGCGCTTGAAGGCCTGCGTATGGTGATCGGTCTTGAAATCGGACCCTACGTCCACAATGACCAGGGGGTACTCGAGCCCCTTCGCCTGATGGATGGACATGATCGGAATGCGATTGTTGGGGATGGTTTCCAGGAGATCCTCGTTGATATCGATGGCCCCAGTTGCAAGGGGGATGAAGATCCCGCGTATCGCATCTTTGATCGATTTTCCTTCGAGGTCTGGTGCGTTGGCATCAAAGATGATCTCACTGCCGAAACTGGTGAAAACGGCAGATTGAGTGACCGTTCTGGTGATCACTTCGAGATAGACGAGTCCTTCCACATCATCCTGCATGGCAGGAATCCACGTCACCAGCCGGTATACCAGGTCGAGGAGGGGAACTTCACGTTTCTGTTCAAAGGCTTTCCGCGGGGTTCTGGTCTGCCAGCCCTGCACAAACTCTTCGAGGGTTATCTCTCCATGCTTTTCGGTATGCTGCTGAATATAGGTGTGAGCCGCTTCCCTCCAGGTGCTAAAGGTGTCCTGTGCATCGTTCGGAAGGTTTCGTATCCCGTTCTGGACAAGGCACCCAGGATCGATACATTCCAGCATGAGCCCGCAGAGCGCCTGTACTTCGGGGATATCCTTGAGTTGTTGTCCACGCGGGTTGAAGACATCAATTGGATTGGGGGATGTGTGTAGATAGTGGCGAAGCAAATATGGCAGACGTGGATCTCCGTTGGCCTTCACTTCCTGGGGTGAACTGCAGAGGACACAAATATCAGCCGAGGATCCGTGATCAGCATCAATACGGAGGGTATAGGTCGTAACGTTCTGAGTGATCTCGACCCCTCCATTGTCGACCACATCCCGGAGAAAGGCAGAGAGGTCCTCTGCCAGAGTATCAATATCTTCTCGGAACATGCCCAGGATTGGAATGTTTTCCTGTGTTCCGATTCTCGCGTGCTGGATGGCGGGTTTTTCTGCCACCCGTGCCTGCTGGAAGTTCTCATCGCATGCTACATAGTGCTCAACGCAGTCGACGATAGTGTGGGTGGAGCGGTAGTTTTTCGAGAGGGTGATCGTGGCAGGTTGAACCCCGAGCGCTTCCTGGATCCGTGCAGGGAAGTGAGTGAAGAGGTCCACAGTTGCCCCGCGGAAGCGGTAGATCGACTGGTCGTCGTCACCGACCACAGTGACGCTCCCCCCATTCTGCAGGGCGTGGCAGGCCAGTTCAAAGTAGATGTGTTCCTGGAGCAGGTTTGTATCCTGGTACTCATCCACAAGAACGAAGCGAATTTTATCAGTAAATTCGGTGAGCCCTCCATCCAGCAGTTTCTGATAGAATTCCTGCTCCAGTTGGCTGTAGTCATAGAGCAGTCGCTCTTCCAGTTCCCGCATATAGGCCCGGATCGCCTCGCAGGCTACTTCGATCCCAGGATCTTCCCCTGACTCACAGAAGGCATCGATGTCGACCTGGTCGTGACAGATCCGATCCCGGATTTCGAGCAGGATTCCTGCCATCCCCCCAGTGTTCAGCCCACGAGTATTACCACTGAGATTTTTCAGGTATTGTTTCAGGTCCTCGTTCTGGTAACGATGACCTCTGAGGAGGCCATATCGCACCATCATGGCATTCGCGATGAAATCCTCAATGATCACCGGAGCCGGACTTCCTGGCTCCCGGTACTCCTGCAGGATGTTCTCAGAGATGCTGTCGATGGTTCCAGTGACGATCTGATTGAAATCAATCGACTGCAGGGCCTCCAGTTGGTCGGTGTAGGCCGGGTTTTCAATAAACGCCTCACGTAAACGATCTCCCCATCCAAGAATGCGGGACCGCAACTCTGCGGCCGCCTTCTTGGTAAAGGTGGTGGCAAGGATCGTTGAAGAGTCAATTTTGTCCACATAAATCAGTTTCAATACCCGCAGAGCCATGACCATCGTCTTTCCGCTCCCCGGGCCGGCCACGATAAAGAGCGAGCGATCCAGAGCACTTTCAATGGCTTCATACTGGCCCTGGTTGCCGTCGGGTGTAATGGTCCTGTCCAGCGAAGATTGTACTGCGGCCATGAAATCCTGAAATTGAATCAAATCGTCACCTTATCCACTATTGATGCCATTTTTCTCTCATATGATAAAATAAGTAACGTTTTTGTCTGCTCTGTAAACTGTGGATGGTATGAATGGCTTTTACTGAAAATTACGTAATATCTAATAGTAAAAGAAGATCAGGAATCAATCTAGCAACGATACCGATCCAGAGGAACTCTGATCTCAAACCGTGCGCCACATCCTTCCTGGCCGGTCTCGCGGATCGAAAAACCGAAGAGATTAAGCACCCGCCGGCTGAAGAAAAGGCCCATGCCAGTATGGTTCCCAAAGCCGTACTCGAAAATTCGGCACTTGTTTTCTGCCGGGATCCCACATCCGTCGTCTTCGATGAGAATGATGGCTCCTTCGTCATTTTCAGAAAACCCAATCTGAATCTTTGAAACTTTTTCGCCATGGGAAAGGGCATTCTCGATTAGATTGACAAATACCTTTTTCATCAATTCATCGGCGTAGATCTCGACATTTCCAATATTGATCACAAGATCAACATTTTCATGGGATATGCCAACCACTGACTCCTGAACCAGGCGGGAGAGACTGAGCCATGTTGATGGTGGTATCCCCTGACCCAGATAGAACCTGTTGAACTCAGCATACTGCCGTATGCAGTCTACCGCCTCCATCATGATTTCATAGTGCCGGCGAAAATCACCATGATTCGGCATCTGACGACCAATAAGTGCCTGATATCCATAGATCACAGATATCTTATTGAGAATGTCGTGGATGGTCATGCCCGTCATCAACGTCGTCTTTTGAAGTGCCGACTCAAGGCGCTCAAACTCTTCCTGTGATGGAATTTTATCAGGTGACCCAGAGAATACCGGATGGTTCTGGTAGGATTCATCTTCACCCCAGTTTCCGGGATCCGAATCCTCATCCATTTGATTTATCAGATTTTTTTTCATTGGCGTCACTTCTGTTCATCAACAATCATTTGCTGATATACGCGAAGGGACCGGGATGAGCAGTTTGTGTGGATTCGATCATCGAATCTGATAGATTGCACCGACAGGGAACCCAGATCGAGGGGGAAACCTATCCCTGGGAACATGAAGTACGACACTGATATCTGATGATGAACGGCAGAGTTGTCCCTACACAGAGGAGGCAACAGAAGACCCCACCAGAATACAGGAACGTCGACCGGATTGATGAAATATACTGAATTAGCCCATCGAGTCACCCAATTACGTATAACGACAAGGAGAGGTTTGGCGTTTGCATTATTTATAGATTTTGATATGTTTTGAGTGACCGTCTTGCATTTTAGCATTTGTGTACATCTATTATGAAAAACGAATGATTCATCACAGCAGATCTATAGATCTCCGGTTCTATAGACCGGGGTTCACCACCTCTTCCAATCACATTACCAAGCCTCAAATAAAAGTGAGGCACATACAGATACTGGGGTTGAAACCGTCTTCTGATCGACTCAATTACGTATAACGACAAAAATGTTTTTTGAGCGGTTGGGAGGCGGGGAAGATCCCAAGGTTATTATAACGTCTGTATTTGTTGTTTACATCAACCGGCAATCCAACCTCAAATTAAGCGCAACCTCTGAGTTGCAACTATATCATGCCGTTTATTGATCACGCGAAAACTCATTGATTGTCCTATTTACATCCGGAATGGCAACCGACACCTTATGGATCAGATCGCCAATTCCTTTCGCTTTTAAAAAGACAAATCGTTCATCTATGATATGCTTTAGGACGTCGCGATATTGCACCCCTGCAATCACAAGTATCGTATCGTACATATCCAGGATGGGTTTGAGCCCGGCTTCCACAGAGGGACGGATCTGATCGGCATCGGCCCGACTTTTCAATACTTTTTCATAGGTCGTGATCTGATCTTCAGGTGACAATATGCCATATTTCGCAGAGATGATCCGGTAATCATATCCCATCCCCTCGCAAAAGGCCCGTACTTTCGTGAAAAGTGTCCCAGTATACAAGTCTTTAGCAGCAACCTTTCGATTTTCCCCGATTTCACATTTATTTTTCGTACATCCAGTGATGACCAGAACAGATTGACCATATGAGAATTCCTCCAGTGTTTCAATCTCGGTTCCTGCATACGTTCTATCCCACTGACCCTCATTTCTGAGGAGAGTGAAGAACGAAATAGTGTTATGAAATCCTCTCCTTCGGTTGCGATTATTTCCTCTGAATATAATCGTATCCATTCCATTTTTCCGGCATATCGGACAGGGACACTTCTTCCACGGTTGATCCTTGAGAGTGCGCCGATAATGTTCAAGAATCTCCGGCCTCTCACCGATATAATCGCCTAGATCCCGCAAAACATCCAGGGCCTCGTCGAGGTCGGCCTTATCGTGATCGTATGCTCGGAGAGTGCTCAGGGCTTTTTCTTCCAGACGATGATAGATCTCAGGGTCTAAAGACTCTCGCTGTTTTTTGGACAAATCCTGGGGTATGCGGATGGCCGTATAGCCAATCTGGTCCTGGGTGATATAGTTCATCTGACTGGTCGGAGAGGCCAACCACGCCCGTCTGAGATATGAGGCAGAGTCAAATGCAACCTCCACTCCCAGTGATTCAAGCTCTTTCAACCTGAAAAACAGGTCTGGTCGTGCAACACCGAAAAAATGGAGGTATTCGGGTTTTCTGGAAGCACCATGTATTTTGCTGTTTTTCTTTAGGTCGGCGATAAGACGATCTATCAAATCAATGATTTCCGAAGTTTGAGATCGTACAAGACCTCCCATAGCCATATGGGTTATCCCTCGATCCAGAAACTTATGGTACATTCTGAGATAATCATCCGTGGAAAAACCCTGGACTGCAACGATCAACTGAAAATCATCACGATATTTTTTGTTCCACTCTTCAAATGCAGAAAGGCCGTTCTGATAAGTAATTTCCATCCTTTCTTCTTTTTTCTCTTCAAAAGCTTTGACAACGAGGTGATCGACGCTCACCCCATAGTTAAAACCCATCTCAGAATATTTTTCCAGGATGTCGGAGGTGCGATAGGGCGGCACATCTTCATCAATATAGGAGAACGCCCCGCAGTCGGCCATTATCGGGAAAGAATCGGGGAGACCGAAGAAACGATGGATCCCCTGTTCTTTTATCATCGCGTATTTCTTCTTATTTTGCTCAATCGTGGCTATTGAAACCAGCACACCATTAAATGGAACATTTTCAACTCCTAAGAGGTCCCACATGTAGGAGTCGTTTTTGACCGGATCGTCGGAATGAGTCTGCGAATGCGTATCGGTGAGAAAGTCATAGTGGGGGTCCACCCGATCGTCCCATTCTGGAATGAAGTAGCGCATGTTTCTATAATTATGTAGTATTACTCCGGATTAATAATTTGGAGCGGAGCCCGAAAGTGTCTATTCCAAACCTATTTATCGAATCTACCCAATAGTAATCTGTTCCATGAGATGATGGTTCATGCGAAGAGCAATATCTGATCCAAATCGAATTATTCTTGCCATTAATTATATAGGCAAAAATGGCCCGATTTCCAAAGAAAAACTCTTTAATTATCTGAAACAATTTTGTGATAATGAAGAGATCGAAAAAAAAGGGAAAAAATCCCTGTCCGGTGCGACAACCGATGTTCTCTATAATTTGAAGGTTCTCCAGTTTGTTGCCGAGGATGACAAGAATCTGGTTCTGACATCAGCCCTAAATCAGGACCATATCAATCTCTATTCTGGAAAACAGATCTATGCGGCCGATCTCAATGGCGATAAACAGGGTGCGCTGCTCATGCTGCAGACAAACGCGCTCTACTATTCACCGGAGATCAGGGATCTGGCTGCATTCATATTCCGCAGGAAACAGTTATCCAAATCAGAAATTGGCATGAAATATGACAAAAGGAATGTTTTTGGACACTCATTTAATCCCTTCACGATTGAGACCTCACTTGCGGAACTGGAACGACTATCTCTCCTCCAGAAAAAGAAAGATGGAGAGTCTCCGGCCTCATATACCCTTGTAAACCTCCACAACATGATCTTTGCTCAACTTCTGGTTGAGGAATACTGTGAATTGAAAGACAAGGACGGTACGGTCCCATTATACTCAATGAAAGAACGCTTTTCTCTCAGATATAACATGAACTACCCTGAATTTGATGAACGGTTTTCGATTCTGAAAAATTCGCTTCTCCCTGATCTCATTACTGCTGGAAGTTATGAAAAATTCTCGATTAACATGGACATGGCACAGGAGTTGAAATTATATGAGTGACCTTGACCTCTCAGACCTCGGACTGAATTCCAATCCCTTTGATACGATCATAGGAGACCAGGAATCCTCGAAAAAATACAGATTGTTCGGACGGGAAGACCAGTTGGAAAAAGCAGAGTTCTTTGTGAAAAGGGCCTTACATGAAAAAAAACAGCAGCGTATGCTCGTGCGTGGAGAATATGGTACCGGAAAGACCCATCACCTTCTGCGCCTCCAGGATGAGATCCGCTCAGGTATGTACGGGGATGGTGCAGTAGCGGTCTATCTGGGAAATCTCGGTATAAGTATCAGACGGTTTTATGAGAAGTTCATTGAGTCATTTTCTCCGTATGGTTCAGACTTTCAGGATATCATCGCGGCTCTCCCTCCCGTGGAGCCCGCTGAAAGCGTCGATCAAGCCTATAAAAAAGAGAGACTTCGCGACAACGTCATTGCAAACATACAAAAAATCGTCGCCACCTCACAGTTGCAGGGTTACAATGGGATATTTCTCCTGATCGATGAGGCAGAGGATATTGTTCAATCAAGTGACAATGATGAAATTCAGTACTTTGTCCAGACGCTGCTTCATCTGGTCAACCATTTTTCCGGAGCTCCCCTCCATTTCATCATGGGTTTTTCACGGGAAGCACTTGCAAAAATTACTGTGATCAACGGTCCTGAATCCTCAGAGAGCAGACTTGGAGATGCATTACTACAGCGTTTCCAGAATAATGATGAGATCGTTCTTGGCTACCTCTCTGAAAAAGATGTACTGGCCATGGTCCATGATAGGCTCAATAGTTCCAGAATAACACCAAGTGAAAGCCTTTACCCACTTCACGAGGGCGTTGTAGGTGTTGTTGCACGATTGACTGGCGGACATCCCAGAGAGATCCTCTCGATCCTGAACAAAGGTCTCATATACGCGCAAAAAAGTGGGATAAAAGAAGTAGATGGGGGATGTATCCTTCAGGTTCTCGCGACCCACACCTCATTTTTTGATAAGGAGAATGTGGTCCTTGATTATGGGGCTCTCAGCCGGATCACGACCGCCATCAAGGAGAGGGATGAACCCCTCTTTAAAGATTTTGAAAGATTGCAGGGAAAGCTGATTGGAGAGGAGGCCGAGGTTTCCCAGGATGAATTCAGCCTTGATTCGAATCCTGACGGGTTGACCCAGCCGATTCAGGGGATTCGTATCCTTGAGCGAAAATTCAGCGAACATGGTGAGACAACCTACGTCATCCACCAGGAGGTCAAAAATGAGATCTTCAAGGGGAAAAGATACGACTCTCAAATCGAACAAAACCTTGATCGTGAACTGATCGAACTGATGCAGAACCCTGAACGGTATCAGCCTCAATTGACTACAGGGCTCTGGACACTGCTGCAAAAAGAGGCGAAGGCTGAGTATAAAACAGATAAATCATTTAACTCCTATCGGGCGATTGTTGGAAATCTGCGACTGGAGACCTCACCAGCACCGGTGAGTGTTGCGTTTGCAGCCTATAAAGGCAGAGAGTTCCCTACAGAATTATATAACGGCATTCTCAATCTCCTGGACCAAAAAGTTGCAACGATCGGTTTTGTGATCTATGAGGGTTTTTACTTCAAGGCAGATCCAAACTTCAACAAATTCAAAAATTCTCTTCAAAATACCGAAAATGAACGATTTTTTGGAAATATCTGTTCTATAGGAGTCCATGAACTCTCTGATGACAGGGACACAATGATGGGGATGATCAAACTCCTTGGGAACAGAGAGATCGATTCTATTGGAGAAATTGACACAGCCAGACTCTTCGAGACTATTGGAGTCGCAAAGAAGATCACCGAGCTGATCGAAGAAAAGGCGATCGCATTCCCTGAAGAAAACCGTCGAAGGATTATCGATCACCTTGCATCGAATTCCTTGAAATCGTATTCAATCACAGAATTAAAAACAGCACTAAAACTGAATTATATCGATAAAAATCTCATGCAAGGTTTACAGCATCAACACTTTGTTGAAGCTGATGGCGCCAAGTGGAAAATCGCCACACTGGACCAGAACCCTCCCTGGAAGTCGATTTTTTCATTTGTCAGCAAAAATACAAGAGCCACAACCAGAGAAATCTGGGAGTATATCGAGGACAACTACATCGTTCAGACCCCGCCGGGGGATGAGATGCGTATGGTCTCCTGGTACCTGGAGATCCTGCAAAAACAGAGCATGATTGATTCTGAATCAGACCATGGTGAAGTATTCCATAAACCAATGGACTTTTCGAGTCAGGTAAACCAGTACCTTGCAACATTTGAAGATGAACTCGAAACCTATCGCGGGTTGGTACCTCTTGCCGAGAACCTTCAGATCCCCCTATCAGATCACAGGAATGCGATTGAACAATATGCATCAGATCTGGACTCTCTTCAGGATGAGTTTGAGTACAATGCACAGCACGTCGAAGAGTGCAAGAATCTCATCGAAAATATCATTGAAAAGCGGAAAAACCTGGATAGAGAAGTAAAAAATAAAAAAGGAGAATATATCTCAGGCTTTGACAACAAAAAAAGTCAGGTAGAGCAGCTCCTGGAGTGGATCAATAAGGGATGCGAAGAAGGCTATCGCTCTGGAATTGAAAAAGATGAATGGACTAAATCGCTGAATAATGCTGTTTCTGACATTGAAAAACACCTTAAATCAGAGGACTATATCCACCTCGCTATAGGCTCAAACGATCTTGAGAATAAAATCAAGACGTACAAGACTCAGATCCAGGATAGAAAGAGCAGTAAAGACCCATGCATCACATATGCAGAAAAATACGGTGACCTCAGGGGCATCTGTGAGGGAACCCTGGACTCTCTGGAAGATCTTGGATATACCGGTACAGATAAAAGAAGCACTCTTGCAAGTCTCGCGAAGCAGTACACCGATGAATATAACCCACTCTTCAACGCCGGAAAATTCAATGAAGCCAAGGAGTGTATCAATAAAATCTATAGCAACCTCCAGACGCTCAACCAGGATCTGCGGAATATAGATACCCAGTATAAAAGTTACTCCGGAAAGATTGGAGAATACCGAACCATTTCCGGAGAGGATACAGGCCTCATTGAACTCCTCGATGCGGCACAACGCTCCCTCGATGAATGGGATTTTGCGAGCGTTGAACTTGCACTGAAAAAATATAATGCCCTTCGGAAATCGCGAAAAGAGGTCATCAAGACTCCGGAAGAAAAGTTGATAGATGATTATGGGGGGCAAAATAATGTCCGGTTCCAGGATCTAAAAGGAGTTCATTCTGTCGATGAAACTTTTGCGTATATTAAATCGCTCTACCAACAGGGAAAGATCTCGGATATCAATATCAGTTTCAGATAATCAGGTGATCCAATGGACGGTGACATCCTTGAGAATTTTCATGTTTCCTGGGCCTCTTTCCTTGGGAATAATGGCAATTCTCAGGGAAAAAAAGAAATACAATCCCTAAAATACGCTCTTTTAAAATACGTCGAAGACCGGAACGAACAGGATATCAATAGAGGAGATTATGACTGTTTTGTCCCGATATGTGATATTTTACACGATATTGAAGGGACAGAAGATCCTGTCCTGCTCACTTCTCTCGCCGACCATTGTGGATTTGATAGTGGCTCTTTTGATAAAAACGACCTCTCAGAGATATACCGTGTGATCATTCTCCAGTGCCTCAGGGAAATGGTCAATGATGGAGTGCTCCTCTATGTGTACGATAAACAACGGGTGAGGAGCCGGATTGCAGAACTCGTCCGTTATTTTTCCTATCTAAAACAGCGCTTCGATGACGATTATGAGTCGTCACCCGGCCTCACTCAGATGGTAAAACTGAAGACAAAGAGTCGAAGAAGGCCTAAACGTGATATCATCCTCAAAAATGCACTCCAGAGCGTCTTCACCGTCAAAGATGAAGTGCGGCTGAATGAATCCATCCAGGGCGCCATTCAAGATGGAACATATAAAAAGGCATTTGAGTGGCTCCGTTTGATGATCAAGAGTAACTTCAATCGAGACCCTTCAGAAATTTATCTTTCCCGGTTCCAGGTCGATGGATTCAAGGAGATCTTGAAAGCAGCCATATCAAAGGATTTTTCATCAGATAATCTCTCTTATATCATCCAGTCCAGCACCGGTTCTGGAAAAACAGAGACCTTTCTCTTCCCGATTTTGCTCTATACGTTATTGATGAGCAAAAAGTCAGGGACAAAAGCACTCCTCCTCTACCCCCGGATCGACCTCTGTAACGATCAGGTCCAGCGCCTCCTCCGCTACGTTGCGATCATCAATGATTCGGGATTGCCTGGAACAAAAAAGATCAAAATCGGCATTCACCACAGCCGGACAGACGGTCTATCGCTCGCGTGTCCGTATGATGGGTGCACCGGCAAGCTGGTCACACAGAATGGCGACCGGTTTTATCGATGTGACCAGAACGCCGACCACCTCATCGACTATATTGTCGATAAAAACAGCCCGGCCGACATCATCATCTCAACACCCGATTCCATGCACCGTAGGTTGATGGACCAATACGGGAAAGAGAATATATGGGACGGGAAGGACGTTCTTCCAAAATTTATCGTCTTTGACGAGGCCCACATCTATTCAAACCAGTCAGGGATGCATGTCGCAAATATCGTACAGCGACTCCGGCAGAAGATCCGGTCGAAGACATCCGCTGAACCGATATTCATTGCATCAAGTGCAACCGTCGGTGCCCCTGAAACGTTTGCCTGCCAGCTCTTTTCGACGGATAATGCTCAGGCCATCAGGCCCCGAGATACAGACCTGGAGGAGATAGGACGTGAATATGTGGTTTTTCTCAAAGCCACCAATCCCCGCAAGATCCTGATCCCCAAGCCCGGGGAGGAGAAGGAGCGACTCACTATCGCCACAAACCTCTCAGCGATGATACAGACTGCCTTCTGTTTCTACCATACGATGCTCAAGATGAAAGAGAAGGATCGGATCATCGGATTCGTCGACTCCATTGATATTATCAAGCGCCTCGGAGACAAACTCTGTGATGCCGAACGACAGAGGAAACTCTATCAGTTACGGACCCCGGATCACAAGCTTGACACGGCTCTGAATCGCAACTGCCCCCATGTGGCCTGTGAGACACTTCCACCCAATCCATACACCAACCGCTGCCAGGCCTATCTCGACGGAGAGTGCTGGTGGACGATGGAGGATCGTGATACCTCCCCGATGAATATCCATGTCCACAAATCGGGCAACACCTGCAATTGCCAGAATAAAGAGGTTAAAACCGACGATTGGGACATGATGATCACCACCTCCTCGCTGGAAGTAGGGTTTGATCATCCGGCCATCATCGGAACATTCCAGTATAAGGCTCCGATGAATATCCCCGGGTTTGTGCAGAGGATCGGGCGGGGCGGGCGTTCTCCCTCTGATATGCCCGTCTCAGTTGTGGTGC
Source organism: Methanofollis liminatans DSM 4140 (assembly GCF_000275865.1). Classification (NCBI taxonomy): domain Archaea; kingdom Methanobacteriati; phylum Methanobacteriota; class Methanomicrobia; order Methanomicrobiales; family Methanomicrobiaceae; genus Methanofollis; species Methanofollis liminatans. Next base: position 196,634 of record NZ_CM001555.1, on the reverse strand, counting down.
TTGGATCGCACCCTCTCGATAATTTTTACTTCCACCACACCACGCTTCTGACGGATCCCGGGTCAGATAAACTGGAAATACCCATAGACCCGGCAAACAAGTATATCAAAGCCATGCATGTCGTCTCGTTTATTTACGACTATATCAGTACACATGCATATAAGCGTGACCTCAGGGTCCATTACTATAATCTCGATGTGAAAGAGACGCTTCAGCTGATTAAAAACAATAAAGACCACATTATCAAAGAGGTGATCGAAACATTCCAGATCAGTCCGTCAGATGCCAACCAGATCCTTGAGCATCTCTGTGCCTATTATCGATCCTCGCTTGAACCTCTCGAACCGGGTCGTGAAGAGAGTTCATTTATCGACCTCTGCCGGTACGACAAAGAGAATCAGGGGCGGGGCATCGAAGAAATCAAAAACGAGATTCTCAGGACAATCATTCAGATGGGAGGGCAGATATGAACCGGGAAGAACAGATTTCCAGATTGCGAGCCGCCCATAAGTACTGGCAAAAATTCGGTCATGGACCCGGAAAATTCAGTTATGCCTATATGCACCCCCCTGATCTCTTCGGCCTGGACCCGGCAACGGTCAAACCCTACTGTGTTCCGGCGAATTTTATTCCGGAGCGGGTCGGGGGAACGATCGCCATTGTTCAGCGCACAGGAGGAAGGCAGCAGAGGCTTGATGCCGAGGGAAAAGAGTTCATTTTGAGCAATTTCTTACCCGGGGGCTACAAGAAACGGTGGGGGTTCAAACATTTCCGTGCACTCTGGCAACCGAGCAGCTGTTTACAGGGTGCTTCAAAGATCGAGCAGACATTTAATTGTGCAAAAGTCGTCGCTTTGAATGAGATATATGCGCATGAAACCTTCTCGCCTCTCGGTCTTCCGACAGAAAGGACCTCGGTCTACTTCCCTGAAACGGTCTATGTCGAGGAGATAGAACCCCATGGCACGTTCTATTGGAACGATACAATTCATCTGCTGACGCAATGCCGTACCGAAGGCACCACCCATGAAGCCAAACGGGATCCGATATCTTCACCCTTATGGGAGACCGTTCCCCTCTGTGTTGCCGATATAACAGGAATCGGTGGAGACACCGATCCCTTAACCTTCCAACAGGGTTCCCTTCTGCAATCTGCAGCATATATTCCTGATTTCAGACTGGCACGCTGTTATTATGCAAACTGCCTTCAACTCTTCACCAGCGGCCAATCAATCACCAGACTCATTCCCTTCTACCATGACAGTGATGATCGGTATGCCCTCATCGGCACAGAACATATTTCCCAGGCCGTTGTTTTTACGATTGACCTCCGGCCATATCTCGAGAGAGCCATGGCAGATGTGGCATCAGACCCGGTGTTGCAGAATGACCTGAGACTTGCCTATCTCGGCTTGCTGCTACACACCTCTGTTCTCCAGAAAGAGGGACTGCTGGGCTCACTCTATGACGTGGAATGGTGCCTCGATTTCCTGTGTGGTGTGGAGTATATTCTGAAAGAGATGAAACCGGACACCGACCTGCGTGCATTTTTCAGACGTGATCTGGATGAACAGAAAAGAATAGTTTCACAACTGATTCCACAGGAGAGCGAGATCAGGCTCCGTCTTGCCGGGTTCACCCCTGAACGACGGGGCGAAATCAATGAGATCCTCGAGAATCACCAGAAAAGACTCTGCGCACTTGTTGAGGAGGCATTCAACGAGGCCTCGTTTAGAGGGTTCATTCAACAGGTTCTCTCGCAGACCATTGAAAAAGCGATCCAGGTCTGGAGCCAACAAATATTCAGTGTGGTCGGTGAAGGACTCACATTCTGGTCTGATACCAGTGATGAAGGAGGGAAATTGCGTGTCTATGCCTACGACACCTACCAGGGAGGAACAGGGATCGCCCGTGAATTTTATGGAAAGATCCAGGTTCTTGCCGCCGAACCTGCCGACAGCATCAATGATCAGATCAAGCAAGCCATCCAGTGTGACGTAGATATTGGGGATGCGGTTATCAGATGGATATTCAAGAAATACAACACGCATTTCCTCTCCGGGGTGTTTTTAGAGGATAAAGATCTGCAGGATCAGGTGATCAACAATGCACTTGACGATCTGGAGGAACTCCAACATATCTCACTCGAAGACAAAAAGCGAGATGATATTCGTACGTTTGTCAGGCTTGATCTCAAACGGCTCACGACGTCTGAAGATCTGATCGCATTCTACCGGGAGCTTGTGCTCGGCTACGACCGGTTGGAGGTGTTTCTGAAGAGGACACCGAGGGGTGTTGACCTGCTTCTCTATTGTTCCGCCCACCCGTTCTATGACCCGCGGGCCCTCAAGTTGTTCGATGAATTCCGCGCAAGGCATAAAAGCGATCTGGCCGAAATTGCCGCACGGGTCGATGAAATCGTGCCTGTCTGTATAAATGCCTGCCCGGAATGCATTGATCTTGACAATCAGTATGGAATGACATCTGCTCATTATGCACATCGTGACAAGCGCCTGCTCCTGAATCTGCTGGACGTGATCTGATTGACTGGAACATATGTTCCCTTTGATACGCTGGTGAAAGAACCGGAGGCCTACAAAGACCAATGGATTCAGAGCCGGGCCCGTTTATCCTCGCAGCCCTACTATGCAACGACTCAGGGAGGGCCGAAGTATCTGCTGAACCTTGAGGTGCCCTCTGGATACCGACACGATATCAGGATTGTAATCTGGGAACATCCTCCCTCCTGGCTCCCCTACACCGAAACCTCACCGAACCTCGTCTCGCTCTTCGGGAGCGATGATGAAGAGTGTAAAAAGATGTGCCATCTCTTCAGTCAGGGAGAGGAGGTGTTCTTTGAGGGTTTTCTGAAATATTCTGCCGAAATATTCTGGATAAATGTCGAACGGATTCTCATTGCTCATCCTTCCATTGCAATCGGACCACGGGAGATCATTGGCGCACTTCATTGTCCGAGGATCTATTATCTTGAATATATCAAAAACACCACGGACAATATTCTCAGAAGGCCCGTGAAACAGATTTCCCGTGGAAACGTAGTCCATAGCATCTGCGAACATCTCACCCTATCGGGAGAGATAGTCCACCTTTCTGAGATGGGGGGGAGGGAGAGAACGGGAAGACTGCGGGAGATCGTCGAAAATGAGACAAATACGACGTTCAGAATGAGCTCTGCCCTCCACCTTCTCGCAGATGACACGCTTGAAAGTGTCCAGAAGGATGCATATTTCCATCTTAAAGATCTCACGCAGGAAACAGAGGTAGCAGATTTTTTCAGGGGAAGAAATGTGGTCACCGAGCGGATGGTCAACCAGCTCTATGGATTTTCAGGTGTGCTCGACTTTCTTATTGATGGATCTGTTCCGGTAGAACTCAAAACCTCCTCTCAACTCCATGAAGAACACCTGATCCAGCTCAAGGTCTACCTCCTTGTGAGTTATCTGGACTCAGGCAATCGCATGGGGCATCTCATGTATTCGAAGTGCGTAGAATCGAGGAGTTCAGGTGAGTGTCGTCACATTCACCCTGTAGAACTGACCGAAGAAGATATCGACGCCATTCTTTATGGCCGTCACCGTGTTTTGCTCATGAGAAGAGGGATGCAGCTCCCATCCCCCCAGAACATGGACTGTGAAGAATGTAGATATCGGCGTCCTTCTCCTTATTCTCTGCAAAAAATGTATCCTGCGTGTTCATTTTACTGTCAGACTGAACGATACTGGGATTGTTATTTGTATGATGAACACGGTCAGATTACAGCATTATGCCCGCTGTTTGATGACTGCGAACTCAAATTTTCCTACTTCGATACAGAGATCATCGATCATTGGAACAAGATGAGAAAGGCCATCTCGGCAGAAAACGAAGAGTTGACCCTCCTTGCCAGACAACTTCGCAACCTCCCTGAAGAAACGCTTCGGATGGGCGGTCAGAAAGTGAGCAATCTAAAACTTATGACCAGATCTGATCAGGTCTGTATCTTCAGTTCTGATGAGGCCCTCCCATGCCTCGATTGCATTCCTGGAGATAGGGTGTCGATCTCGACGGAAGATGGAAAAAACACCTATTCTGGAACTCTGGCTGGAATCGGCCTCAATGAGGTGCAGGTCCTCTTCGGCGGTTCTCCCTCTGAAGAGTTCTTTGGATCACCCAGATATGCTCTTTCCAGAGATTATTCTGAGAAAGCGATCATGCGGTATCTGCTCAGGGTGAGCGATTATACTGAGCGCAATCGGCAGGAGATGCGCCTCTCCTCCGGGTCCCGGGGAAAAATCCTCGAAACGCGGGCACTGAAAGAGTATGATCCAGTGGCTGTGGCCAAGGATCTCTTCAGGAGCAAACTGGTTGCGATCCATTCCCCATCCCAGACCTCTGATGTCGAACGATGCGTGGAAATTCTTGGCCACCTTTCAGAGAAATTTTCTGTTCTCGTTGTTCTCAGAAATCGATCGGAGATTGAGGAGTTTGTCCAGCGATATCCCAGAACGCACGATCTCCTCATCATCGATCGAGAGGAAGATTTCCCACCCAAACCCAGGGTCTGTGAGATCGGAGAGAATAATTCCCCCAGAGATATTCAGGAAAAAATATCTCTGTCGCGTGTGATCATCACCGATATTGGATTCCTTCAACGCTCTCATTTCTTTGAGGCTCTCTCACATCCAGAAAGGTCGTATTACTTTGATTATGTGTGTGCAACAGGGGCCGAACAATTCTTTGAACCGATGTTTTACTATATCAAAAATCTGGGATATTCAACGCTTCTCATCGGCGATGCATTCAGGATGTCGTACCCGGTGCGCAGTCGAGAGGCTCGCTCACTGGGGCTTGAGGAAAGGCCCTTTGAGCGACTCGTCCTCTATGATTCATATTTTGAGTCAAACGATTACGCGGTCTACCATGAGCCCTTCAGGCGACTCCCCGGGAGTGTAGTTCGAGCCTTCGAGAAGATCGATTCGGAGATCTCCTCAGAACGGATTGACGGGAACCTCACATATATTGATGTAAAGGGACATGAGAGGTCGGTTTTCCGTGTCGACTGCCTCTATCAGATCTGCATGGGAGATGAGCGGATGAACTACCAGATGGTCATCGAACCTGACCGCGTTCTGGATGCCGCAACGATAGAGACACTCCTTGAAAATCTTACGAAACACTCCATAAGCAACTACGGCCCCGGAAGTTCGTTCCAGGTCGGGGAGTGTTCGTGCAGGGTCGTCCAGATCGATCCGCTCGGGAGTGCGAATGCGTCGGATCCGAAGGAGAATGTCTCTGTCGTGATCCGGATTCCAATCTCATTGTCTGAAACCCTTCAAGAACTGCTGTATTCCAATGAGGAGGAGGCAGAAGAGGTCATTGCACTTCTGAAGGCGATGTCCCCGGATGAACAAAAAGAGACGGCCGTCATCACACCGTTTATCTCGCAGGCCTCGCTTCTGAAGAAACGGTTGTACATGGCCGGGATCGGTTGCGTCTCGGTGTGGCTCCCCTTCCAGATCAGTGGCCGGAGTTTCCGTTCATGTATCATCTCGCTTGTGAGTGCCAACGCAGAACGGGTCATCAGGTACCCACTGACCGATCCTGGTGTGCTGTATACGATGTTTACCTCTGCTGAAGAAAATCTCATTGTTGTGGGGGATAGAGAGACGATTGGACAGAGTAGATTGATTGCAGAGATTATTTCAGAAAATCGTTCTCCGGATGAGATATAATGTCATTTCATACATCAGAACCGGATGAAGAGATTGTGAGGATGATCTAGGTGAGTATATCTATCAACAGACGGCAAATTTATGATTTGATCAACTCTCAGCAGGTAGTCTCGAATGGCCGTCTAGTGAGTCATTTTGAAAAATTTGATCCAAATAGTTACCGGATTCTCGAGAGGCCCTTATCCCAACTGCTCATCGATGATCTTATAGCCGGTTCGTGGACTATTGAGGAGTTCGTATCAAAATATGGGATTGATAAACAGGATATTAGAAATGTACTCAATCCCCTCATGGATGATGCTTCAGTATTTAAGGAAGGATACATTCCCCGCAGAATAATTCCAAACGATCAAAACGGACATCGTACAAGTTATAGATATTCTTTTATCCCAATTCCTATTCAGGCTCGAATATTTGACCCCTCACTTGGATTTAGCCTCCTGAAATGGTCAGATATTTTACAAGATGAAGACATACCTATTAGTGCTCCATATGAAGTAAAAAAAGAAGATTATTTTCAGAATCTAACCTCATATTGGGGGATCCCAGAGGATAAAATTCTGAATCATTTTAACTCAGAAAAGACACTTTTTGTTAACACGGTATATGGACCCCTGCCGGTGCTCAGCAATCCTATACTCTACCAGCAAATCCTGGACAAATTTACACAGAGTACAGAAACTTTAGCACAGAAATCTTACAAACGGATCTTCAGTACAGAATATCGATATTACTGGGCATTTTTAAATCAAGGTCCGGGTTCAATAACTGATCTTCGTTATTGTGTTGTAAAACTTCACGATATACTGGAGTATTGTAGGGAACACACTCTTGTGCAAGAATATAGGCGGTTTCAGGAGATCAACAGAAATCTCTTAAAAATGATTACTCTAAATCCGAAAATGACGTCTCTTCCCCCAGCAGAGAGACCACAAAAAACAACAAAATGGACCCAAAAAATTCAAAAGACAGAATTTAATAAAGATTTACAGCAGCAAACCCTTCAAACAATATCAGATCCAATAATCGCACCAAAAAATTGTGATGACAATATGGACCCTAATCCATTAATCCATTCTATCATCTCATCTCTTCACTCCTCCGACCTCAAAGTTAAGATAGAGGCTATAGAACAACTATCTAACCTGAAAACCGATGAAGCTCTGAATCTACTGCACCAAGAAGTATTTCGATGCAACCAGGCATTTGCTGTCTATGCAACTGAATGCATTAGCACATTCCCCCTCTCCCGTACGCCTGAGGTACTTGCAGATATTCTGCATTCAGTCCCACATCCCAAAGCCCGTGTTACTGCTGCACAGGCCTTGTCTGGTCTGAATACTCAAGCATCAGTCATGGCCCTTGAAAAGGGGTTTTCTGATTATAATACTCAGGTTCGGGAAGCCTGTGTTCGATCCCTAGGGATCATTGGTAGTCCACTAGCGATTAAGATTCTTAAAAACCATATGGAAACCGAGAACTCAGTGGTTGTTCGAGAGGCAATTGAAAGGATTCTCAACCAATAGAAATAATCTCAGAAAGATACTAAACAAAAATTTTAAAGGAGATGAAGTAATGATTTTGTTGAACCAAGGATGATTTAGAACTTCATTTCAGGCTTGATAGCACGACCACTCATGATTTCATTTAACTGTTAGGCAAATCACGATGCCGAAACCCATGACTTTTCATAGACGGAGAGTTACAACAGTGAGCGTATAGACCTCAGAGTGTTGTTGGATGGCATCTTAACGTTAGGATCATGCTGGAATACTACCAGGAAATGACAACGAATCTCACAGTTTGAGACATGGAATTACAGCAGAATACTGCTCGGATCGGTCCGGAACAATTACAAACTCTTTTCTCTTCTGTCTACAGTATTCCCATATCCAGTTGTTGACGCCAAAAGGCCTATGTTAAGGGAGATACTTCATGCCCGCTGTCTTAATAAAAGATAACACAAAATCCCTCGGTCCACCCGAATTCTTTCAGCGTTTGGAATTCAAGGAGAAGAGATTACAGGAACTGATCGCAGATCACCCCGAACTATTGACTTACAGGAACGAACCACAGGTAAAGACAATCTACCGCGAACTGAGAATAGACACTGGAGATGTCGATATCTTCATGGCGGACTCCGAAGGATTGCCAATTATCGTCGAAGTGAAGATGCATGACAACTACCAATGCCAGCGTGAAGTTGTTGGTCAGATCCACGACTACGCATCGTCTCTTCCATTCCTGACTTTTGATCAGCTGAATGCAAAGACAGGTAGAAACCTCGAAGAAGTCCTTCGATCCTTCTGCAAAGACCATCAGAACTCAGAAGATCAGGAAATGATGTATAATCGGCTCAAGAGTCGCTTTGAGGGGAAAATTCGAGACGGAGATTTCCGACTCATAATCGCTGTCGATTCAGCACCAAACGAACTACTCAGGACTTGGCTCTATGAAAATGCCCATTCTAAACTTGACATAAGACTGGTTGCGATCAATGCATATCGTCTCAATGATGGTTCGGAGATCCTCGTTCCTTATCACCTCGTCTCATATAAATCGCACACGGTCAGCAGTCGCGGCAATATCCGATCAAACTTCCAAGACATCATCAATGCCTTCAGGGAAAAAATGGTCGAAGGAATCGTGATAGGTAGGGAGATGGCAACAAACTGCGTGATTCTTAATACCCATTGGCCTGGGAAAGAAGTGCACTATGAGTTTACTGATTGGCTTGATGAGAATCGCATAGGGGTCGAGATACAAGCCAATCTTGCACTCGTCCCTGATATGCAGGAGGCTATCATTTCACTGAAACCATTGGTCCAAGAAAACTTCCCGAATTATCCTGTAAATGTGCTGAATGGAGGTAAATATAATGGTTGGGCTCGGTTGCAGGTTTCATACAACGGAGACATCCATCCATCGAAGATCGCTGAGGGGATGAGGGGGTTGATTGAAATGACGATGCCGATTGTAACAGATGAACTGATAAAAAAAGGGATGTGTAAATAATTGTTGATCTTATTGAGTGGATGAATGGAATATTAACTGAGTCAGCATGATGGATATTATGTCATATTCCACTCATACGTTCAAGCACCCCCAGATCAACACCCTCCATCTCTTTCGAGAGAGCCTCATCAATCGCCTGACCACATATCGTAATAATCCGCCGTGCATTCCCGTTACCTTCCACGAAAATCCGTTGCACACACTCCTCAGTGAATGGCTCAAGAGAATCAGAGGGATTCGGCCTACAGGTATTGAGGTATTCAGTGATAAGGTGAACAACTGAATTCTTATCCAGAGGCTTCAGGTTGGCTTCTTTTGCAATACGATCAGAAAATGCATGATATTCGGCAACAAGTGGCTCCCAGACCTCTGGCGCACAGGCGATGATCATCGAAAGACCCGTTGGATTGATATCGATCAAATGCCGGAGTGCATTGAGCATATTCTGTTTCGTCCTGGCCTGAAGCGTTTCGATACATTCAAACTCGTCGATGAGCATGATCATCGGCGAATGACCGATCGCCTCCAGCGCCGTCTTCAATGCCATAAACGCACGTTGTGCGTGATGGGCCGTGATGTTCGAGGTCAGATGCAGTTCTCTCCGACGTGAATACTCGATAGACTCTCCGCTCAACCACTCCCATGAGGTGTAGGCATTCTCCTCATAGGAGAGGTTCAAAAACGCCCGGGAAAAATCAGGGTACCTCGTCAACTCGGAGAGCCGAACATATGCCTGAGGGACGATGTCAGAGAGCAGGACCTTTCCCTTCTCAATGGCTCGCCAGCCCATCCCCGGTTGAATGTCTTCCTCGATCGTCCCGTTCTCCGATATCTCCTCGCATACTGTGCCGATATATTCCTGCGAACATGATTTCAAATACGCCGAACCAAGGTCGTAGATAAAATCCCGGTATATATCCAGAAAAGACTCCCCAGGTTGGGCAACATATCCTGCAACTGGTTTGATGGCCGAACCTTCAAAAAATTTGTTTTGTACCTGAGCTTGAATAAACTTCAGGGTGTGACTCTTCCCGTTGCCATAGGATCCGGTGAGGATCAGGTGATTCGAGTGGCCGGTCGAGAACACCGAGGATAGAACAGCACTCACCTTGCCCATCACCTCCGGTTGGCCGACGTAAATATTTGGAACCTGATCGGGTATACCCGAATAGGGGAACGGATTTGCATTCAGCCCGAAAACTTCATAATTTTTCTTAGAAATGATAATTTTTAAATCACTCATAAAACATCCCTCGTGTGAATTGCCAGATAATAGTACTGCTTTCTCCCGTACTCGATCCCCTGTAAATATCGATCAGATGTGAGTTCTATCGACACTCTATCGAGCATCTGAGAGAAAACAAGAGATTTTATCTTAGTGCTGGATTTTTTTGCGTGTGTAGTGATCGGAGCGCCGGCCAGTTCCCATCTTCCAATATTGTTCCCATAGAGATCGACAAATGTTGTATCAAACTTCTTTCTTGAAATTTTCAATTGCTCACAGACATATTCCCGGATCTTCGGAATCTCGACATATCGTTGTTTGAGGTTCCCGCTCCCGGAGAGGTTCAAGTCATCGTATGCATTCAATAAGACCTTTGTAAAGGATTCACCTGTGCCATCAACGTCATAATAATGGTTGTTGAAGACGTTCCGTTGAAGCGATCCGATCCTCAATGTCCAGTCTGAGATAACGGAGAGAGCTGTTTCGTTGAAGTTGAACTCTTCATCAGAGATGAGGTCCTGGAGATCGTGTAACTCGATAGGTCCGGAATTCTTCACCCCACGATAGAACGCAGCATAATACGGATATCCCATCATGAGATCATGGACAGATAGCCAGTCGTCATCTCTGACGGCCTGTACGAACTGTCCTGTCGTCTCTGTTCTGACGTAATGATCGTCTTCCTGCGATATCAGACCCATTCGTGCCATTTCACGGAGAATTTCTTTAGATCTGTTTGCTGAAAGGGCGAAAATATCCTGAAATTGTTGGTATGATAGCTCGTGCTCGTCTTCTACGCAGAACGCCGCTTCGACGACTCTCCGAAATGTTATTGGACGCAGGCTCTTTCTCATACCAGACCTCTTTTTTTTGTTTTTGCGTAGCGGAAGGCGTCGTAAACCGCGGGATTGTGCCTTAATCGTTTCTCAAGGTAGCGCTCAACCTCGTTCTCTTCAAGGGCGACTTTCAGTTTCCGTAGTTCGTGCGTTATCATCCAGAGATTGTGCATTGCAATGAGTTTTCGCTCTGAGCGCACCTCGTGGTAGGTATGCTTGCTGCAGACCGGGCATACACAAGGCAGATATAGTGTTTCAGGAATATCAGAAAATTCTATTGTCCCTTTTTCTGGCATGAAATAGAGGCGTTTTGATCCGGCTGTGATAAATGCCGATGAATCAAAGGTGTCTGCCCCCATATACACCATGAGGGGGATCATGGCCGGCCCTCCCAGGCCAAAAACATGAAGAGGTCGATCGCCGATTCGTCGCCGTACGGCATGGATGATGTCTATGATCTCGTGATACCTGGAGCGTTTGGGGACACAGCCGCCGATTGCAAAGCCATCAAAATTACCCTTTTTCATCAGGTAATCGATGGTGTTCACCATCATTGCGGGATCGTTCCCCTGCAAAGATGCATAGATGAGCATATCTTCACGTTCTCGGTTCTCAAGGGCAATGAGTGCATTTTTAACGGACTTCTTGACGAAATCTGCATGATTCTGGTTGTAGATGCAGTCCTCCGTGAACGTTGGCAAATCCAGTGTCGCAGCAATATCGGCGCCGACCGTCTCCTGAACCCGAAGTATTTTAATAGGGTCGAGAGTGATGTTGCGGCTCTTCTGCTGGAAACCTCCACTATCGACAAAGAAAACCCCATTTTCTGAAAATTTTTTATGAAGCCCACCATTTCCCATTTTTTCATACAACGGACTGGAAAGAATAGAATACGCATTGATCATCATCGTGTTCATTTCGGGAATGGTTTCCCAGTATCGGGGTGTATTTCCCTCAGCACTTTTTCCCCCGTTATGTACGGGAAAGAAGGCCGGTGTTTCAAGTTCTCGCGTGGCTGTCTGAATTATTTTGAGTTGTACCATGTCATCAACAATTAGTCTAGGAAATAGGTAGACTACTCATATGTATAAGTAATTTTTCCTCGATATTGAACATAGGAATGACCCAATCAATCCCCAAAAACCTCCTCGAGAAATTTTCCCTGCTTTATTTCGTAAAAAAAGGTGAAAAGTTCACGCATACAGATGCTCAAACGATACTTAATATCTCAAAATCTTATGCTGGTCAGGTACTTCCGATTCTTGTAAAGTCTGGATGGATCATTTCCCATCGCTTGAGCGATGACCGCCGTAAGAAGGTGTATGAGTTCAAAAAGCCACACATAATCATTGAGGAGATCGGTAAGGATTTGGATCAGAAAGTTAACACCGATAAAGATAAGAAAAAACAATTTTGAGCCCTGTTTCTGTATTAAAATTGAATATGAAGATTTAATTGAGATCAGGGGCTACGAGGCATGGGCGCTATGACCTGTCCGTTCTGCAACCCCGAACCCTCAGAGGTCGTCCTCAAAAACGACCTCTGCTATGCCAGGTACGACCGCTACCCGGTGAACCCGGGCCACCTGCTGATCATCCCGTTCAGGCATTTCCCCGACCTCTTCGACGCCACCGGGGAGGAGGAGGCCGCCCTCCTCGCCCTGGTCAGGGAGGCGAAGGCCCACCTCGACCGCGAGTTCAACCCCGACGGCTACAACGTCGGCGTGAATGTCGGCGAGGCAGCCGGCCAGACGGTGATGCACCTGCACATCCACCTGATCCCCCGATACCGGGGGGATATCGAGAACCCGCGGGGCGGCGTGCGGGGAGTTATTCCGGAGAGGAGGGTGTATTGAGGGGAGAGGGGGAGAGTATATGCCCTGCGCCATGCGGTGTTTGGGATCAAAAAAATCCATACTTTTTATGGGCCTGCTCGATCGACATCACCGCGAGGATCAGCACTTCTTTTTCCGGTTCGTGAATGCGGTAAAATGCAGTGTAGGTGTGGCCGATGTGGATCCGGTAGGTGTCATCACGGCCCTGCACATGGAGGCGCTCTTTGTCGCTGCCGTTGCCGGGATAGGGATCCTCCACAAGAGCAGAGAGTTTGTCCATGACGATCCGCTGGCTTTTGGGGCTGAGGCGACGAAGGGATTCACCGACCTTCCGATCAATCAGAACTCTGTGCGCCAACGTCCAGCTCCACGAAGTCCCCATCCTCTTCGATGCGATCCATGTCCTCAATGAAGCGCCGCTTCTTTTCCTGCTCGATCATCCTGGCAAGAAGATCGTCATAGGTCTGACCGGGGCCTTTCAGCGTGGAGAGGTCGGACCATACCTCCTCCGAAACGGGCACGCGCTTTGTGGCTGACATGAACCATTGTAAGTATTGATCATATTTACAATGATCCCGTTATGCAGACGCAAAACCCCGGGTTGTCATGCTGTCCCCCCATTCTCAGGAACGAGTTCCCCTCTGTGTCATCGGCGGTGCAAAATTCCCCGGTTTCGGTGGGATAAAGATCCCGGCCCGATAACCTGAAGAGGCTGAAATTGGCGACCTTTGAAACACTTCTCGACAATTATCTTCGCGGACCATGTGATTGTTGCAGCGGTCCCTGACCGGATTTTTACCACTGCACGACGCTGAACATTAAAGGCGATAGTTATCGCTTGAAGGAACGACGGAGGCAGGGGCTTCGCCGGACACACCCTGCCGGGATGAGTTCCGATATCATTATCTGATCAAGTGTACGCTTTTTTTCCGTCCGATCTGTACACTTTTGCACCGCCGTTGACACCTGCACGTCCACCTGATCCCCTGGTACCGGGGGGACATCGAGAACCCGAGGGGCGGTGTGCGGGGGGTTATTCCGGAGAGGAGGGTGTATTGAGGGGAGAGGGGAGATCACCACTATCTCAAAGTGAGAACAATGGCGCAGGGCTTTGATGACCTGCTCCCTGAAATTCATGTAGTTCGTCCTGCTGGCAACCCCCAGAAGTTCGACCACATGGACTGCTCGGTCACGCTCAGTCACGCAGAACCTCGATACGTGTCAGAGAGATCAATCACAGAAGCACATGATCATGCTGCTGCTCAAATATTCCATTCTTAGGCCCTATTTTTGAGAATATTCAAAACAATACCTCTATATAATGAAAAAACCTTTTTTCAAACATCATATGGGTGATTGATACCAATGATTGATCCAATTGGTGCATATAATGCTGTAAAAGACGGAGTTATACGCTATGTTCAGACAACCTTCAAGACACGCTATGATTCAATCAATTCTGAACGTGAATTACAATTAAAAAATTCTGATGTTTTGTGCCAGAAACCATGGATTGAAGCCCTTCCAACATATCGCAGTTCAGGCTTGTCGCTGGATTCAAAGAGCAAGCAGTCAGATCAGACACGGGATCTCACAACAGAGGATCTTGATGATGTTTTTGACGAATGCACACTCAAGGAATTCAAACAATTCGCTACATGTGGCCTCTTCAGCCAAGACCACACTCTCTACCAGCACCAGTATGAGATGTTAAAGGTTGCACTGAAAGGAGACAGACATTGTATAATTACATCTGGCACCGGTTCCGGAAAAACAGAGTCCTTTCTCTTGCCGATATTCGCCTATTTAGTGAAAGAGTCTTCGGACGCAGAAACCTGGTCTAGACCTCGGAAAAAGCGTGAGCATCAGGACGATTATTGGCAACATAAAAGTCAGTGGATCCCTCAGAGGATTAATGAAACACGGCCTGCTGCAGTGCGAGCCATGATACTCTATCCTATGAATGCCCTTGTTGAAGACCAACTTGTCCGATTGCGCAAGGCGTTAGACTCTGAAAGTGCGCTCGAATGGCTCAATAAACACAGAAATGGGAATCGTTTCTATTTTGGCCGTTATACCGGGGTCACGCCTGTTACCGGTGATCGGAGATCAATGGATACAATCGGGCTAAAATATAAGTCAGGTGAACTCCGGAAAAAATTAAGAGAATTTGAAGACGCCTCGGACAGAGCAAAATTATTTTCCAAGAGTGCCTCTACCCAGGATAGCCCTACACTAAGAGACGCAAAAAAAGAGGCCTCATTCTTTTTTCAAAATCTCAATGGTGCAGAGATGAGATCCCGCTGGGACATGCAAGAACATCCCCCAGATATCCTGATAACGAACTTTTCGATGCTCAGCATCATGATGATGCGTGGTGAGGAGTCTGGTATCTTTGATAAAACACGGGACTGGCTCAAAGAGGGGCGTGATTCAGGTAAGGAAAGACTATTTCATCTGGTGCTCGATGAGATTCATCTTTACCGTGGGACGGCAGGGACTGAAGTTGCCTACCTCCTTCGGCTCCTCCTCTACCGCCTTGGGCTCACGCCTGATAGTGACCAGTTACGGATCCTTGGGTCCAGCGCATCCCTGGAGGAGGATGGAAACATAGGTTTGAGTGCAAAAGAGTTCCTTCATCAGATGTTTGGGGCGCCTGCGGAAAAATTTGAAGTCATAGAGGGCGCTCTTGAGCAGACGACAGGATCCTCTGAAGGACTCACAGATATGGAGTGGAATAGGCTTGCCCATGCCTTTGAGTGCCTTGCAGAGGACTATGAGAGATACGGTAGCAGCCCCTCCAATACAGATGAAGCCTGCAGACGCACAGCAGTCGAACTAGCCCATGCGTTGGGCTATCCCTATAATCCTAACACTGGCTCTGCCGCTGCAGCCCTGACGGTGCTGTTCCGTTCAAAAGAGCTCAACATCAGGGAGAGGCTACTCTCTGCACTCTACAACAAAGAGTCCGGAGGCTTCCAGGCAGAATCGATAGAAACATTTGGAGAGCGAATCTTTGCTCAACCATATAATGAACAGGCTGTTCGGGGACTCTTTATCGCCCGTGGTTTATGTGATGGGTATAAAGATCCAGACAATCAGGATCTCAGCGGATTTATCGGAAACTCCCCTGAAATAGACGAAAACATCCTACCATTATTCCGTTTCCACTGGTTTTTCAGGAACTTGGATGGCCTCTGGGCATCTACGGAGCCGACAAGTAATGGAAGCATCTCCAGCGGTGAGGAGCGGCCGGTCGGTGAACTTTTTTCCCATCCCTGCTACCTTACGCCGGGCGACAGTGGTTCCCGCGTACTTGAACTATTGCGTTGCGAACGGTGCGGTGCAGTATATCTTGGTGGCTACAGGCTTCTGAACAACAAAGATACAAAAGAACTCTTGCCGTTAGACCCTGAACTTTCAGGAATACCTGAAAGAAGTATTGATGTCCAGGTCAATCTGAGAAATTATCGGGAATATGGCATATTTTATCCCAAACCAAAAAATAGATCGTTTTTAGAAGGAATAGCCAGCAGCAACTGGGAACTGTGGGAAAAACAGGATAGGCATTTTGATGATCAGTTATTGATGGGACACTGGAGACACACATGGATGAACTATTCAACAGGGGAATTTTCTCGCGAGGACCCTGGATTATCCCCAGAAAAATGGTTTGAGGGGTATATTTATGAGATTGGGATAGAAAATCGGGGTTCTTTCCGTGATATCCTTACAATGGTTGGAGGGCCTGAAAAGGCAGAAACTCTCCGCGCACTTCCAACAGTCTGTGCAGAGTGTGGGGCGAACTACCTCAAAAAAAGATATATTTCCTCCCCTATCCGCGGGTTCAGGACAGGTTTCTCAAAATTTACACAGACGCTCACGAAGGAACTCTTCTCCCTCCTGCCAGCTGAAGAGAGAAAGGTCGTTGTGTTCTCAGACAGCAGGGAAGAGGCGGCAACGACCGCTGCCGGCATCGAGCAGGAGCAGTACAAACAACTCATCAGGGAAATTTTGTTCAGAGAGATATTGGTCGTAGCCGAAGGCAAAGAGTATCTCATAGATGAGATCAGGACGCACCTACAAGATCTCACCAAAACAAAAAACAAGGATAAGATACATGAATTTTCAAAGAGCCAGTTTTCCCAAAAAACAAGCGACTATATAAATCTCTATTCTCCAGACATCCTGCAGATTGTAAAAGATGTAAGACGGACGAGCAAGCAGATTAAAGACAACCCCGATCTTGATCCTGATGATCTTGATATACTGAGAAAGGAGTATTCATCTGCCCAAAGCAGGTTAATGTTTTTTGAACCTATGGATAATGGCCTGCCACCAGTCCCCATATATGATCTTGTTGCCAGACCTGCTGCGGTCAAAAAAGGTCTGGGTGACTCACCGGGATATCTAGTAGAGAGATTTGTTCAACTGGGTGTCTCCCCTGGTGGCACACGGTTTTCAGAGCAAGAGATAGAAGTTAAGACCGAACAGAATTTCCCGGAAGGTAAAACGATCAATATTGTTCGCTATTTCACTTGGTACGATCTATTTGATATGGAGACTGGCAAGTGGTTGCCCACCGATGACGATGACAAGAAAAAAGCACGAGTAAAGATAATAAATGATCTTTACAAGGGGATAAGCAACTTTTTGTTCCCTAAATTGTTCTACAGCCTGGAGTCTTCAGGCCTTGGCTTCGTAAAAGCTCTCCCAACAGCCATCAGCATTGAAAGATTTGAAGAGTGTCTTGAAGGTTGTCAGGGTCAGCCCTATTCTGAGGTCTATAGGTTAGCACTTGAATACTATGGGTCTCAGTGCAATTGCAAACCAGAAGTATTTCAGCAGGCCTGTGATTCGATGATACGGATACTGGGCGACACCTACAGATATGATGCATCCGATTTCAACGTCACAGAATTTCCAGACTATCGATCCATTACCTCAAAAAAGATCAAAAATTTTCTCGGAAAATTGGCTGAAATGTGGGGCACAAATCCCGAAGTTGTTGGGAACTCAATAATTGAATTCCTCGCTAGATGCGGGCATCCAAACTTGATTGTTAACATAGGTGAGGTAGTCATCGTCCCCACAAAAAGTAACACACCTGTATGGATCTGTCCAAACTGCAAATGGCCGCACCTCCATCCCTCTGCTGGAATATGTACTGAATGTCTGTCACCATTGTCCGGGGATCCTTCTTTGGAGTGTAATGAAATCCGGAAGAGAAACTACTATTCGCATAGTTTTTGGCAGGAAGGATCAACAGACCAGCATGAAAGGTTGATTCGTCTTCATTGTGAAGAACTCACCGGTCAAACTGATAACCCGGCACAGCGCCAGAGGCAGTTCCGAGGAATCTTTGTTGAGTGCCCTGGGGGAGAGAAACAGGAAAAAAAGAAAGCACAAGAAATAGATGCCCTCAGTGTGACGACGACGATGGAAGTGGGTGTCGACATCGGTACTCTCAGGGCAGTAGTTCTTGCAAACATGCCGCCCGAGCGGTTTAATTATCAACAGAGGGCTGGCAGGGTAGGAAGGAGGGGGCAGGCATATTCTTTTGTCCTCACCCTCTGCCGAGGTGGCAGGAGTCACGACGAGTATCATTACTCTGATCCTTCATATATGACGGGCAGCAAGCCCCCCATGCCATTTCTCTCGATGAAAGAAGACGAGAATGAAAGCATACTGGATCGTCTCGTCGCAAAAGAGGCACTCCGGTTGGCGTTTAAATATGCAGGCGTCACGAAAAAAGACTGCCCTGGAGGCGGCGACATTCACGGAGAGTTTGGCACATCTGTACTTTTCCAGGGCATAGAAGAGGGAGCGAAAGATCGGCGTGTCCATGAAAAAGTACGAGAGTGGCTCATGGGTGATGCTGGAAAAAGTGCCCGAGAACAGATAATAATGGCATTTGTTGACCCCAGCACCCCACAGAAAAAGGCAGAAAAAAAAGTAGCCCACCTCCGGGATTATGTGACAAGGGTACTGCCAGAACAACTGGATAAAGCCCTTGAAAGGGATGACATCATTGGTGAGGGTCTAGCACAGAGGCTTGCGGAGATGGCGATCTTGCCAATGTACGGAATGCCTACAGACGAGCGAGTGCTCATGCACGGCCTCCCCGACAAAGAATCAAAAAGGACTGAGCCATACTCAATATCACGCAGCCTCGACCTTGCAGTTACGGAGTTCGCTCCGGGCGCCCAGAAGACAAAGGATAAGGCAGTATATACCTCAATCGGCTTTTCTGTACCCCTCAGGAAATCTTTTGAGAATAAATGGGCTGTATGGAAACCTGCCGGCCAGGAAAACGATCCCTTGAAGTTTATACGATGGATTCAACGGTGCCGCAGATGTGGAGGAGTCAAAATATTGTTAAAAAAACCTCTTCACGATGCAGAAGAGTGCCCATTCTGCCATCAGGCCAGGCCAGAAGAGATCGAAGCCTACTGGGTCGCAGTACCTGCTGGTTTTCGTACGGATTTATGGAGAGGGCATGACATTGTTGAAGACAACGTCTTCAACAGGACATCATTAACCATTGCTGAACACCGATCCACCTCCCCTAAAGAGAGAGGAAACGAGAACTGGAAGGTTTCATTCAGTGAAAGAGTCCCTGTCTGGAAGATCAATGATAACCGGATTGGAATTCATCCAAAACTGTTTGCAGGGTCGTATGTCCCATCTAAATGCTATCAATACGACAGAAAATCCAAAAGGTACTACGAGTCCAAGATTCGTGCAAAACAGTGGATTGCTGAAGACCAACAAAATGATCGCGTCAGGGATAAAGATGCCATATCCCAGTATATTATGGGGAAAATCGAAAGCGGTGGTGAAGAAGAGGTACGAAAAATAGCAATCGCTTCAAGAAAAGTAACAGATATTTTCAGGTATAATATTCAGCAAAAGCCATCAGGAATACTAGTAAATCCACTTTCATCAACGGAAACAACCAGATCTGCTCTATATTCCTCTGCATTTATCATAAGGAGTGTGGTGGGGGACATGCTCGACATCGACCCTGAAGAACTGGACATCTGTCGTATCCAGCCAATGAGCATACCTTCACCTATATCCGGAGAGGAAAATGTAGGGCAGGTTGTCATAGCAGACAAACTACCCAACGGCTCTGGGTTCAGCTTGTGGTTGTACAACAACTGGAAGGAGAGGGTGCTGCCCAATATACTCTCCACCAATCCCAGAAATGAAACATTCATGGGTTCTATCTTGTCGGATGAACATATATTCGGAGGTGATGGTAAGCCTCCATGTACAACAGCATGTTATCGTTGCATAATGAACTACAGAAACATGCCCTACCACGGCCTTCTCGACTGGAGACTTGGTCTAGCTTACCTTCGTCTTATGGGGGATCTGAATTACCGTTGTGGTCTAGATGGAAATTTTACATACCCTGAACTGAAGGGATGGCCTGATAATGCAGACAGAGAAGCCCGGACATTCTCTCGAATGATCGAGCACAGTGCAGGGGATAATGGAGGGCAGGCCTTATTTTTCGACCACAACACAGAATACGGCCTCCCAGTAATTTGTCTAGAGTGTGCAGGTTCAAAAATGGGTATCATTATTTGCCATCCCTTATGGGACTTCAATACACCTGGTGACAGTCTACTATCGACGGCTAAAGCACGACTCCACGCAAAAATCGGCGAAAGAAATCCCATTATTTCAATTGACACATTTAACCTTGTTCGGCGCCCAACATGGTGTCTGGAAAGAGTTCTTTCTGGTGGGGAATAATAGGAAAGTATGGAGACATTGAGGCAAGAGATAGGGTGGTGCTAAACTCTGCACAATAGTTCCTAAAGGGTGCAGAGTTCTGGCTGAAAGACCCCCCCGACTGTAACCAGCCTCTGGCCAAGTTTCTCTGCGACACTCACACCTACGTCTTTAGGGACACCGAAATAGACATCAAAAGGTACATTATTTGCGTGGAGGCCCAGGCCCCTGAGGTCTCCTGACCAGACCTCATACGGCACAAGGCCAGAACACGCCGTCACCGCCCTTGCGAGGTTGACCGGTAGGGGGACATTCGTCGGAACAGCGAGCGAACCCGCGTCCTCGTCATAGATGAGGACGTCTACACCCTCAGCATTGAGGGCCATATACCTCCCCCAGTCCCTTTGCACGACCGCCCCTTTTTCCGTGTCGTCCCATATCCAGTACTCGTATAAGTAGTTGAACCTGTACTCGACAAGTCTATAGTCTCTCCCATCTTCCCTATCCCCCGTGAAGTGGAGCAAATGGGGAGAGAAAACACGGTTTATAGAGTTTATTGGTTCGTCCTCTCTATATTTTCTCCACTCAAGGCGCTGGCTCATCTGGTCTATACCACCCGCTAAAGATACTATCGACGGGGGTGCTTCTTCAGTCTGGAGACCGGCACCGAGTGCCCTCGCAACATCTCTGAGGTCATCTGGGCCAATATTTTTTATAAAAAAAGCGTCGGGGAACAACAGAACAGTGTCACTGCTTACGCATTGGCTTTGCTTGACACAGAGCACCTCACCCTGTGGGAACTCTGTACTGATGATGTGGTCCAATGTTGATATAAGATCGCTGTCACATGCCCCGCTTAAGAGAGCGATAGGTTTCGGATCCTTCCGTATAAAAGACAAAACAGGGGGGCAGACCCAGAGTTTCCCCCCACTATCATCGATATGCCCGAGTGACTGCATCACTCGGATATACCGGTTTTCCAGGAAACTGATATTGAGATCTTCCTTTGCATCGGAGCGGAGGCACAACTCCCCGAACCACTGTCGGAACACAGACTTATCGACGGTGCCAAGGGCGCTCAGGTAGTACAGAAATTTTTCTTGTTCCGGAATCGTTTCGGGGATCATTTTCTCCATCTCTTTTTTCTGGCCCTCTCTTTCTCTTTTTCTATAAATCTCTTCTTTTCTCTTTCCGTCAATAGAATTATTCTTTTTTTGTTATCTCTATATTTTTTTCTATCAGTTGACTCTAGTAACCCCTTTAAAGAACTTTGAGAATTATTTATTTTTTCATTGATTTTTTGAGCCTTGGTGGAGTCTAATTGTATGATTCGTTGATATAACTCTATTGCCTCCGGGAGACTGCTTATGGACCGGATAGCCTTTAAGAGGTCAGCATATCCCTCCAAGAGGGCAAGATCTTGAGGGAAAATCAAGAGAGCATTTTTGTAAAAAATTATGGGACTCTCAAAATATGATTTATTGGGGTCTATTTCATTGAAGCCATCATCTCTACAGTAATCACACATTGCAGCGTCGGTCTTTTCTATTCCGATGTGCGCCCAGTGTAGTGACGTGCCCACCTGGTGTATTAAATTTCGTACACCGCTATCAGCCTCAGCAATTCTTATAAGTCCCTCACAGTCGTGTTCGAGCGCCTGTGTTAGGTCTTTCAAGATGTCTGTATTTTGTTCTACCGAAATGTCATGTACAAACGCCCTCAAAACAAATTTCAGGGCGATGCACTGATCACCCTCTGTTTCTATGGCATTTTTTTGCAGCCCATCTAGGACAGTCTGCCTACTGCAGGTATTGAGTATCGCACACCTCAGCCCCTGAGAATACCTATCTGGCCAGTCCGTACAGACATAGTTATAGAGTATAGAGAACACTCCGGCCTCGACCCCCTCTCCAAGACCTTTGAATCCTTCTCTCTTCTCAGTAAGACCGATGATGGCCTTTTCGACGTTACCTGAAGCCAGATCGGCAAGTAACAGATACTCTTCTTTTACCTCATCAGATATCTGACCCATCTCTGAGGCCAAGGAAACCAAGGATATAAACTTCTCTTTCTGACCCTTATCGAGGGCTCCTGAACTCATAAAGGAAGCGATGGATTTTGAGAGCGTCTGTCTGCCCCCGCACAATAGATCCAAGTGTAATTTATTGTTCTGGATCCTGTCATTGTATGGAGCCAACTGTGCTGCTCTCTTTAAAAACCTCCTTCCTGCCTCTACATCCCCTAATTTGAGATAGCAACACCCTAAATTATTGAGCCACTCCAGTCTAGAGTTTATATTCCTTGCAACCTCGTAGTGTTCTACCGCATCCTTATATTTCCCTGAAGAATAGAAAAAATAGCCAAGTTTACCGTTTATTGCCTCCTTTTCTTCGGGTGTTTCACATGCCTTGAGAGTGTCCATCAGATATTCTATACTCTGACTGGAGCCACGTTCTCGCACCACTCTTTCGGCCTTTAATAGACACGCCTGCGGTCCTGTCAACCCGGAGTCGAGTGCCCTCTGGAAACACTCCCAGCCTTTTTCGGGATAGTTTGTAACCCTGAAGTATGCCACGCCTTTATAATAGAGAGAAAGACTGCTACCCCGGATACCTCTAAACCACGCCTCAACTTCAGGCCCTGATACCTTTGTACCTGTTAGGGTATTCACTGTAAGGGAGAGGGCTGGTTGTCCAACCGCTGATTCCCAACCCGTGCACTTCACTTAGTCCACCCTCTCCTGGGCCTCTCGGATGGAGTAGCCATTTATCACCGGCCTGTTGTTCGCTTTGTCGTCGACAACTTCCCCAATGGAATCTCTCCAGACACTGTGTATAGTCTTTTTTATTTTAATCGGCTCGACAGTGATCGTATGGGAATAGGCTACTTTTCTGAACATCCCATCTTCATCGTACCTGCCAATCTCGATCCTCAGAAGAGTCCCCACAGGTATGTCTTGCGGTAAGAGCCACCTATCCCCCTCTCCGGGCATTTTCTGGAGGACTAGATCTCCATTTTCTGTCCTGAGCACACCGACCTCATCCCCATCTCCCCCTTCCAGGACGAGTACCGGAAGTCCTCCCTGAAGGTACTTTTTGATATGCCTGTTCTTATCTTTTAATTTTAAACCCCCTTCAAGTCTTGAAGTAGCAAAATCCGGGATTGAAAGTCCGGAAATATCCTCATTACCCTTTTCCACGCCATCGACTTCATAAAATATCCACCCGGTCAGAGACTGCAATATCTGTCTCTCCTTGAACGCTCGACAGCAGGATCTCCCCCACTTCTCAACATTTCGTGAGACCTCAGCACGACATGCAATGAGGAGCCTATGATTTTTCTCTAGCCGGTTTACCTCAACCCACGTCTCATCAAAACTCCACACCGAACCGTCACGGAAGATGTGTATATCACCTCCCCGTAGCCTGGCCAGGAACTCTCCGTTATCTCCTATGAAAGTCGCACCCTCCGACCAGATCGAAGGGAATTCGAGGGTGTCCAGCATTTTTTTATTATTGTTTCGACAAATGTTCACTCTCTTAGACCAACCGATATGTCCCGGGCTACCTTCACATGAAAGGTCAATCTCTTGGTCACCTACCTTTAAAGAGAGTCTATCAATATCATAGAAAGAACAATATTTATCCCCCTGTAACCTGACCCTAACACCTGTGGAAGTAAAGATCCCCTTCTCCCGTATACATATCCACACACGGGAACTCAGGCCACCCTGTAAGTCTAAGGGCTTGTTTCCGTCCCAGTTCACGAGATCGGAAAAGACAAGCCGCATCATTAAAATGTATGCTGCATTTTCATTTTCACTGAGAGCAGACCTATTTTTTCCAACTTTTTCAAGGAGCCTTCTGATCCTTGCACTGAGCCCGCCTGGACCATTATAGTCCACCATTGCACGCCGCACCTCCTCCTCTAAGGGGAGGGTGTCGGGGGACATCGCTGCCCACGAAAATATGTTTGGTAATTTCTTCCGGTCTTCTTCCGATAGAAGGGACTGCGATATGGGGTTGCTTACATGGACAAAATGGCTTTCAACTTTTGTGAACTTCCCAATCCTCCCCTTGCAAGTCTGTGTCGTCCACCGGTCCAGGTCTTCCCAGAGTGTTTCCATTCGGTTAAAAGAAGGGGGACTATGGTTATCTCTTTCCAGGTCATCTAAGAGTGTATTTAATTTTCGATAGTAAGAACGTCCTTCTTGGTCCTCGATGGTGCCTGCGTATATTAAAAATACAAGGTATGCGAAATATGGTGGCTCGGAAAACTTTTCAGGGTTATTTTCCCACGCTCTATAGGTACTCAGCGCCCTCTGGCAGAAAGATTTCCGGTTAGTGTAGCCACTCCAACTTTTTATCGTGTCGAGGAAGGCAGATACATCCCCTTCTGGGCTGCCTACTCTAGTTATTACCTCTGCGTCTGCGTATATGATAACTTCTTGATAGGCCATATTTTCGTTAAAAAAATATTTAAATAGTCTATTATTCCAATTTTCATAACATAAGACCATAGATTCGGATTTATTTATTATAGATTAAAATTTTCGATTTAGCGCTGTAAATTGTTGTTTTACTTCAAAGATATTGTCTGGTTGATTCTGGACTGGCAATACCAGTGTGGCAAGCAGCAATGGCGACTCCTGAGGAAAACTTTGTACTCAGACGGCATCGGAGACGCCGCGGGACTGTGGTTCTACTCTCAACTGTAATGAGTACTGAAGAATCCAATTTCCACCTCACGCCCGGTAAAACCCAAACACTGTCATAACGTATACACTCCTCCCGCCGCGCCCGCCACATGGTCTAGCTGGACACACCTTCGCCATAGCAAGGCGACGTCATAACCAGCTAGACCACAACAGATACACCGGGATCCAATAACATCCCATAACTACCGCATCCACGCCCGGATCCTCCGCTCGCACTCCTCCCGGGGCAACCGGCTTCCGTTCTGCCGCATCACCCCGATCACCTCCGCCGCTCTCCGCCCCGGCAGCACCCCGCCGGCAACAAGGCGATCCAGCACCCAGAGGATGCCGTGCACCTCCACCCCCTCACGCCGGGCGACCGTTCGCAGCGGCCCGTCTCCCGAGAGGAGCACCGCCCCGGTCTGCCGTGCAAGCACCAGCACCGAGAGATCTGCGATGGAAAGGGGGGCATTTTTCCCCCTGAGTTCGAGCATCTCAAGGACCTGAGCGCCGGTGAGTTCACGGACCTCAAGCCCCAGATCGAGCAGGTCCGGAAGGGGAATCGTCCTGACCTCCCTGACCGCAATGTCGGTGATCAAAAATACACACGCAAGACCGAAGAGATCGGGCAGGATCCCGCCGGCGACGGCGTCAAAGAGCACATTCGTGTCGATGACACAGACCGGGGAAGGTCCTGCCTCGTGTCCCACCTACTCTGCCCCCATCGAGATCCCCGGCAGATCGCCGCCGAAGAGTTCACGGGCCCTGGACAGAGTGATCTTCTTCTCGTTCAGCGCCCGCAGGATGAGAAGGTGCATATAGGTGGGCGCTTCAGGTCTGACCTGCCGCCCTGGCTCCTCATCCCCGACCGTCACCCGGTTCAGGCGGATATACAACCCCTTTGCCGTCCCCCCGGTGATCACCCCGAGGTCCTGGGCACGGCGGATCCAGGCCTTCATGCTCATCCCGTACTTGTGTTTGAGCAGGGAGAGTTCCCGCAGATCGATGGCGCACCGCTGCTCTCCCAGCTCCTTGTGCACCATCTCATCGGGTACAAGAAATGCCCCGGCAAAACGGTGTGCCGCATCTTCCTCATCGAGAGAGGGATCGACCTGGAGGAGCAGGTGCCCCAGTTCATGGGCACAGTTGTAGCGCTGGCGGTCCCCGGCCATGGACGTGTTGATCGCAATCACCGGCGTTTGTTCGTCGTGATAAAACGTCAGGGCGTCAAAAGAATCAGGGGCGTCAAAGAGTCCGACCCTGATGCCGTGCTGCTCAAGCACGTCCATCACGTTCTCGATCGGATCTGTGCCCAGGTCCCATGCATCCCGAACCATCCGGGCGACCACTTCCACATCGTCGAGGGTTGAGACCAGGCACGCCTCGCGGGGCGGGAGGTCCAGAGTGGCCGTGATCCCGGAGATCATCTCGACCTCCAGGTAGCGTTCAAGCCATTCGGTCACCTTCCCATGGATGATACGCTCCTCCTTTTTCGTGAGCGATCTCCGGCAGCGATAACGGGGTTCTGAGACATCAGCCACAACCTGCCTGAAGAAGAAATCGATGTTCACGCCCAGGGCCTGGCTCAGGCGGATGAGCATCTCAGAACCCGGGATCACCTCCCCTTTCTCATACTTTGAGATCGCCGTCGCACTCACACCGATTGCAGCGCCAAGGTCCCGCTGGCTCATTCCAGCACTTCTCCTGGCCACCCGGATTCGCCCGGCAATGCTCACATTGCACACATCCTTTTCTCCCCGTCAGTTTACAAATGGAACAGAATTGTGGATTTTGTAAACTATACTCCGGGGGACACCATGATATTTGAAGATTGTGATGTTTCAGGGGGGGGCTTCTTCCGGGGGAAAGGGGAGTCATTATTGCGATTCGGGAGGTTCATCCTCCCATAGCCAAAGTCAGTGATGATCTCAAGAGAGGTGCCGTAGAAAGACCAAATAATCACTTTAATATATCAATCAACAAAAATAGAAACCAATGGACCTTTTTCCAGGAATCTATGAACAGGTAATAAACGAATACCTCCAATCAAAACTCTCCTCCCTCAGACCAGATCAAAAACCCTTCAGAGATACCATAAGGCACTATGACCCGCAGGCCATTCTGTCCCGCTATATTCGCACAATAACGGAAAACGCCCTCAGGACAGCAGAAGATAAAAACCGGTCATTGGCAGATCAAATCGCCATCTGCAACGGCGTCATCTCTCACCTTGCCGACGAGATCGATGAAAATTGCCTCCATCAATGTAAAATCACCGAGGACGCCGAACTCTTACTCGCCATCCTCGACCCAGACCAATCCACCGCCCTGAACCCACAGAGCCTACCCCGACCAGAGACCTCCATCTCTCAGAGCAGTCTCTTCACCGGATCGCCCCAAGAACCAGGACTCGTATATGAACTCAAAAAGGAGATCAACAGTGCCGACCAGATCGATCTCCTCATCTCGTTCATCAAATGGAGTGGCATCCGCCTGATCCTCGACGAACTCAAAGAGTTTGTACGGCACGGCACCCTCCGGGTCATCACCACATCCTACACCGGCGCAACCGAGATAAAAGCAGTTGAGGTGCTCTCTCGCCTCCAAAACACCACCGTAAAAATATCATACGACACCGAACGGACCCGGCTCCATGCAAAATCCTACATCTTTCACCGGAGAAACGGGTTCTCCACCGCATATATCGGTTCGTCGAATCTCTCAAACCCGGCGGTCACCAGCGGTCTGGAATGGAATGTGAAGGTAACCCAGCAGGACTCAGGCCACATCTTAAAAAAGATCGATGCGACATTTGAGACCTACTGGAACGACCCGGAGTTTGTCACCTACACCGATGCGAGCAGAGACCTCCTCATACAAGCGCTCTCAAAAGAGACGAAGAAAGAACCAGGGATCATCCCCGTATTTGATATCCATCCCTACCACTTCCAGAAGGAGATCCTCGAACAGATAAAAGCAGAGCGAAAATACCATAATAATTTCAAAAACCTCATCGTCGCAGCAACCGGCACCGGAAAAACGGCCATATCTGCATTCGACTACAAAGATCTCGCTTCAGAACAGGGACACTACCCCCGCCTCCTCTTTGTCGCCCACCGTGAGGAGATCCTCCAGCAGAGCATCAACGTATTCAGAGGCGTTTTGAAAGACCCCAATTTCGGCGACCTCCTGGTCGGGAAAAACCAACCCGCCCAGATCGAATATCTCTTCACCTCCATCCAGAGTCTCAACAGCAAAGACCTGATCCAACGTACACGACCAGACTATTATGACGTGATCATCATCGACGAGTTCCATCATGCAGCGGCACCGTCCTATCAGCGCCTTCTATCATACTATACACCAAGAGTCCTCGTCGGACTTACAGCGACCCCTGAACGCATGGATGGACTCGATATCCTCCAGTATTTCAACGGGAGCATCACCGCAGAGATCCGGTTGCCCGAGGCGATCAACCGGAAACTTCTCTCACCGTTTCATTATTTTGGCGTGACCGATGTGGTCGATCTCGACGCCGTATCCTGGCGGTGTGGCGCCTATAATCCCAGCGAACTCAATGCCCTCTACACCGGGAATACAAAGCGTGCTGAACGGATCGTGGTGGCCTTACAAGAATACATCGCCGACATCGACGATACCATCGGTCTTGGGTTCTGCGTCTCTGTCGATCATGCAGCGTATATGGCAGAATCCTTCACTAAAGCAGGCATCCCATCGGCATATCTCCATGCCAACAGTCCGCACGAAGAGCGCTTCTCCATCCAGAACCGCCTGATATCAAGGGAGATCCACTTCATCTTTGTTGTTGATCTCTACAATGAAGGGGTCGATATCCCTGAAGTGAACACGATCCTCTTCCTCCGTCCAACAGAGAGCCTAACGATATTTTTACAGCAACTCGGGCGGGGTCTGAGGATTTCAGAGGGAAAAGAATGCCTCACAGTGCTCGACTTTGTAGGGCGGCATCATGCAAACTATCGGTTCGGCGACAAAATAACGGCATTGCTCTCGACAAGCGATAGACCGCTCCTTATGCAGGTTGCAGACAACACATTTGATCTCCCCAAGGGATGCCATATTCATCTCGAAAAGGTCGCCCAAGAGCGGATCCTTGAGAACATCCGTTCCTCGATTACCACCCGGACGTCGTTGATCGACAATATTCGCACGTTTGAAGAGAGGACCGGCAAACCGCTGACATTTAAAAATTTTATCGAGTATCACTCGTTGACGCCGAGAGAGGTCTATCAGAAGGATACCTTCTATGCGTTGGCCTGCCGGGCCGGGGTCTATCAGCACACCGGATCGGACTCCCCGTTCACACGGACCGCCGCACTCCGCCTCTGCACGATCGACTCGCCACGATTGATCCAGTTCATCCAGGCTCTTCTGGACGATCCACGCAGGCGTTCGTATGACGATCTCTCCGAGGGCGAGCGCCACATGCTCACGCTCTTCTACTACTCCATCTTCGATGCGCCGGTATCAACCGCGGCAATGGATAGTGGCTCTCTGTTCGAAGGGATCCTTGACAATCCATGGATCAAAGACGAAATCTCCGATCTTCTGGACTATACCTTCAAACACCTCGAATTTATCCCGGAGTCGATCGATCTGGGATTCGATGCTCCGCTGGAAGTGCATTGCACCTATACCCGAGACCAGATCTTCTCTGCTCTCGGTCATTACACCCTGCACAATAAACCCTCACAGGGGAGTCGGGAGGGCGTGCTCTATCTCCGCGACAAAAACATCGATGCCTTCTTCATCACGCTTAACAAGACCGAGGAACACTACTCGCCCACCACGATGTACATGGACTACGCCGTCTCCGAATCCCTCTTCCACTGGCAATCGCAGAGCACCACATCTGCGTCGTCGCCGGTAGGAGAGCGCTACATCCACCATGAAGAGAGAGGAAGCAAGGTCCTGTTATTTGTCCGGGAGTTCAAGAAGGTCGGACAAATAACAGAGCCATACATATTCCTTGGAGCAGCACGCTATCTCTCCCATGAAGGCAGTCGCCCCATGAGCATCCTCTGGGAACTCGACCGCCCGATGCCGCCGGGGTTGTTTGTCCGGGCGAATAAGATGGTGATCGGGTAAGAGAAATCACCCCACCCCCTCCCCCGCATTCCACGCCCGGACCAATCGCCCATAACACCCCTCGCACAACCGCACCCGCCCGTCAGCCGACCGAAACACCGCCCGCCCCTCCCCGCATCCCGTGCAGCGCCCCAGAGCGGTCGAGACGCGGGCGAACTCCCGGTGGTCCAGGACGCCCGGCAGGGACTCTTGCAGCACAGGCCCGATCTTTCCAGCTCTTTTCAGCACGTTGCAGCAGGCGCCGTCACCCACAGGAGGGGAAATTGGCGCCTGATCCAGATTTTCGGCACGGGCATCAGATATACCGGGATCGTTTGCAGCATTCCGGGGATCGCACCCACACCCACCCACACCCGCACCAGAACCGACAGGGGTGTGTGTGTTCGTGATCTGCTGTACTTTCGTACTGAGAGATAGACGCGTCTCTCTGTCTGTACTGTTACTGTCAGAACGGAGGCGTTTCCCGGCCTTTCGATCCTCGCGGTCGGTGTTGCAATGCTGCTGAAAACCTGCTGCAATGCTGCAAGGATCGCCGCCCCCGGGACCGTCGTCCCGGTCCCCGCCCCCATCGATCCACACCGCCGCACCGCGTGCCCACCGCCGGTACCTCTCCGGGTCGAAGGAGAAGATGTGCTGCCGGCGGCGGACCGCGTAGCCTTCCCCCTCATCCAGGACTGTTGCGTCCACGTAACTCACCGCCGGGCACTTCTCCAGGAGGCCCGAGTACGTCTCCCCGCGGCTCATGTAGCCGTGGAGGATCCGGCGGGTCTGGTGGTACGACAGCCCGAGCGCCTCCTGGAGCATTTTGACCGTGAACTCCGCCCACCCCATCGCCGCCACCGTCTCCAGGGCCGCCGCCTCGTTCTTCGTCAGCTTCGTCTCCTGCCCGCCGGCCGTCCCGTTCAGGCTGCCGTAGAGCCGGGCCGCCGCGGCGAAATCCTCCGGGGACGCGAGCACCCGGCCCTCACCGTCGCGCTCCCGCTGGAGGAAGAAAAGGCGGGCGCGACACTTGATCAGGTCGAAGAGCATGCCGGGGTTCCGGCGGTTCTGCGCCGCCGAGAAGTGGATGGCCCTCGCAAACGGGATGCGGACCGGCAGGACCTCTTCCCTGACCGCCTCCCAGAGCGCCCGGGCGGTGAGCACGTCCTCGTCCTCTCCCAAAGACGGCCCGACCGCCTCCGCCTCCTTCATGTGGGCGAGCACCCGCTCGTCCTGCTCTCGCGAATCGTCGATCCAGACCGTGAGCATCCGGTTCATCACCTGGTCGTCGCCCGGGTCCTCGACCTTCGCGAGCCACCAGACGCAGCGTTCGGGGATCCGGCAGACCTGGAGTTTCCGGTCGGCGGTGACGGTGCGGTGCTCGATCGGCTCCCTGAAGTTCGCGGTGGCGGATTTGAGGACCTCCTGCAGGTCGTCGGAGAGGGAGACGTCGTCGAAGAGGAGGACGGTGCCGGGCTGCAGGCTGTCGTGGTAGTAGAGCGCCTTGTTCGAGACGGTGCCCGTGAGCCTGGCCGTCTCCGGGAGGAGGGCGAGCATCGCCGTGCAGGCGTGACTCTTCCCCTTCCCGGAGTTGCCCGAGATGGCGACGTGCAGCCCGTTCGTGTTCTCCACCGACTGCGAGGCGACCGAGATCGCCAGGCACTCGGCGACGGTGCGGTCGCCCACGTGCTCCCGGTTGAAGGTGTCCAGGAGGAAGGCGAGGGGGTCGCCGCGGGCGAGGATCTCCATCGCCCGCTCCCTGGCGGCAGGGTCGGGCGAAGGGGGAGGAGGAGGAGGGGGCGGCACCTCCTCCTTCTTCTTCTCGTGCCGCGCCCGCATCTCGGGCCAGCGCTGCACCCCGCCGCCGCAGCTGGCGTGGTGGCACCCGGCATAGACCGCTCCCGAGGGGAACTGGATCGCGAAGGCGCCGTCGCGGTGCGCCGTGGAGAACGGGCAGTCGTCCAGGACAAAGAGGGTGCCGCCCTGCCAGGGTTTTCTGCTCCGGACCGGGATCCCGTGCTCGGAGAGCCAGGCCGCAAGGTCGATCCCTTTCGAGGGCGGGGCCGGGGCGTCTTTCGGGAGGAGGGCGGCGATCTGCCCGAGGAGGTCGACCGGCACCGTCTCCACCTCCCCGGGCACCGAAAGGAGCCGCGCCCGCCGGTGCGGGCGTTCGGGGGTGTGGTCGCCCTTCCGTGAGCACGTCCCGTAGAGTTTCCAGATCCGGGCGGGGTTGAAGTTGGCGGTGTCCACGGTGACGTGCTCATCGGAGAACAACGCGTCGAGGGTGGCGAGCACCCCCCTGACCAGCCCCCCGTCGTCGTTTTCGAGGTCCACCCGGTAGAGCAGGTGCGCCCCGTTCCCTGAGTCGGCCCGGATCGGGGCGGGAAACCCCCGCTCAGAAAGCCAGAGGGCGATCTCGTCCGCTTTGCGCAATGCCGCCGCGTGCTCCTCCTCCGTGGACGAGACCCCGCTCGGCCTGACCGGGTCGAGGTCGATGGGAAGCCAGCGCCGGCGCACGATGTCGGCGTCGGCGGTGGTGGGATCGCTCCTGGTCAGCCGCATCTTCACCCGGTTTGCCCGCCGGGCGAGGAGGGCGGGCTTCACCTCGTTTAAGGTGACGTAGATCCCCCGCACCTCCGGGTCGGCGTCCAGGGCGGCCGCCGCCGCGGCGAGCCGTGAAAGATCGTCGAAGTAGCCCGAGTGCGTGAAGCGGTCGGCGAGCGCCCGCACCTCCACCACGTCCCCCTCCCGGAACAGGGCGGCGAGGGCAGCCCCGATCACGGGGATCCCCCCGGCACGAGCGGGAAGAGCGGCGCCGAGGCCGCCTCTCCCGTGACCACCCGGCGGAAGCTCACCAGGGGCACGATGAAGGGGCCCCTGGGCGTGAACACCTGCACCGCCCGGCCGGCGGCGTTCACGGCGGCGTGGCCGACGATCGCCGCCCCCTCCCCGGTCACCGGGACGGCCCGGCCGTAGAAGAGGAGGGCCCGCAGGTCCTCGGCGGCAATCCGGTAGCGCATCGACCCGATGAGCAGGTACAGGGCATCGTCCGAGCCCAGGCGGAGTGTGGCGTTCATGCCTCCTCCAGCCGCCTCACCACGGCGATCGCATAGCAGTGCCGCCCGGTCCGGCGGACAGAGATCTCGGAGATCACCCCGCCGAAGCGGCGGATCTCGCCGGCGATCGCCACCGGCACCAGGTACAGGGGCACCGGCTCCGCGGTGTTCGTCTCTCTCCTGCCGGCGGTCCTCCCTGAACATGTGTTGGCGCACGATTCAATCCGGGGGCTGCCGCATCTCTCCTTCTCAACCTCTCCCCGGTCGGTGGCCGGGGGGTCTGCATGGTTCTCTCTCATGGTTTTTTTCTCCGGTGCGAAACCGCCGCGGGGGGCGGCCCGCATCAAGAGATCGATCGGCGGGGGCCGATATAAATGAAAGCCGCGGGGGTTGAAAGAGAATAATCATCGTATTTATGCGCTTCTTTACGGGGGAGAGGTGCAAATGTCTGCGGCGGCGGGGGGCGGATGGCCGCGGGGGGCGTCAGGGCGCATATCGTGGTTGGAAGAAGAAACAGGCGGCGCATACTGGCGAGAAGAGCGCATGCGCGCCGGCGGACCTTGCCCGGAAAAAAGGAGCCCTTCACCTGCCCGGATAGTTCGTGACGACGATCTCGGTGATCTCTCCCCGCCCTCTCGCGTCCGAGTTGATCATCCGCCGGGCCGGCACCCGCTCGATCGTGAACTTCGCGTAGAGGCGGTCGAAGAAATCGTCGTCCGGGTCGATGTTTTTCGGGTCGGAATTGCTCAGCATCGCCTTCGCCCCCCGCCGGTCGCACCGTGCGAAAAAGGCGGCGAGCCTCTCCTGCCCGGCGTCGTCGAATCCCCCCTTCGCATACCCGGTGAACGAGGCGGTGGCGCTCAGGGGGCGGTACGGGGGGTCGAAGTAGACGAAGGATTTTTCATCGATGTACCTGAGCGAGCGCTCGAAGTCGCCGTGATGGATCTCGGTGTTCTCCAGCGCCGCGGCGCAGGCCCGCAGCACCTCCGGGTACACGATCCGCGGGTTTTTGTAGCGCCCGAAGGGGGCGTTGAACGCCCCCCGGGAGTTCACCCGGAACAGACCGTTATAGCAGGTCCGATTCAGGAAGATCAGCCGGGCCGCCCGTGAGATCCACGCCTTCCCGTAGCGTTTGAAGGTGATATCCTGCTTCGTCCGGTTGAACTCGGTGCGGAGGGCGTAAAAATAATCCCGCCGCCCCTCGTCGTCGTGCGCCAGGAACTCGCCGGCGAGGCCGGAGAGGTCCTCGATGAGGGCGTCCACGTCCCTCTTGACGACGGTGTACGCGAGGACCAGTTCCTCGTTGACGTCGAAGATATGGCATTTCTCAAAGGGGAAGAGGGTATTGAAATGAAAAAACACCGCACCCCCGCCGACGAACGGCTCCACGAAGGTGGAGATTTCGCCGTCGGCCAGTCCCTCCGGGATCCGTCCGGTGAATGCATCGAGGAGCTGGGTCTTTCCGCCTGCCCACTTGAGAAACGGTCGTGCTTCGGCCTTCGCCATGGTAAATCTGCGCTCTGCTGGTTTTTTGAACCCAGGGTAGTTTGGTTTGAGAGAATTTAGCATTAGCGAACGGGGCCGGAGCCCGCCGGATAACTATAGAGGGACTATAGCCTATTTCGACAAGACATATACTTCCCCGCGATCATCTCTCCATCAGCACATCCAGGATAGAGTCACATGGAGTCAGGTCGTATGCAGATCCCGCGCCCGTCCCCCCGCGGACCGGCACCGTACAGGAGCCCTCTCGCAGAACAGCCAGGATACGGCAGGGTGAGCCGATGAGGCTCTCGATCAGGTCCAGGCTCGTCGCCGTCATGCTCGCCATCTCCCTCGTCCCGCTCTGCATCCTGGGCTGCGCCTCCCTCCAGGACGCCAACCGGCTCAGCACCGGGATCGCCGCCGAGGCCGAAGCGATCGGGGCGCTCTCCATCGACGAGAGCACCGGGGCCCTCACCGCCCTGGGCACCGAACTGGTCAGGACAAAGGCGACCGACGTCGCCCGCCAGGTGGAGATCTACCTCGCCGACCACCCCGACCTCACCCTGGCCGACCTCCAGGCCGACCCCGCCTTCCAGGCGATCGTCGTCCAGCCGGTCGGCAGGACCGGGTCCACGATGGCGATGGACGCCGACACCCTGGTGATCGCCTTCCACGAAAACCCCGGCGACGTCGGCGTCGACCTCCACGAGAGAAAAGAGACGAATCCGGCCTACTACAAACTCCTCCAGAGCGGGTGGGGCTACATCGACACCGCGGGCACCTTCGCCTGGGCCGACGAGAGCGGGAGCGTGCGGGACCGGTACGGCTATTTCGTCGTCGCCGGCGCCCCGACCGCCGACCACGTCTACCTCAGGGTCGGCGCCACCGTCTACCTCGACGAGTTCTCGGCGCCGGCCCGGGAGACACAGGCGCGAATCGAAGAGCGGCTCGCCGCCGCAAAGGCCGCCATCGCCGAGCAGACGGCCGCGATGTCGACGCAGAACACGATCCTGCTCCTCACCCTCGCCACGATGGGGGCGGCGGCGGCCGTCGCCTTCCTGGTCTCCGCCTCGATCACCGGCCCGATCAGGCGGCTCCGCGACCTCGCCGACCGGGTGAGCATGGGCGATATGGAGGAGACGGCGATCGAGATCAGGAACGAGGACGAGATCGGCGACCTCGCCGCCTCGTTCGGGCGGATGATCGTCAGCATGAAGTATTACATGGAGAAGGCGGCGTCCGCATCGGAACGCAGGGAGGAGGCGTAAATGGCAGAGCAGGAACGCTACCAGCGGATGGTCGTCAGCACCCTGGCCAGAAAACTCGGGCCGGCGGCGGCGGACTTCGCGCAGGACATGGCGGCCCGTGCCGGCCTGCGCTTCGCCGACCTCTCCCCCGCGAACGTCGAGGGCTTCGCCGCCAACGTGGAGACGCATGCGGTCAGGTACATCCCGGCCGCCGACGCCCGCTTCGTCGCCAACGTGATCAGGAAGCTGCAGGCCTGAAAGGGCCCTCAGCGCGAGCCGTACGAGCGGACGTGCCCGGCCGCCCGCTCCAGGGCCCCGGCGTCCCGTTTCCCGTAGAGGTCGATATCCTCCCCGACCGGGCAGACCTTCACGCAGATCCCGCACGGCGAGAGGGAGCGTTTGCTCAGGCCGGCGCTGTTCTCGGCGCAGGCGCGCTTGTCGGTCAGCCCTTCGGGATAGTCCTCCCCGCCCAGGGCATGGACCGGGCACATCCGGACGCAGGCCATGCACCGGGTGCAGAGGTCCTCCTCGATCAGGGGGTCGGGCGGGAGGGCGGCGGCGGTGATCACCGAGCCGAAGCGGACCCGCGGTCCGTATTTCCGGGTCAGGAGCATGTTGTTCACCCCGAAGGTCCCGAGCCCGGCGAGGAGGGCGGCGTGGCGGTGGGAGAAGAAGGCGATCGGGCGTTCGAGGAGGACGTCGATCCCGCCGTAGCCGTCCCGCGGCACGGAGACCGAGGGGTGGCCCTCTTCGTTGAGGAACTCCGCAATCCGGTAGGTGTACTGGTCGAGGAGGGTGTTCACCGTCCGGTAGAGCTCGTGGTACCAGATCGACGGCGTCGTCTCGATCACCGGCAGGTGGATGGGCAGCCCGATCACGATCACCGACCGGGCGCCCGGGACGATCGCCTGCGGGAAGAACGCTTCGGGCATCCAGGGTTGAAACGGCGGTTCCTCCCACCGCCGCACGTCCGCCACCCCGACGAGGGGGATCTCCATCGCCCTGCACCTCTCGATGAGGGCCGCTTTCAGGTCACCGCTCATACGCGATTCCCTCGACGGCCTCCCGGATATAACGCACCGTTCAGTCGTCCCCTTCGGCGAGCCCCTGTTCCCGCATCACGTACAGGAAGAGCATCAGCCCGCAGGAGTTCGTCACGATCATCGGGAGAAGGGTCGTCCTGATCGTGGCGATCAGCACGTCGGGCGGCGCCTGCGTCAGCAGCGGGACGAGGACCACGATATGGACGACCTCGACGACGATCGAGAGGGCGACCATCCTGAGGTAGGTCGGCCGCCCCTTCCACCGCCGCGAGGCGTAGCCGGCGATGAGCCCGGCGGCGACCGGGGCCAGGGAGCAGGGGAGGGCCGTCCACCCGCCCAGGCCGTAGCGGTAGACGCCGCCGATCGCCCCGGCGCACGCCCCGACCAGGGGGCCGCCCAGGAGACCGGCGATCAGCGGCCCGAGGTCGCGGAAGTTGACGAGGTAGCCGCCGGCGTCGATCCCCCGCAGGGTGCCGTAGACCGAGAGCATGCCGAAGATCACGACGAGCCACACCCGGTCGGTGAGGGTGGCGCGCCACCGGATCACGTCCCGCATCGTCTTCGACTGGGCGACGAGATAGATGACGATCGTCACCACGGCGATCCGCTCCATCAGGGGGATGCCGTATTCCAGGATCGTCTCCTCCCGCAGCAGGGCCACGGCCAGGAAGAGCAGGCTCCCGGCCGCCATCACGACGAGCCAGAGGTTCGAGCCGCGGGCATAGGCCGGGAGCCTGCCGTCCACGTAGATGAGGAGGAAACCCATCACGCCGAACATGATCGAGGAGGCGGACGAGACCGCCCTGATCACCGCCGCCGGGTCGTCGATGCGGGTGGCGACGAGGATCAGCGCCGCAAAGACGAGGACGATGCCGCGGTAGACCGTCTTCTCGGAAAGAGCGGTCAGGACGGTGGAGCGGAGGATGGAGGTGATCGCCCCGGCCCGGCCCTGGATCCCGGCGGCGATCCCGCCGAAGAGGGTGAAGTAGCCGGTGACCAGGAAGACGACCATCGCGAAGGGCACGCCTTCGAGGACCGAGGCGAGGCTTTCCAGGAGATCCTCGCTGACGGCGTCGGGCACCGCCGCCGCGGCGCTGCCCAGGGCGAAGAACCCGAAGGCCGCAAGCCCGATCAGCACGAAGGCGAGGACGAGGTCGAGGTTGATGCTCTGCATGTGCGCCTTAAAATACGCCTCGCCGTGGCGGTCGCCGACTTTTTTGTGGAGCCAGAGCGAGTAGAGGAGGAGGTTGAGGCCCGACCCGACCGCACCCATCAGGGCCATCGTCTCAGGGAGGAGGTGGTCGTGGATCGCCGGGACGAACCCGGCCGCCACCTCCCCGAACGGGAGCGGGACGGCGACGAGGGTGTAGACGATCCCGGCGAAGAGGGCGAGGGCCATGGCGGCGGTGAGGCGCTCGAAGAGGGCGTACGAGCCCGAGAAGAGGAGGCAAAAGACCAGGGCGAGGGTGCAGATCGCAAAGAGGTCCGCGGAGAGGGCCGCCGGGAAGAGGGTGGAGAGGTAGATCCCGGCGATGACGGCGATCCCGCCGTAGGCGATCATCTCCATCATGTAGATGAGCATGACGAAGATCACCTCCCAGTTCTTCGGGCCGGGCACCGTTCGCAGGCCCTGGAAGATGTCCTGGCCGGTCGCCACCGTATAGCGGGCGATCCCCTTGGTGAAGGCGAACTTGAAGGCGAGCGCCGCCACCATGACCCAGAGGAGTTCGTAGCCGTATTCGGTGCCGCCGGGGAGGAGTTCGGCGATCCCGCTCTCCCCGCTCACGGTGACGGCCAGGAGGAGGCCCGGGCCCAGGAAAAAAAGGCGTTCCTTTAAGGAAGGGGGAAGGATGCCGGCGAGTATCCGGGAGAGGGGGGAGACCATTTCCTCTAATTATCCGGTTGGTGGCGGAAAAATCTGCTCTTTCGCTCCGGCCGGGTCACCGCGCCCCGGGCCCGGCCGGTTCGGGGATGAGGAGGTTGAGGACCACGCCGATGATCGCCGCAAGCCCGACCCCTGCCAGCTCGAACTCCCCGATCGGGATGCAAAGGCCCCCTATCCCGGTCACCAGCACAAGAGAGAGGATCACGGCGTTCTTCTGGACGCCCAGGTCGACCTGGTGCACGACCAGGTGTTTGATGCCCAGGCCTGCGATCAGGCCGAAGAGCAGGACCATCACCCCGCCCATCACCGGCGGGGGAATGCTCTGCAGCCCGGCCCCGATCTTCCCGACAAACGCAAAAACGATCGCGAAGACGGCGGCGACGGTCATGATCACCGGGCTGTACGCCCGGGTCAGCGTCACCGCCCCGGTCACCTCGGAGTAGGTGGTGTTGGGCGGTCCGCCGACAAACGAGGCGGCGAGGGTCGCAATCCCGTCCCCGAGCATCGTCCGGTGGATCCCGGGGTCCTTTAAGTAGTCCTTGCCGGTCACCGACCCGATGGCAAGGATGTCGCCGAAGTGCTCGATCGCCGGGGCGATGGCGACCGGGACGATGAAGAGGACCGCCGCGGGGTTCCACGCGGGAAAGACGAAGGCGGGGACGGAGAACCATGCGGCCCCGGCGATGCCCGCGTAGTCGACGACGCCCAGGGCGGCGGATACCGCGTAGCCTGCGGCGATCCCGACGAGGATCGGGACGAGCCCGATCCAGCTCCTCCCGAAGAGAAACGCCAGCAGGGTTGCAAGGAGCGAGACGCCGGCGATGAACAGGGCCGTCTCTGCCGGGACGACCTGCAGGCCGCCTGACCGCCCGAGCGCCATGCCCACCGCACTCGGGGCGAGGGAGAGGCCGATGACGCAGATCACCGGGCCGACCACGACCGGCGGGAAGAGCCTGGTGACGACCCCGCTGCCGAAGACCCTGACGACAAAACTCAGCGCAACGTAGAGCAGACCCGAGGCGGCGAGGCCGCAGAGGGTGCCGGGCACGCCCCAGGCCGCAACGCCGTAGGTGATCGCCGGGACGAAGGCGAACGAGGAGGCGAGAAAGATCGGCACCTTCATCCCGGTCGCCGCCTGGAAGATCAGCGTCCCGATGCCGGCGGTACAGAGGGCGACGCCCGGGTCAAGCCCCGTAAGGAGGGGGACGAGGACGAGGGCGCCGAAGGCGACGAAGAGGATCTGGACGCCCTGAAATAGAGTCTTAAAACCAGCAAAAACGTCTCCGGCGTCCATGAACCTCTCCAGGTGCTTCTTCACTGGACGTTGCGCGTGCGCCGGAGTTATACCTGCCCATTTTGTTCGCGGGGGCGGACCACCAGGTCTCTCCGGTAGATCGCCCTGAAGAGGTCGCCCTTCTTCTCGGCCGCCCGCACCTCGGCGTCCACGGGCCCGCAGGGGGTCAGGGCGACCGTCACCGCCTCCTCCCCGAGGGTGCAGGCGAGACCGGCGACGGCCCCGGCGTGCCCGACGTCCAGGCCGTCGGCGACCCTGAGGATCGCCGCGAGGGCGGAGACGGTCGCCTGGTCTTCCGGGGAGAGGGCGGCAAAGAGGGGGTGCTTTCTCGCGGGGAGGGCGCGGCGGTGGTACCGGGCGACCAGGGCGACGAGGGTGCGCTCCTCGTCGCTGAAGGGGAGGGTCTTATCCTCCAGGACCATCAGGCAGGAGCGTTTGTGGTGCCCCTGCACCCCGCCGACCCACCCGATGTCGTGGAGGAGGGCGGCGGAGGAGAGGACCTCCCGCTCCGCCTCGCCCAGGCGGTGGAGGGGGGCGAGGGCGTCGAAGAGGAGGAGAGATAAACGCTCCACCTGGCGGGCGTGCGGGGGATCGGGGTCGTAGCGGGCCGCAAAGGCGGCGACCTCATCCCTCTTCATGGTCCTCCTCGACCGTGCAGGAGACCGAGACCTCCCCGCCGTCCAGGGCGTCGAGGGGCCGCCCCTCCAGGAAGATCCGGGCGAAAGAGGGCGGGAGGCCCGCCTCGAGGACGGCGGCGACCGTGCGCTCGACGTCGTAGGGCACCCGGAGGTGGCAGACCGAGAAGGGGCTGGTCTGGAGGAGGGCGTAGCACGCCCGCGGGTCGCCGTCGTCCGGGCGGCCCACGCTCCCGGTGTTCACGAACCAGACCCCGCCGACCTCCCGCGCCGACGGGCGGTGGGCATGGCCCGAGACGATCACGTCGGCCGAAGCGGTCCGGGCGATCGCCGCCAGGCGGGAGGCCGGGGTGTCGGCGTCGAGGTACTCGTCGATCGCCTCCGGGCTGCCGTGGCAGAGGAGGATGCGGCGGCTGCCCGGGGCGAGGCGGCGGTGCTCGGGGAGGGAGGCGAGGGAGGACCGCCCCTCCTTCGAGAGATGCTC
The DNA here is from genome assembly GCF_000275865.1 of Methanofollis liminatans DSM 4140. Lineage (NCBI taxonomy): Archaea > Methanobacteriati > Methanobacteriota > Methanomicrobia > Methanomicrobiales > Methanomicrobiaceae > Methanofollis > Methanofollis liminatans. Next base: position 155,316 of record NZ_CM001555.1, on the reverse strand, counting down.
GTACGCCCAGCGGACGGCGAGGCGCTTCTCCGGGTCCTTCGGGAGGGCTTTTTTCTTCCCGCCGGCGGCGAGCACCTGGCGGTCGTAGTTGCCGACCACCGAGAGCACCCCCTGCTCCCTGAGGTACGCGACCGTCTCCTCGGGGAAGGGGCCGTAGCCGACGGCGTCCCCGGCGTCCAGGACGGCGATCGCCCCGCGCTCGCGGGCGTCCCTGAGCACCGCCTCGAGGGCCGGGAGGTTGGCGTGGACGTCGCCGATCAGGGCGATCGTCACCGGTTTGCCGCCGCCGATCGCATCGCCGAGCCCGTCCCAGGAGCCGCTCCTCCCGAGATCGGCCCAGTACGCGGCGAAATCGTCGAAGAGCGCCCGGCGCCGCGCCATCCGCTCCTCCCTGAGGCGGAGGATGCCGGGCTCGATCGCGGCCATCGCCCCCTCGTGCCCGAAATAGGTGCGGCACCGCTCCCGCTCCTCCTCCAGGAAACCGGGGAGGAACGCCGCCCAGACGTCGCAGTCGTGGATGTCGCCGAGGTAGTCCTGGAGTTTTTTGAGGGCGGCGATCTCGCTCTTCAGCTCCCCGGGATAGAGGGGGGCGAAGGTCTCCATCGTATAGCGGAGACGCTTTGCGGCGATCCGCATCGCATGGTGCTCTTTCTCCGCCGCCGGGTCGGCGACTGAGGCGGCGTGCGAGAAGAGGTCGTCCAGGCAGAGGGAGATGTGGACGAACGCCTGCTCGAGAGCGTAGGGCGAACGGACGTCGGCGCCCGCCATCCGCTCCCGGCAGGCCGCCGCGATCGCCCCGGCGGTGCCGGCCGCCTCCAGGTCGTCCATCGCCGCCGCCACGGCCGGCTGGAGGGCCGCCCTCCTCTGCGAGAGCCGCAGGAGGAGGCACTCGACGCCGGTGCGGAGGGGCGCGGCCGGGGCCGCCGCCCCACCCGCCTCCGCAGAAAAATGCAGGCCGAAACGAGGCTCCCCCTCTGCCGGGACCGTCGCCAGGTACGAACGCAGGAAGGCGATCTGGACGTCGGCGTCCCGTGCCGCCCCCAGGGCGCGGGTCACCTCCCTGATCTCCCGCCGCCACCGCCGGTACGCACCTCTCCCGAAACATTCGGCGAAGATCGGGAGGGCCGCCCGCAGCCGCCTGGAGGCGACCCGCATCCGGTGGATGTGCTCGATATCGGCGGCCGCCCTGACGCCGTCGGCCTCGGCGGCAAGGTGTTCGGCATATGTCCCCAGGACCCCCGAGCCGAAGCGGCAGTATTCGGGGTCAGGTCCTGCCATGCCAGACCCCCCTGTTCGCGATCAGCCAGTCCTGCGAGGAGAGCGGTTCGATCTCCCCGCCGGGCCGGGCGCGGAGATAGGTGCCGTCGGGACAGAGCCAGCGCCCCTTCACCGTGTCGGCGAAATGGACGTCGAAGATCCGCTTCACCTCACGGGCGAGCGAGGGGTCCGGCACCGGGAAGAGCACCTCGACCCGCCGCTTCAGGTTCCGCGGCATCATGTCGGCGCTGCCCAGGAGCACCTCGGGCTCGCCGCCGTTGTGGAAGTAATAGATCCGGGCGTGCTCCAGGAACCGCCCGACGATCGAGAGGACGCGGATGTTCTCCGAGACGCCGGGCACGCCGGGCCGCAGGGCGCAGAGGCCCCGGACGTTCAGGTCCACCCGCACGCCGGCGCGCGAGGCGCGGTAGAGCGCCCTGATCACGTCCCTGTCCAGGAGGCCGTTCATCTTCCAGGCAATATAACCGTCGCCGTGCGCCTGGTGCCGCTCGATCTCCCGGTTGATCCGGGCGACGATCCCGTCCCTGAGGTAGTCAGGGGCGACCAGGAGCCGTTTGTAGCCGGGCGGGCGGGCGTAGCCGGTGAGGGCGTTGAAGAGGCGGCTCGCGTCGTCGGCGATCGCGGGATCGACCGTCATATACGAGAGGTCGCCGTAGATGCGGGTCGTCACCGGGTTGTAGTTGCCCGAGCCGAGATGGACGATCCGCAGGATCCCGTTGTCGTGGCGCATGACGATCAGGCAGATCTTCGCGTGCACCTTCAGGTGCGGGTGGCCCAGGACGACGTGGACCCCGGCCCGCTCCAGGGTCCGGGCCCAGGAGATGTTCTCGGTCTCGTCGAACTTCGCCTTCAGTTCGACGAGGACCGTCACCTGTTTGCCGTTCTTCCGGGCGGCGAGAAGGGCGTCGAGCACCGGCGAGTCCGCCCCGATCCGGTAGAGGGTGATCTTGATCGCCAGCACCGCCGGGTCGTCCGCGGCGTGGGAGAGGAACCTGACGAAGGCGGCGAAGCTGTCGTAGGGGTGGTAGAGGAGGAGGTCTTCCCGGCGCAGCCGTTCGGCCGCCGCCTCCGGGGGGTCGAGGAGGGGCGGGACGGCCGGCAGGAAGGGGGCGTCCCTGAGGTCGGGGCGGTCGAGGGCGTGGAGGCTCCAGAGGTCGGAGAGGGCGAGCGGGGCCGGGGAGCGATAGACCTGCTCCGGGAGAAGCCCGGTGTGCGGGGCAAGGAAGGAGACGAGATCGGCGGGCATATCGGCGGCGACCTCCAGGCGGACGGCGTCGGCGGTGCGGCGGTGGGCGACGCCCTCCTCGACGGCGGTGAGGAGGTCGGAGCCCTCCTCGATCTGGACCTCGATCTCGGCGTCGCGCGTCACCCTGAAGGCCCAGGCCCCGGCGATCTCCATCCCCGGAAAGAGGAGGTCGAGGTTCGCCGCCACCAGGTCTTCGAGGAGGACGAAGGAGCGGGCGTCCACCGGGTAGAACCGGCCGAAGAGCCCGACCGGCACCTTCACCCTGGCGAAGCGGGATGAGCAGTCGCCGTCCCTGACGACGACCGCGAGGGAGAGGGCCAGGCTCGAGATGAAGGGGAAGGGACGGGCGGCGTCGAAGGCCATCGGGGTGAGGGTGGGGAGGATGGAGGTCTCGAAGATCTGCCGCAGGGCCGCCCGCAGAGAGGGGTCGAGGTCGGCCACCCGGTCGATCGCGATCCCGGCGTCCCTGAGGGCCGGGAGGAGGGCGTCCTCCCAGCAGTGCGCATAGGCCGGGTAGAGGGAGCGGACTTCGGTGCGGATGGCGGCGAGCTGCTCTCCCGGCGTCATCCCGTCGGGCGGGGTCTCGAGGGCCCCCTCCTCGACCTGCCGCAAAAGCCCGGAGACCCGGGCCATGAAGAACTCGTCGAGGTTGCTCCCGCAGATGGCGAGGAACTTCAGCCGCTCGAGGAGGGGGTGGGCGGGGTCCTGCGCCTCCTCGAGCACCCGGCGGTTGAACGAGAGCCACGAGAGTTCCCGGTTGATATAGAGCCCTGGAGCGTCGAGGTCCAGGAGATCGCACCCCTCCTTCTCGCTGTTCATGGCATGTGCATCGTCCGGCCCGATCATCACGGTAGGATCACGACATCCTCCTTAAAAAAATATTCCTCCCACTATATAATATTGAGAGACAATAGACTCGATATACGCCCTCAGTCCGGGGAGAAAAGCGCCGATCGCACCGATTTGAGATCGACCTGTTTGAGCCCGAGCGCCCGCTTCTCGATGAGGTTCCAGGAGAGATAGGCGAAGGGGAAGGTGATCCCGATCGAGAGGAGGCAGAAGAGCCAGAGGGGCAGAGAGGGCCCGAGGAAGAGGACGATCGCCTGCTGGACCGGGTAGGCGTAGATGTACACCCCGTAGCTGAAGTCCCCGTGCGTCCCGAAGCGGTTGAGGGCCGGCACCTGGAGGCCGGCGAACCAGAGGACGATGTAGGGTATGGCGACCAGGGCGAGGAACGAGCAGAGGGGCGTGCCGGCGGCGGCGACCAGGGCGAGGGCGAGGAAGAAGGCGGTCGGGCCGTCGTAGCGGAGGTGCGGGTGGTGGATAGAGAGGTAGGCCCCGATCAGGAAGTAGAGGGTGAACCTGACCTTCGAGAGGGCGGGGTCGTGGTAGAGGGCGAGCCAGAGGAGGAGGTTGGCGGCGATCAGGACGAGGAGGGCGGACCGCTTCCTGAGCACCCCGAGGAGGCCGAGGGCGACGACCAGGACGTACATCGTGCACTCCACCGGGATCGTCCAGAGGGAGGCGTTCACGAACGAGACCGGGTTTGCGACGAAGAGCCCGAGGGCCGATCCGTCCTCGAAGAAGGGGAGGGTGGCGACCGCCCCCGAGAACAGGGCGGAAAAATATCCTTCGGGGGAGAGGGTGGTGGCGAGAGGGCCGATGAGAAAGAGGGTGAAGAGGACGGCGCCGACCAGGCCGGGAAGCACCCGGAGGGAGCGTTTCCAGAAGAAACGGGCGGCGTCCGGCTGAGCGAGCCAGCTCAACGGGATCAAATGGCCGCTGATCGTAAAGAGGGCGGCAAGGGCGGCGTAGCCGACCAGGAGGAGGGGGGCCGTGGCCGGCATGGCGGCGTAGCCGATCTGCAGGACATACGCATGGGAGACCACGATCACCAGGGCCGCCGCAAGGCGGATGAGATCGAAGTTGTTTCCATGCCGCGGGGGTGTCTGCATCGTCATCAGGGGATGGACGGCAGGGGATATAGACCTCACCGTCAGGAACCTTTATCTATTTCTGTTCTTACTGAAGCTCTACATGATCAAGGTAGCAATCAACGGATACGGCACCATCGGCAAGCGTGTCGCCGATGCGGTCGCTGCTCAGCCTGATATGGAAGTTGTCGGCGTCTCCAAGACCAAGCCGAGCGCCGAGGCCTACGTCGCCAGGCAACGCGGCTACCCGCTCTATATTGCCGAGATGAGCAAACGCCAGGCCTTCGAGGACGCCGGCCTCGAGATCGCCGGCGACGTCACCGATATGATCAAGCACGCCGACGTCGTGGTGGACGCCACGCCCGGCGGGATCGGGGAGAAGAACAAGAAGCTCTACGAGCTCTACGGCGTGAAGGCGATCTGGCAGGGCGGCGAGGACCACGAGGTCGCCGGGTTCTCGTTCTGCTCGTCCTGCAACTACAACGAGGCGAAGAACCGGCAGTTCGTGCGGGTCGTCTCCTGCAACACCACCGGGCTGTGCCGGATCATCCACGCGATGGACGAGCGCTACGGTGTCGGACGGGTGCGGGCGACGATGGTTCGCCGCGGCTCCGACCCCGGCGAGATCAAGAAGGGGCCGGTCGATGCGATCGTCCTCAACCCGGTGAAGGTGCCGAGCCACCACGGCCCTGACGTCCAGACCGTCCTGCCGCAGATCGACATCACCACGATGGCGATGATCGTCCCGACGACCTTCATGCACATGCACGCCCTCCAGATGGACCTGAAGTCCGACGCCACGAAGGAGGAGATCCTGGCGATCATCGAGGCGCACCCGCGGATGGGGCTGGTCAGGCCCGGCACCGGGATCACGAGCACGGCCGAACTGCGGGAGTACGCCCAGGACCTCGGGCGGCCGCGCGCCGACCTCTACGAGAGCGCCATCTTCGCCGACTCGATCGGCCTCGTGGGCCGGGAGCTCTTCCTCTTCCAGGCGATCCACCAGGAGGCGGACGTCGTCGTCGAGAACGTGGATGCGATCAGGGCGATGATGAACGCCGTCGACGAGGCCGCCGTCTCGATCGAGATGACGAACCGGGCGCTCGGGTTCACGGCGATCTAAGAAGGATTAATCCTGAACCCCGCCCAACTCTCTTTTATGGATCCATACTCCCTTGCCACGCGCAACACGGTAGAGATCGTCACCGACGAGGAGCTGCGGGCTCTCCTCGACCAGCCCGCCAGATCGGTCTATGCGGGCTACGAGCCCTCAGGAGAGATCCATCTCGGCCACCTGGTGACCGTGAACAAACTCATGGACCTGCAGAAGGCCGGGTTCGAGGTGACCGTCCTGCTCGCCGACCTTCATGCGTTCCTGAATCACAAGGGCACCCTCGACGAGGTCAGGGAGACCGCCGAGTACAACCGCCGCTGCTTCGAGGCCCTCGGCCTCAAGGGCGCAAAATACGTGATGGGCACCGACCTCCAGCTCCACCCGGACTACGAACTCCTGGTCCTGCAGCTCTCGCAGGAGGTGACCGTGAACCGGGCGAAGCGTTCGATGGACGAGGTCGGCCGCGGCATGGACCACCCGGCGGTATCGCAGATGGTCTACCCGATCATGCAGATGGCCGATATCGCCATGCTCGGCGTGGACGCCGCCGTCGGCGGGATCGACCAGCGGAAGATCCACATGCTCGCCCGCGAGCACCTCCCGGCGATGGGCTACCCCTCCCCGGTCTGCATCCACACCCCGATCCTCAACGGCCTGGACGGGAAGAAGATGTCCTCCTCGGCCGGAAACCTCATCTCGGTCGCCGACTCAGAGGACGATATCAGGGCGAAGATGAAGAAGGCCTTCTGCCCGCCCGAAGTCGAGGAGAACCCGGTGCTCCAGGTGCTGAAGTACCACATCTTCCCCCGCTTCGAGACGGTGAACCTCAGCCGGCCCGAGAAGTTCGGCGGCGACCTTGCGTTCGCCTCGTACGAGGCCGTCGAGGCCGCCTACGGCGCCGGAAAGGTCCACCCCCTCGACCTGAAGAAGATGACCGCAGACTATCTCGTCGAGATGCTCGCCGGCGTCCATGACGCCGTGGCGTGAGGACGATTATGGCAAAGGACAGGGAAGGTAAGGATTTCGACCGGAAGCTCGAGGAGATGGGCATCCGGATCAAAGACGAGAACACCCGCAAGGTGCGCGGGGAGGTCTTCGACGAGGAGACCCTCCTCGCCCTGTACCGCCTTGTCCACCGGAAGAAGATATCGGCGATCGGCGGCTCGATCTCCACCGGAAAAGAGGCGAACGTCTTTATCGGGGAGCGCGAGGGTGCGCCGGTGGCGATCAAGATCTACCGGATACGCAACGCCAACTTCAAGGCGATGGCCGAGTACATCCTCGGCGATCCGCGCTTCGCCTCGGTGCGCCGGAGCCGCAAGGAGATCGTCTTCACCTGGACGAAAAAGGAGTTCGCAAACCTGAGGCGCGCCCGGGAGGCCGGCGTCCCGGTCCCCGAACCCTATGCCTTCGAGCGCAACATCCTGATCATGGAGTTCATCGGGGAAGGCGACATTCCTGCCCAGCAGATCCGCTCGGTGGGCCTTTCCGACCCGGCGACGGCCTACCGTGCGGTGGTCGACGAGATCAAACGTCTCTACCAGGAGGCGCGGCTCGTCCACGGTGACCTGAGTGAATACAATATACTCTGGCAGGACAAACCCTATATCATCGATATGGGCCAGGCGGTCACCCGCGATCACCCGAACGCCGGCACCTTTCTGATCAGGGATATCAGGAACGTCAACCGGTTTTTCTCCGCCCTCTGCGAGGTCGAGGACGAGGAGGCGCTGATGCGCGAGGTAACCGGCGGGGCGATCAAACGGCTCGGTGATAGGGATCGGTGAAGAGAGATGATACAGGAAATCAGGATCGGGACAAACAGGGTGGGCTCCCTCATCGGAAAGGGTGGGCTTACCAAGAGGAAACTCGAAGAGAAGACCGGCGCCGCCATCACCATCGACAGCGAGGAAGGGCTGGTGAAGGTCGAGGGCGAGGACCCGGTGGGAGCGCTGCGGGCGGCAGAGGTCGTCACCGCAATCGGCCGGGGTTTCTCGCCGGAACGGGCCTTCATCCTCCTTGAGGATGACGACCTGGTCCTGGACGTGATCGATCTCTCCGGGATCGAGCCCTCGCCGCAGCAGCAGGAGCGCCTCCGCGGGCGGATCATCGGCAAGGCCGGACGGGCGCGCGAGCAGATCGAGAACATGGCCGGGATCGAGCTCTCGGTGCAGGGCAAGACCGTGGCGATGATCGGGCTGCCCGATCAGCTCAAGAACGCCCGCACCGCCATCGACATGCTGATCAACGGCGTTCCTCACGAGGCGGTATTCTCCTTCCTGGAGAAGAAGCGGCGCGAAGAGAAGGAAAATATCCTGGACTACTACTACTAGGGGCGTGCGCCGCACGGTTTCCGGTGGAGCAGGATATCCACTAAAAACTATATTTTGAGAAATTTATGGGCGCTTGCCGGATTTTCGAGTGGAAACAAAGGGGTTCATATGAAGGTAGCTGACCTTCCCCTCCCACAAACCCTTAAAACGCGCTATGCAGAGCGTGGGATCGAAAACCTCTACCCGCCCCAGGAGGCCTGCGTGGCCGCCGGGATCTTCGAGAAAAAAAACCTCCTCTGCGCCATCCCGACGGCGAGCGGCAAGACGATCGTCGCCGAGATGGTGATGCACCGCCATATCGCCGACGGCGGGAAGTGCCTGTACATCGTCCCGCTCAGGGCCCTCGCATCCGAGAAGTTCGAGGACTTCTCGGGAAAGGGGGCAAAGGTCGGGGTGGCGACCGGCGACCTCGACCGGCCCGACGCCTACCTGGGGAGAAACGATATCGTCGTCGCCACCTCGGAGAAGGTCGATTCGCTCCTGCGAAACGGCGCCCCCTGGCTTTCGAAGATCACCCTTCTCGTCGTGGACGAGTGCCACCTGATCGGTTCGCCCGACCGCGGGGCGACCCTGGAGATGGTGATCGCCAAACTCCTGATGAAAAATCCCGGCATGCAGGTGATCGCCCTCTCGGCGACGGTGGGCAACCCCGGCGCCATCGCCGGGTGGCTGAACGCCGCCCTCGTCACGAGCGAGTGGCGCCCGGTGGACCTGCGGGAGGGCGTCTATTTCGAGGGGGCGATCCATTTCGCCGAGCGGGAGGACCGCACCGTGGCCGGGAAGTCCCGGTACGACGACCTCAACCTGGTGCTGGACACCGTCGCCGAGGGCGGGCAGTGCCTGGTCTTCGTCTCCTCCCGGCGGAACGCCGAGGCGTTTGCGAAGCGGGCGGCCGGCGGGCTCAAACTCTCCGAGCCCGCCCTCGATACGGCGTCGGCGGCGATCGAGCACGAAGCGCAGACCGATCTCGGCCGCACCCTCGCCCTCTGCGTCAGGAACGGGGCGGCCTTCCACCACGCCGGCCTCTCCTCGGCAGAGCGCCATATCGTCGAGGAGGGGTTTCGGAACGGGTCGATCCGGGTGATCTCCTCCACGCCGACCCTCGCCGCCGGGCTCAACCTCCCGGCGCGAAGGGTGGTGATCCGCGACTACCTCCGCTTCGGCGACGGCGGGATGGCCCCGATCCCGGTGGGCGAGTACAAGCAGATGGCCGGGCGGGCCGGCCGACCGCACCTCGACCCGTACGGCGAGGCGGTGCTCATCGCGAAGACTGCCGATGCCGTAAACGACCTGTTTGAAAATTACATCGACGCCCCGCCCGAGGAGATCGCATCGCAGTGCAACGCCGAAAACGCCCTCCGCTCGCATGTCCTCTCCCTCATCGCCACGGCTTTTTGCCGCTCCCGCCCGGATGTGCTCGCCTTCATGGACCGGACCTTCTACGCCTACGAGCACCAGGGGCGCCGGTCCACGATCCACGAGACGATCGAGCGGGTGATCGACTGGCTCTGCGATAAGGAGATGGTCACGGCCCTCGGCGACCGGCTTGAGGCGACCGAGTACGGCACCCTGGTCTCCAGGCTCTATATCGACCCGCGGAGCGCCGAGACGATCGTCGACGCCCTCGCAAAGGCCCCGGACTTCGCCGATCTCGGGCTGCTCGAGACCCTCGCCAGAACGCCGGACATGCTCACCCTGTACCTGCGCAAAGACGACTACGAGGTCATTTACCGCTTCATCGACGAGCACATCGACGAACTCTGGACCGGGTTGCCCTATGGCGACGACGAGATGCAGGCCTTCTTCTGCAGCGTCAAGACGGCGATGCTGCTGTTGAACTGGTCCGAGGAGGTGACCGAGGCGATGATCTGCGAGCGCTTCAACGTGGGGCCGGGCGACATCCACAACAAGGTCGAGACGGCGGTCTGGCTCATCCACGCCGCCTCCCGCCTGGCCTCCCTCTTCAAACGGCCGTTCGCGCAACCGATCGCCGACCTGGAGATCAGGGTGAAGCACGGGATCAAAAAGGAGCTCCTCCCGCTCATCAAACTCCGCGGCATCGGCCGGGTCCGCGCTCGCCGCCTCTTCAACGCCGGCCTGACCACGCCCGAGGAGCTCAGGGCCGCCGGTATCGGGGCGCTCGTCCCCGTGCTGGGTGAGAAGACGGCCGCCTCGGTCCTCGCCCAGGTCGAGGGAAAAGGCGGCGGGAAGACCGCACCGCCGGAGAAGGACGAGGCCCCGCGGAGCCGCCAGGCGTTTCTCAGCGCCTTTTGCGGCGACGAGGAGTGAGAGGGTTCTTCGGGGGATATCGCGCTATAGGTCGCGAAAGGAGAGAGATTCGTTTTTTCGCAGCCGGGGCGTGAGCACCGGGGAGCACGCCGCCCCCTGCCAAAAAGTTTAAATATAGCCGCCTGGAGTTGGTGTGCAGGAAGCCGCGGGAAGGAGCAGAGCGGCGCCACACTCCTGCGAAGCTGACACAGGGGGAGAAACGATTCAGGAGGCGAAAAAATTTGTATTCGACGTCGGCTGGACGTTTTCCGGCCAGGTCGCCGCCCTCGGTCTCGGTTTTCTCCTCACGGTGATCCTGGGGCGCTGGCTCGGCGTCGCCGAGTACGGGCTCTACGCCCTCGCCCTCATCCTCACCACGCTCGTCTCGATGGTCGCCTGCCTGGGCATCCCGGAGGCGATGGTCAGGTACGTCGCCGGTTCGGGCGGCGACCGGGAGGCCGTGAACGCATCGGTCACGGTCGGCCTGATCAACGGCGCCGGGCTCGGGGTGGTGTTTGCCGGCGCCCTCTTCGTCTCCTCGGATCTCCTGGCCGCCCTCTTCTCGATGCCCGGTCTTGCCGGCGTGATCAGGATCGTCTCCCTCTCGGTCCCGCTCTTCGTCGTCAACAACATCCTGCTCGGCGTCCTCAACGGCATGCGGGAGATGAAGGCCCACTCCCTCCGCTCTCTCCTCCGCTCCCTCCTCCTGGTCGGCATGAACGTCCTCTTCCTCAGTGCGGGATGGGGCGTGACCGGCGCCGCCCTCTCGGTGGTGGTCGCCGAGGCCGGGATCCTCCTCCTGATGGCCTCGGTCGCCGGCGGCCGCCTGCAGTTCAGCACGCGGGACTACGCTGCGGTCAGCAGGCGCCTGCTGGCGTTCGGGTCCCGGGTCTTCCTGGCCAGCATCCTCTACTCGGCGATGATCTCCACCGACACCCTGATGGTGGGTTATTATCTCGACGACGCCGACGTCGGGGTCTACGCGATGGCGATCGCCCTGTCGCGCTCAATCCTCCTCGCCCTCCCGATGGCCGTCTCCGCCGTCACCTTCCCGGCGATCGCCGAGTACAGAAGCCTGGGGCGGACGGATGCGATCGAGGCCCTGATGAACCGGACCGTGAAATACACCCTGATGATCCTCTCGGTCGCCGGGGTGCTGATGATCTGCCTTGCCGGCGAGATCATCCCGGTGCTGATCGGCCCCGCCTTTCTCCCGGCCGTCCCGCCCCTCACGGTCCTCGCCCTCGCGATGATCGCCTTCGGGCCGATGGCGGCGATCGGGGCCGCCGTCACGGCGATGGACCGGCCCGACCTCTCCTCAAAGACCAACCTGGCGGTCACCGGGACGAACATCGCCGCAAACGCCGCCCTTATCCCGGTCTTCGGCGTCATGGGAGCGGCGATCGGGACGGCGGGCTCTTTCGTCCTTCTCGGCGGGATGCTCGTCGTTGTTCTGAAACGGGTCTTCGGGGTGGGGATCGACCTTGCGCCCTACCGCCAGGTCATACCGGCCGTGCTCGTCCTGCTGGGCGCCTTCTTCCTCCTTCGGGCCCTGGTCCACCCGGTGCCGCTGACCGTCCTCCTCGTCGGGCTCTATTGCTGCTTCCTCTACGCCGCCGTCCTGACCGGGGAGGAGAGGGGCGTCCTCAGGAGGGTGGGGGCGCTCGTCGCAGCCCGGGTGCCCGGGCACTAAAAACGCTCAGAGAAACGGGGAGAGGGGATAGCCCCTGAGATGCCACCAGAGATCCCCGATGCCGGAGAGGACGCGGTAATCCTCTGTCGGTATCTCCCGCGCCCCGAACCGCTCCTTGAAGTTCCGCACGCCTGAGAGCGGGCCGCTCGCCCCGAAGTTGATGCAGGAGAAACCGCGCTCGCAGGCGTCCTCGATCAGGTCAAAAAACATCAGATGGGTCGGGTAGAGATGCCGGGAGGCCATGGGCACGGCAAGACCCCAGCAGAAGATTGTATCGCCGTACTCGAGGGTGATCAGCCCGCCGACGGCCGTGCCCTCGTGCTCCGCGATCCGCAGGCGGACGTGCGGGGTGCCGCAGGCGCAGAGGTGCTCGAAGAGCGTCCAGGGAAACTCCGGGGCCCGGTAGCCCCACTCCCTCGACCGCTGCTCGTAGAGGGAGTAAAAGGATCGATATCCCTCGATCCCGTCGGGGTGACAGACGACGACCGAACGCTTCTCTGCGGTCCTGACCTGGCGCCTGATCTCCCGGTGGATAGCGGCGTGGAGGTCCTTGCACGGGCGGTCGAGGGAAAGCACATGCGCCGAGGTCCAGGCGTTACTGTTCCGCCGGATCACGCGATCGCCGTTCGCCGGGATCGTCGCCCCCGGCGGGAGATGCAGGGTGAGGCCGACCGAGCGCCCGCCGACGATGCTCCGGAAGATCCGGGAGAGGGCGTCGGGCGAGAGGTCTTCGGCCCCGAATACCCCGCCATAGCCGTGGGGCACCGAGGCGTACGCCCGGAAGGGGGCCGTCCTCTTCTCGACCATCGGGATGAGCACCTCGGCCCCGTCCACCTCGTAGATCCGCGTGGCGATCGTGTGGCCGAAGGTCTGCTGCAGGATCTCGGCCCACTCGGGCGTATGGAAGAAATAGGCGTGCCCGGAGGAGCGGAGGATCGAGGTCCACCTCTTCTTCGAGACCTGATCGTCCCATGCGACCTGCATGCCTACCTGCCCACCGCCGCCGCCAGGGCGTCCATCACGTACTCGACCGTGCGATCGTCCATGCCCGGGTACAGGGGGAGCGTGATCTCGCGCTCGCCGACATCCTCGGTCACCGGGAGAAGGCCCGCTCTTCCGCCGAAACGCCGCCGGTAATAGGAGAAGAGGTGGACGGGCCGGTAATGAACGCTCGTCTGGACGCCCGCCTCCTGCATCGCCGCCGCTACTCCCTCCCGCGGTAATTCCGTGGGGAGGAGGACAGGAAAGAGGTGGCAGGCAGAGCGGCCCGGCGCCCCTTCGAACGGGGACGAGAGCCCGGGCATCTCCCGGAGGCGCCGGCGGTAGCGCTCCACGATCTCCTCCCTGCGGGCGTTCGCCCGGTCCAGGTCCGCGAGGCCGGCAAGCCCGAGGGCCGATGCGACCTCGCCGATCCGGTAGTTGTAGCCGAGGTCCACGACATCGTACGCCCGGGCGTGGCCGCGGTGGCGGTCCCAGGTGAGGGTGGTCATCCCGTGGGAGCGCATCGTCCTGATCCGCCCGGCGTACGCCTCGTTGTCGGTGACGACCATCCCGCCTTCCCCGGTGGGGAGGTTCTTGTTCGCAAAAAAACTGAAGCACCCGATATCCCCGATGGTGCCGCACCGCCTGCCGGCATATGACGCTCCGACGGCGTGGGCGGCGTCCTCGATCACCGGGATGCCCCGCTCCTCAGCGATCTCCAGGATAGGCGCCATATCGCAGGGGTATCCGCCGTAATGCACCACGGTGATCGCCCGCGTCGCACGGGAGAGCGCCGGGGCGATGGTGTCGGCGGAGAGATTGAAGTCGTCGGTCCCGGCGACATCGGCGAAGACCGGGGTTGCCCCGCAATAGACGGCGGCGTTTGCGGTGGCGACGAAGGTGAGCGAGGGGGCGACCACCTCGTCCCCCTGACCGACCCCCGCGGCCAGGTGGGCCAGGTGCAGGGCGGCGGTCCCGCTGGAGACGGCAAACGCGTACGTCACCCCGAGGTAGTCGGCAAACGCCCGCTCGAACGCCTCGGTCACCGGCCCCATGGAGAGCCAGCCCGAGGCAAGGACCGCCGTCGCGGCCCTGAGCTCCTCCGCGGAAAGGGAGACGTCCGAGAGCGGGACCCTCCATCCCATGCGATCAGATCCCGAGATGCGGAGCGATCACGTCGAAATCCGCCTTCGCCTGCTCATAATCGTCCACCCGCCCGATATCGAGCCAGTAGCCGTCATAGACGTAGCCCATCACCTCCTCTCCCTCTGCGATCAGGCTCTGTATCAGGTCGGGAAAGTCGAGGTGGGCCCCGGGCTCGATGTAGTCCAGCACACGGGGCTCGAAGGCGTACACCCCCATGCTCACCAGGTTCGAAAGCGTCGGTTTTTCGGTGTACTCGATGATCCGCTGCCCCCCGTTCATCCCGACCACCCCGAAGTCGACCGGGATATCACGCCGGTGGAGGGCGATGGTGGCGATCCCGCCGTGGCGCCGGTGGTAGTCGAGTAAGGCGGCATAGTCCAGGGTCGTGAGGACGTCGCCGTTCATCATCAGGAACGTCTCGGGCAGCCGCTCCTTCAGCTGCCCCAGGCACCCGGCCGTCCCGAGGGGTCTGTCCTCCCGGGAATAGGTGACGGGACAGCCAAAGCGCGACCCGTCGCCGCAGTAGGTCATGACCAGCTCGGCAAGATAGCCGACGGCGATCACCGCCTCCTCGATGCCGCTGGTGTGGAGCTGCCGCAGGATGATCTCCAGGATCGGCCTCTCCCTGATGGGCATCAGGGGTTTTGGGAAGACCGTCGTATAGGGCTTGAGCCTGGTGCCGCTCCCGCCCGCGAGGATCACCGCCTTCACCATCGCATCACCTGACATAGACACCCGGCCGATACATCTCGATGTTCCCGGCGATCCATGCGATCGTCGCCTTCAGGCCGTCTTCGAGCGAGGTCTGCGGGGCCCACCCGAGCAGGTCGCGGGCGCGGGTGTTGTCGCACCACAGCCGCGCCACCTCGCTCTTCTCCGGGCGCCGGCGGACAGGCTCGGTGACGATCGCCGCATCGCTCCCGCAGAGGGAGAGGATCCGTTCGGCCAGGTCGAGGATGGCAATCTCGAAGTTCGATCCGACGTTGATCGTCTCGCCCACCACGCCGGGAGCGGCGAGGGCGAGGGCGAAGGCGCGGACCAGGTCGCCCACGTAGGTGAAGTCCCGCGTGGACCCGAGGGCGCCCAGGCGCACCTCCTTCCCGGTCAGGGCCTGGGTGACGATCGTCGGGATCACCGCCCGCGCCGACTGCCGCGGGCCGTAGGTGTTGAACGGGCGTATGGTCACGACCGGGAGGTCGAAGGAGCAGAAGAAACTCTCGGCGATCTTGTCCGCCCCGATCTTGCTCGCCGAGTACGGCGACTGCCCCTGGAGGGGATGGGACTCGTCGATCGGGACCGAGCGGGCGGTGCCGTAGACCTCGCTCGTCGAGGTGTGGACGACCCGCCCGACGCCGTTCTCCCTGGCCGCCTGGAGGACGTTTAAGGTGCCCAGGATATTGGTTTCGATCGTCTCCCTGGGACTGAGATAGGAGTAGGGCACCGAGATGATCGAGCCGAGGTGGACGATGGCGTCCACGTCCCTGGTGGCCCGCCTGATGGCGTCCCCGTCCTTGAGGTCGCCGGAGATCACCTCCACCGACTGCATCGTCTCAGGGGGGAGGAGGTCGAGCATCCCCCGGTCAGAGCGCGAGGTGTATTTCACCAGCGCCTTTACGGTGGCGTTCTGTTCGACGAAATATTCGGTGAGGTGGCTGCCAATAAAGCCGCCCCCTCCGGTGAGAAAAATTGTGCTGCTGCCCACGTCCATATGACCCCCCTTCTGATTGTAGTTTTCAAGATTACCAGGCGCATTCGGGCGCCGGATCAGGCAGATAACGCCGTTATGTGAGATATCCCATCGCTCCCCCTCAGGCCTGTCTGGAAATCTCCGGGATAAAGAATACCAAACGCTCTTTTAACCATTTATAGACGAACGAAAGGCCGATTCATCTGACAGTTGCACAGATATCGGCAATAATATAAAAATATATCGTTCGAGGCCAGCGAGTGATCAGCGCCTCTTCAGGGAGGTGTAGATCCCGGCGACGAGATCGGAGCGATCGGCCCACCCGAACTGTTCCAGCGTCTTCTGGCGTGCGTGCCTCCCCAGGGCCTCTGCAAGCGTCGGGTCGGAGAGCACCCGCCTGACCGCCGCCGCGATCGCCCCGGCACGCGGTTCGACGAGCAGACCGTCCTCGCCGTCGGCGATCGCCTCAGGTATCCCCCCGGTCCGCGACGCAACGATCGGTTTTGTCATCGCCATCGCCTCGAGCAGGGCGATCGGAAGGCCGTCGGCCAGGGTGATATGGCAGTAGAGGTCGGCGCGGGCGAGCGGGACGAAGGGGTCGTCGACGTCCCCGGTGAAGACCACGGCGTCCGCGACCCCGATCGTCCGCGCATATCTCTCGAGATCCGGCCTGAACCTCCCGTCTCTGGTCAGGACGAGTTTTATCCCGGGGTATTCCCCTCTGAGGAGAGCGACGGCGGCGATCAGTTCCTCGGTCCCTTTCGCCTTGAACCGGTTGACGGTGACCCCCTGGGAGAGGAGGACGATATCGCCGTCGGCGATCCCGAACCGCTCCTGGAACTCCAGGATCTTCCCGGGGAGGACAGGCCGCGCCTCCACGCCCGGATAGGTGATCGCCGTCGGCTGCGCAATCGGGATGGCATAGACGGCGTCGATCTTCGTCTGGAGGTCCCGGCTCACGAAGGTCACGCACGCGCACCGGCCGATCCCCCAGGAGTACAGGCACGTCCCGAAGAGGCGGAGGAACCGGTCTTTGATATGGACGGGCCGTTTCGTCTCGGTGAGAAAGGTGTAGACCACCGTTCCTCTCCTCAGGACCGAGCGGTAGAGGGCCGCCCCCAGGAGAAGCCCGATGCTGTCGTGGACATGGATCACGTCAGGGGAGAGGCGGTGGAGGTGCAGGGCGGTCCCGACGATCTCTCCCAGGGCGCCGGGCCTGACCCTCCCGGCGGGATCGCCGTCTCCCTGCACATAGAGGACGTCCACCGGGTTTTCGGGGTGGCGGTTCCGGAGCATCGTCACCAGCCCCGTGACATAGGCGTTGATCCCCCCGCCCTGCGGCTCGTTCCAGTACATCGAGAGGACCGAAATCTTCATGACCGCCATCTCGCAGTACCCG
This sequence comes from Methanofollis liminatans DSM 4140, assembly GCF_000275865.1. Classification (NCBI taxonomy): domain Archaea; kingdom Methanobacteriati; phylum Methanobacteriota; class Methanomicrobia; order Methanomicrobiales; family Methanomicrobiaceae; genus Methanofollis; species Methanofollis liminatans. The sequence goes on along the minus strand of NZ_CM001555.1, from coordinate 138,237 downwards.
GTATATAAATTCTGCGATGCCGGGAGAGGAGGGCCACCCCGGATCCCATGAGGGAGGTGCCGGAAAAATCCCCTTATACCCTTCGGGCACACATACAGGAGAGATCAATGGAGCACGAGTGTGAGATCAGGCAGGGGATCGCCGATATCCCCTCGATTCCCGCCTTTCTAGAGAGCGTCAGGGAGATTGCCGCGGCGACCGGGACGCATATCATCTGCTTCGACGCCGAAAAAATCGCCGGAAAGGCCCATGCCAGGAAGGCGGTCGGCCATGCGGTCCGCTCCTGGCGCGAGGGCCGGGCGATCGCAAACAGCCTCGAGATGGAGGCCCTCCTCTATGCGGGGGGGACCAGGCAGTGCCGGGTGGCGATGGACCTCGGCCTCCACGAGGGGGAGAACCGCTGCTATGTCTGCATCTGCCCCCCTTCCCCCGCGGCCGCGGAGGCCCTGGAGAGGATCCTGCGCCCGGACGACGGGGACTGGGAGGGGATCGACGAGGCAAAAAAAATGCGGCTGATGAAGCGCTACGCGATCACCGGGGAGGAACTCGCCGCCGCAGGCGGGCGGATCAGGCCCCTGGTCTTTGAGCGGATCGCCCTCCTCGAAGTGAACCGCTAAAGTGCTTATCCCCGCGCGTGCGAGATGATGTGCCTGAGTTCGGGCAGAATGATCTGTTCGGTGGCGAGTTTTACCGCCCCCGTCGATCCCGGGATGCAGAAGATCGCTTTTCCACCGGCAATCCCCGCGGCCGCGCGCGAGAGCAGGGCCGAGGTCCCGATCTCCCCGTACGAGAGCATCCTGAAGAGCTCGCCGAACCCCTCCATCTTCTTTTCGAAGAAGGGTTCGATCGCCTCGATGGTGCAGTCGTCAGGGGTGAGTCCGGTCCCTCCGTTGAAGATCACCGCATCCGCCTCGGGCAGAGTCCGGGCAAGAATCGAGCGGATCGCCCCGATATCGTCCTTCACGATCGCCGAAACGCTCACCTGAAAACCCGCCCCGGCGAGCAGGTCGCGGATCGCCCGTCCGCTCGTATCGGTCTCCTCGGTGCGCGTGGTGGAGACGGTGATCACCGCCGTCTTAATCTCGATCTCCCTGAGATGCTCCTGTTTCATGGTCTCTCCTTCTTCCTGTGTTGTTCTTACCCTATGATATCTCCTGTGCCGCGGGGGTGAGGGGAGGGCGCGATCCCCGACCCCTTTGTTTCGACTGGAACGGGTGGAAACGGAATGGGAGGAAGAGTGAGGATCCCGATTGCACCTTGAAGGCGATCGCCGGTTTTGATCCTGGACTTTGATCCTGGATCGTTCTGGTCTCGATCGTTTTGATCCCGGATCTGTACACCTCCCTGATCCAGGGATCGCGATCTGCTCTGATCGCCCTGATCCGGATCGTTCTGATCCCGGATCCGCGCTCTCCCCTGATCGCGGGATCGCGATCGGTCGCGATCTGCCCTGATCTTCCTGATCGGGATCCGCGATCGATCGCGATCCCTGTCCTGAGATCAGAGAAGATTTATAGTACCAGTGGATAACCCTACAACAAGCTGTTTTCACTGTGGTAAAGAAAAACAGGTCACCTGTTTTCCACATGCTCCAGTCGAAATAAAGGGGTCCCGGTTCGCGGCATGGATCTCGATGGATCCGGGTTTTTTTCTCGACCTCCTGATCACCTTTATAAGCATACTCCAGTGGAAACAAAGGGGTTATATCTCCACACCCCACATGATCTCTATTCCTGCCCACCCGAACCCCCTCAACACCCGCGGCTGATACCATGTCTGAGAACGAAAATCCATCCTTTGGCCTCTTCCAGAAGTTCCTTTCGAACAACCGGATCTTCAAAAACCGGGAGGTTCTCCGCCACTCGTACCGTCCCCAGATCCTCCCCCACCGTCGTCCCCAGATCGATGCGATCGCATCGATCCTCGCCCCGGCCCTGAAGAACGAGACCCCTTCGAACATCCTGATCTACGGCAAGACCGGGACCGGCAAGACCGCGAGCGTCAGGTATGTCGGGGCAGAACTCGAGAAGGTGGCCGCGAGCATGTCCACCGGGTGCAAGGTCGTCCACCTCAACTGCGAGGTGATCGACACCCAGTACCGGGTGCTCGCCCAGATCGCCAAAGGGCTCGAGGATATCGACGCCACCCCGAGCGACAAGGCGCGTGCCCACATCCCGATGACCGGGTGGCCGACCGACCAGGTCTACACCGAGCTGAAAAACCAGCTCGAGGCGGCCGGCGGGGTGCTCGTCATCGTGCTCGACGAGATCGACAAACTGGTGAAGAAGAGCGGGGACGAGACCCTGTACAACCTCACCAGGATCAACTCGGACCTGCGGCAGTCGAAGGTCTCGATGATCGGGATCTCCAACGACCTCCGGTTCACTGATTTCCTCGACCCCCGCGTCCTCTCCTCCCTTTCAGAGGAGGAGATCGTCTTCCCGCCGTACAACGCCCCGCAGCTCTGCGACATCCTCACCCAGCGCGCCCAGATGGCCTTCATGGAGGGCGGGCTCGACGAGGGTGTCATCCCGCTCTGCGCCGCCTTCGCCGCGCAGGAGCACGGCGACGCACGGCGTGCCCTCGACCTCCTGCGGGTCTCGGGCGAACTCGCCGACAGGGAGAACGCCGAGCGCGTCGGGGAGAAGCACGTCCGCATGGCCCTCGAGAAGATCGAGACCGACTCGATGATCGAGTGCATCTCGACCCTGCCCACCCAGAGCAAGGTCGTCCTCTACTCGATGCTCCTGCTCGAGGAGATGGACAAGAAGATCTTCACCTCAGGCGAGGTGACCCGGGTCTACCGGGACGTCAGCCGGATCGTCGACATCGATCCCCTCACCCACCGCCGGATCACCGACCTGATCTCCGAGCTGAACATGCTCGGGGTGATCAACACCCGGGTCGTCTCCAAAGGGCGGTACGGAAGGACAAAAGAGATGTGGTTTGACACCAACACCAAAAAGATACAGGAAGTACTCGCGAAGGATCCCAGACTCTCTGAGGACCGCCTTGCCCAGGTCGACCTCAACCGCCTGAGGGCCTCGTTCCGGTGATGACAATGGACGAAAAAGATCTCTTAATCCTCCATCTCCTGGAGGAGAACAGCCAGGTGCCTCCCGGCGAACTGGCGACGATGGTAGAGCTCACGGTCGAAGACGTAGAACGGCGGATCCGCGCGATGGAAGAGGCCAGGATCATCAGGAAGTACGCCGCCGTCGTCGACTGGGAGCGCGCCGGCAGGGACGAGGTGAGCTCGATCATCGCCCTGAAGGTCTCCCCCGAGCGGGACTTCGGCTACGACAAGATCGCCGAGCGGATCGCGCGTTTCAGGGAGGTCAGGGCCCTCCGCCTGGTCTCGGGCCGGTACGATTTCATCCTCCTGGTCAAGGGGAAGAACATGCAGGAGATCGCTCGTTTCGTCTCCGAGCATATCGCCCCGATGGACCGGATCAGGGAGACGACGACCCAGTTCGTGATGAAGACCTACAAGGAGAACGGCACCCCGTACGACGAGCGCGAGGCGGGGGAGCGCCTGCCGTACTCCTTCTGAGGTGAACGATGCGGGACTTCGTATCAGAGCGGGCGCGGGTGATCCCCCCCTCGGGGATCAGAAAATTTTTCGATCTCTGCATGGGCATGCAGGACGTCGTCTCCCTGGGCGTCGGCGAACCTGACTTCGTGACCCCCTGGAACGTCTGCGAGGCAGGCATCTACTCGATCGAGCAGGGCGTCACCTCGTACACCTCGAACCGGGGCTACCCGCCCCTGCTGGCGGCGCTCGCCCTCGACCTGGAGCAGAAGTACGGCCTCTCCTACTCGCCTGCAGAGGAGATCATCGTCACGACCGGCGTCTCCGAAGCGGCCGACATCGCCATCAGGGCCGTCACCGACCCGGGGGACGAGGTGATCGTCCTGGACCCGGCCTATGTCAGTTACGCCCCCTGCGTCACCCTGGCCGGCGGCGTGCCGGTGCCCCTGCCCTGCCTGGAGAAGGACCGCTTCAGGGTGACGCCCGACGCCCTGATGGAGCGCGTCACACAAAAGACCAAATCCCTGGTGCTCAACTTCCCGAACAACCCGACCGGCGGGGTGATGAACAGGGACGACTACCGCGCCATCGCCGACATCATCGTCGACCACGACCTCGTCCTGATCTCCGACGAGGTCTACTCCGAGCTCACCTACGACGGCACCCACTGCTCGCCGGCCTCGATGGACGACCTGCGCGACCGGACGATCACGCTCAACGGTTTCTCCAAGGCCTATGCGATGACCGGGTGGCGGATCGGTTACCTCTGCGCCCCCAAGCCGATCTGCGACGCCGCCCTGAAGATCCACCAGTACGTGATGCTCTGCGCCCCGGTGATGGGGCAGATCGCCGCCCATGCGGCGCTCAGGCAGGCCGAAGAGAACAAAAACGAGATGGTGCGGGAGTACCGCCTCCGCCGGAACCTCTTCGTGGAGGGTCTCAATCGGATCGGTCTCGCCTGTCACCTTCCGCAGGGCGCCTTCTACGCCTTCCCCTCGATCGAGACGACCGGCCTTTCAGACGAGGAGTTTGCCGAGCGCCTCCTCAAGGAGCAGAAGGTCGCCGTTGTTCCCGGCAGCGCCTTCGGCGCCTCGGGGAAGGGGCATATCCGCTGCTCCTATGCGACGAGCCGCCAGAACCTCTCCCTGGCCGTCGAGCGGATGGGGGCGTTCATCGCCGGTCTGCCGTGATCCCCTCCTTCTCATTTTCCGGGAAACAATCCTTTTGATCCTGCCCGGGCCGGATGTGCCTGCTGTCTGACAATCGGCAGCCAGATAACCCCTTTATTTCCACTGGAACTCTGGAGATATTCGCGGCGTTCGATCCCGCGCGAATCCTCCCCGGTGCACGCAGGATTTTTCGTGTACTCTCGTACCTCGCCATTTCTTCGGGAACACCTCCACCGGCGGATCGTTTGCATTTCTGGATAAGGGCGAATGGTATAATACGGCGGTGCGCCCTCTCCTCTTCCATGCAGAAGAGACAGGTGAATGCGATCGTCGACCTTGCGATGCTCGTGGCATTCGTTATCGTCGCCTTATCGTCTATCGTCCTCTTGTTCTTCCTCCCATCGGCAGGCGGGGGATGGGTGCACGCCAGCACCGGCGTCGCGAACCTGAAAGTGTTCCTGGGCGTCACCAGGGGTCAGTGGGTGGACCTCCACAATATCACCGGCATCGTCTTCATCGTGCTGATGGCCGTCCATACTCTCCTCCATATCCCCTATTTCAGGGATATCAGGCGCTGTCTTTTGCCGGGAAAAAATGACCGGTGCGAGAATGAGTGAGGGGAGCAAACCCCGATGATATACTTTTATCATCAAGTATCACCCCAAATTACATGATATAGCAATGGCGTGTACGATTATTGTCGGCGGATTTTTCGGGGATGAGGGAAAAGGCAAGATTGTGGCCCATATTGCCCATCAGGACCACACATCGATCATCTCCAGGGGCGGCGTGGGCCCGAACGCCGGACACACGGTGACGGTCGGCGACAAAAACTATGGCGTGCGGATGATCCCGTCCGGGTTCGTCTACCCGGGTGCGCGACTCTGCATCGGCAGCGGCGTTCTCGTCGACCCGCGGGTCTTCCTCCGCGAGGTCGAACTCCTGGATGTCGGCGACAGGATCTTTGTGGACGGGCGCTGCGGCGTGATCGAGGAGGAGCATATCGCCCGGGACAAGGCGAGCGACCACCTCTCGAAGAAGATCGGATCCACCGGGACCGGGTGCGGCCCGGCGAACTCCGACCGCGTCCTCCGCACCTCCAGGCAGGCAAAGGACGTCCCTGAACTCGCACCCTACATCATCGACGTCGCCGCCGAAGTGAACGCGGCGATCGACCGTGATGAGAACGTCCTCCTCGAGGGGACGCAGGGCTTCGGGATCTCCCTGTACTACGGCACCTACCCCTTCGTGACGAGCAAGGACACCTCGGCCTCGCAGATCGCCGCGGACAACGGCGTCGGCCCGACCAGGATCGACGACGTCGTCGTCGTCTTCAAGGCCTACCCGACCAGGGTCGGCGAGGGGCCGTTCCAGACCGAGATGAACGCCGAGGACTCCGACGCCCTCGGGTTCAAGGAGTTCGGCACCGTCACCCACCGCCAGCGGCGGATCGGCGGCTGGGACGGCGAGATGGCCCGGTACTCGGCGATGATCAACGGCTGCACGATCGCGGCGATCACCGGGATCGACCACGTGGACCCGGCCTGTTTCGGCGCCACCACGTACGACGGCCTGACCGAGAAGGCGATCGCCTTCCTCGAACAGGCCGAGAAGGACATCGGCGCCCCGATCGGCCTGATCTCCACGGGGCCCGAGCTCACCCAGATCATCGACCTGAGGGATGAACTGTGAGGCGTTCGCTCCTCGACATCCTCTGCTGTCCGGTCTGCAAGGGCGACCTCGAACTGCGCGTCGACGAGGAGACCGGCGACGATATCGTCGAGGGCTCGCTCTGGTGCGCCGCCTGCGGTGTCGCATACCCCATCACGGAGGGCATACCAAACCTCCTCCCCCAGACCGACAAGGACTAAAAATATGGATGTTCCCTGTGAAATCCGGTTCAATGCACGCTCAATAAATTCGATCGACCTGCCCGAATCGGTTGAGGTCCTGGCAGGGGACACCCTGGTCCTCAAACTGAAAAACGAGGGCTCTCCCCTCCATCTCACCCTTTCCACCGCCGACGCCGCGCGGTTCACCGATTTTTTCCATGAAAATCTCTATCTTGAGCGTCTGGCAGACGTGCCGGTGATCATCAGGGACGACGTCTTTCCGGGAATGTTTGCGATCACGGTGATCACCGGCTACGGCACGAACCGTTCGGCCCTGAAGGTCGCCGTCAGGGAGCGCCCGGCCCCGGTGGAAGAACCGCCGCAGCCGCTCCCCCCGCCCCCGGCCCCGCGGCTCCCGGTGGTGCCCTTCGCCATCGTCATCGTCGCCGCCCTCCTCTTTATCCTCTACGTCGGCACCGGGATCCTCCTCTTCGAGGCCGCAGCATTCGTCGTACTGGTCCTCGGGGTGATTGCCGCATGGTTTTTGCGGCGCTGACCCTCGCCCTGGCGCTCGTCGTGGACCGGCTCTTCGGCGACCCGCGCACGCCCCTCCACCCGGTCGCCCTCTTCGGCAGGTTCGTGGGCTGGTGGGGCAGACCGGGCCGCTATCCGGTGCGCCTCCAGCGAGCGGCCGGCGTCGTCCTCTGGGCGGTCTCCGCCTGCCTGTTTGCCGCACCCTTCTATCTCGTCGAGCACCATGCTCCCCCTCTCCTGCTCCTGGTGCTCGCCCCCTTCCTCCTCAAGGCGGTCTTCGCCTGGCGCTCCCTGGAGGAGCACGCCGCTTCGGTCGAGGCGGCGCTCGCCGGCGGGGGCCTGGACGCCGGGCGGACGGCCGCCGGCATGCTCGTCTCGCGCGACACCTCGGCCCTCTCCGCGGAGGAGATCAGGTCCGCGGCATACGAGTCGGTCGCCGAGAACCTCTCCGACTCGATCGTCGCCCCGCTCTTCTGGTTCGCCGTCTTCGCCCCCTTCGGCCTCGGGCTGACCGCCGCCGCCCTCTATCGCTCGATCAACTGCATGGACGCCATGCTCGGCTACACCGACGAGCGGATCAGGCTCGGCTGGTGCGCCGCACGGGCCGACGACCTGGCAAACCTCGTCCCCGCACGGCTCACCGCCCTCGTCGGCCTCCTCTATTTCGGGGTACAGGGGCGGTTCGCCCCGGCGTGGCAGGCGCTCAGCGCCGACCGGAAGAAAAGGCCGGGCTACAACGGCGGCTGGCCGATGTCGGTGGTCGCCGGCGGTGTCGGGGTGCGGTTCTGCAAACGGGGTATCTACGCGATCGGACCCGGGGAGCGGAGCCTTGCAGAGGGTGGAAACGATATAATAGCGTCCGTTCGAGGAATAACGCTGATATTTGCGGTATCTGCCATCATCGCACTATTTTTATTGGCATGACCGCCCAATAGGTAGGAATAATGAAACTTGAGGAACTGAGGTACGGCACCGAGCTCCTGAAGCGGGGCTTCGCGTCCATGCAGAAGGGCGGCGTCATCATGGACGTGGTGAACGCCGAACAGGCGCGGATCGCCGAGGATGCGGGCGCCGTCGCGGTGATGGCCCTCGAGCGCGTACCGGCGGACATCAGGAAGGCCGGGGGCGTGGCGCGCATGGCCGACCCGGAAAAGGTCATCGAGATCATCGACGCCGTCTCCATTCCGGTGATGGGCAAGGTGCGGATCGGCCATTATGTCGAGGCCCAGGTCCTTGAGTCGATCGGCGTCGACATGATCGACGAGAGCGAGGTGCTCACCCCGGCAGACGAGCAATACCATATCGAGAAGACCCGGTTCACCGTCCCGTTCGTCTGCGGCGCACGGAACCTCGGCGAGGCGATGCGCCGGATCGGCGAGGGCGCGGCGATGATCAGGACGAAGGGCGAGGCCGGCACCGGCAACGTCGTCGAGGCGGTCAGGCACATGCACGCGATCGGCGGCGAGATCCGCGAGCTCCAGGGCATGGACGAGCAGGAACTCCGGGCCCGCGCCCGCGCGATCGAGGCGCCGTACGAGGTCCTTGCCGAGACGGCGAAACGGGGCCGCCTCCCGGTCGTCAACTTCTCGGCCGGCGGGATCGCCACCCCCTGCGACGCCGCCCTGATGATGCAGATGGGCGCGGACGGCGTCTTCGTCGGCTCAGGGATCTTCAAGTCCACGAACCCGGAGAAGATGGCGAAGGCGATCGTCGAGGCCGTCCACCACTACACCGACGCGAAGGTGATCGCCGCGGTGAGCCGCGGCATCGGCGACCCGATGAAGGGCCTGGACGTCCACGAGCTCAAAGACGAGGAGAGGCTCCAGGAACGTGGCTGGTAAGAAGGTCGGCGTCCTTGCCGTGCAGGGGGACGTATCCGAGCACGTGAGGGCGTTTGTGGATGCCCTCGGGGGCGAGGGCGAGGTGGTGGAGGTCAGGTCCGCCGCCGACCTCGCCGGCTGCGACGCCTTCGCGATCCCGGGCGGGGAGTCGACGACGATCGCCCGCCTGATCGGTGAAAACGGACTCCGGGAGGCGATCCGCTCCTTTACAGGCGGGATCTTCGCCACCTGCGCCGGGATGGTGATCGTCGCCGCAACGATCAACGACACCCGGTTTGCACCCCTCGGCATCGTCGATATCACGGTGGAGAGAAACGCCTTCGGGCGGCAGAAGGACTCCTTCGAGGCCGACCTCGAGGTTCTCGGGCTTGAGGATCCCTTCCATGCGGTCTTCATCAGGGCGCCGGTTGCGGCGGCCGCGGGCCCGGGCGTCGAGGTGCTCTCCAGGATACCGCAGGGGATCGTTGCGGTGCGGCAGGGGAAGCATATGGCGCTCTCCTTCCACCCCGAACTCTCCGGCGACCTCAGGCTTCACCGGATGTTTCTCGCCGGGCTGTAGGCCGGGCGCTCCCCATCTTTTTTTCAGATCAGCCCGACGATCCCGTCCACGATGATCTTCACGGCGATCGCCGCGAGGAGCATGCCGAGCACCTTGCCCATGATGTCGGTGACGGTCTCGCCGAGGAAACGCTGGATCTGGGCGGCGTACCTGAGGACGAGCCAGGTCGCCCCGAGGCAGAGCCCGATGGCGATCCCGGTGACGACCGCGCCCACCCGCGTGGAGAGGAGGACGACCGTGGTGATCGCCCCGGGCCCGCAGAGGAGGGGGGTGCCGATCACCACCCCGGCCATCGACCGCCGCTCCTTCCCCTCGTGCCCGAACTCGATCCCGAGCGACTCCTGGATACCCAGGATGAAGAGGAGGATCCCGCCGGCCACCTCGAAGCTCGCGAGCGTGATCCCCAGGATGTCGAAGATGAAGAGCCCGAAGACCAGGAAGAGGTACATGAGGGCGCCGGCCACGGCGACGGCGATCCCGGCCTGTCTCGCCTTCTCCTCGGGCAGGCTCCCGGCCGTGAGCGAGACGAAGATCGGCACCGAGAGCAGGGGGTCGAGAATGACGAAGAGCGTGGTGAAGGCGTAGAGAAGGGGGGCGAGCAGGTCCTGCATACAGCGCTGTGGGCCCGGCATGGAGATATATTTTGAGGGGCGCCCTCCTGAACCGGGCGTGCCGCCAGTTATTTATTCGTGGCCGCGCTCTCTCGGTGTGATGATGGCGCGTGCCGGGGGGACGGCCAGGGTGCTGATCGTCGACGACGATCCGGTCGTCCTGGAGCGGGCAGGGGGATATCTCGAGGGGACCGGGGGGTACGACTGCATCAGGGCATCATCCGCGGAAGAGGCCCTCTCCCTCGTCGGCAGGATCGAGTGCGCCGCCGTCGTCTCCGACGAGCAGATGCCGGGCATGAACGGCATCGCCTTTCTCCGGGCCCTGCGGGCGCGGGGCGTCACCGTCCCCTTCGTGCTCTACACCGGAAAAAGCCGGGATTCGGTCTTCGAGGAGGCCATCGATGCCGGGGCGTCGTTCTATGTGAGAAAAGGCGGGTGCACCCCTGCCGAGTGCGCCGAGCTCCTCCATGCGGTCAGGTGCGCCATCGCCCTCGCCGGTGCCCCTCCGATTGCCCGGCATACGGCCGACGAGTGGCTCGCCCTTGCTGTCGAAGGGGCAGGGCTCGCGGTCTGGGGCTATGACCTTGTAACCGGGGAGATCACCTACAACCGCCGCTGGGGCGAGATCATCGGCCCTTCTGGCACCGTCCCGAAGAACGATCTCGCCGCCTGGCAGGCCCGCATCCACCCCGACGACCGGGAGGGGGTGATGGATGCGATCGTCGAGGGAATCAGGAGGGAAAACGCGTTTTCCGTGGAGTACCGCCTCCGCTGCGACGACGGTGCGTGGAAGTGGATCCTCTCGATAGGGCGGGCCCAACGGGACGATCCCGCCGGCCAGGTCAGCCGCGTTGCCGGCATCTCGCAGGACGTCACCGCCAGGCGCCGGGCCGAGGAGGCGCTGCGGGAGGCAAACCGGAAACTCAACCTCCTCGGTTCGATCACGCGCCATGACGTTCTCAACCAGGTGACGGCGATCGCAGGCTACACCTGGCTGCTGCTGGATACCGGGTCGCTCTCGCCCTTCCAGCGCGACACCCTCGGAAAGATACGGGACCTCGTCGGGATGATCAGCCGCGAAGTGGAGTTCACCCGGCTCTACGCCGACCTTGGCGTGATGGAGCCGCGCTGGCAGCATGTGGGGAAGGTCGCCGCCCGCGCCGCCGAGGGGCTTGATTTCCGGGGGATTACCTTCTCCGTCGCCACCGGGGACCTGGAGGTCTTCGCCGACCCCCTCTTTGAGAAGGTGCTCTTCAACTGCTTTGAAAACGCCCTCCGCCACGGCGGCGGGGTGAGCCGGATCGAGGTCTCGTTTGTCGAAAGGGAGACCTGCGGGGAGATCGTCGTCGCCGACGACGGGGTCGGCGTCCCGTTCGCGCAGAAAAAAAACATCTTTGCGCGGGGTATCGGACAGCATACCGGGTTCGGGCTCTTCCTTGCAAAAGAGGTGCTCGATCTCACCGGGATCGGGATCCGCGAGGGGGGCATGCCCGGCGAGGGGGCGCGGTTTGTGCTCTCCGTGCCGAAGGGGGCGTACCGCAACCCTTAGATCATGTTCTTTTTCATCAGCACCAGCACCAGCACGGCCGAGATCACCATCGAGGTCCCGACGACGATCGCAAAGGCGATCGGGCTCTCGCTGAGCGGGATGCCGACGTTCATCCCGAAGAAACTCGCGATCATCGTCGGCACGGCGAGCACGATCGTCACCGAGGCGAGGAACTTCATCACGATGTTCAGGTTGTTCGAGATCACCGAGGCGAAGGCGTCCATCGTGCTGGAGAGGATGTTCGAGTAGATGTTCGCCATCTCGATCGCCTGCTTGTTCTCGATGATGACGTCTTCCAGGAGTTCCTCGTCCTCCGGGAACATCCTGACCGGTTTGAACCTGAGGATCTTCTCGAGCACCACCTCGTTGCTCTTCAACGAGGTCGAGAAATAGACCAGGGACTTCTCCAGGTTCAACAGGAGGATCAACTCCTCGTTGCGCAGGGACATATGGAGCGCTTTTTCGATCTCGGTCGAGCGCTTGTCGATCTGCCTGAGGAAGTTCAGGTAATAAAAGGCGCTGCGGTAGAGGATCTGGAAGAGGAACCGCGTCTTTTTGAAGGTGTAAAAGGTCTTCACTTTCCCGGCGATGAAGTCCTGCAGGATCGGGCTTTCCTGGAGGCAGATGGTGAGGATATAGTCGTCGTTGATCGCAACGCCGAGCGGGATCGTCGAGTAGGTCCCCGTGGGCCCGCCCGCGATCCGCATCGGGATGTCGATCAGGATGAAGGTCCGTCCCTCTTCGGTCTCCATGCGGGGCCGCTCCTCCTCGTCGAGCGCCGCCCGCAGGTCTTCGGCCGGGATCCCCATGATCCCGGCGGCACGGGCGATCTCGGTCTCGTCAGGTGCGGTGCAGATGATCCATGCCCCGGGCTCGACGGTGTCGAGCTCCTCGATAAATGTCCCCCCTCCGTTCTGCCGGGTCTTGAAAATCTGAAGCATGGAAGTGTCCCCTGCAGGAAAGCGTTTCCTGCGCATAGGGTTCTGTTCTGATCAGAGATGAAGGTGTTTGCGCCTGACGGCGGTCGCAGAGAAAAAAAGAAAGATTAGAGGAACAGGGGCGCGAAGACGACCGCCACGATGGACATCAGCTTCAGGAGGATGTTGATGGCCGGTCCTGAGGTGTCCTTGAACGGGTCGCCGACGGTGTCGCCGGTGACGCCGGCCTTGTGGGCGTCCGAGCCCTTGCCGCCGTAGTGGCCCTGTTCGATGTACTTCTTTGCGTTGTCCCAGGCGCCGCCGGCGTTCGCCATCGTGATGGCGAGCATGAAGCCGGATACCAGGGAGCCTGCAAGAAGGCCGCCGAGCGCTTCCTTACCAAGGACGAGCCCGACGATGATCGGGGCGACGATCGCGAGGAGACCGGGTGCGACCATCTCTCTGAGCGCCGAGTGGGTGGAAATGGCGATGCAGGACTCGTAGTCCGGCTCGGCCTTTCCTTCCATGAGGCCCTTGATCTCCTTGAACTGGCGGCGGACTTCGACGACGATCTCGTACGCCGCTCTGCCGACCGCCATCATCGTCATGGACGAGAAGAGGAAGGGGAGCATTGCGCCGATCAGAAGGCCGATGAAGACCGGGGTGTGGAGGATGTCCATAACGATGGTCTCTCCGCCCTTGCTGATGGCGAAGGCATATGCGGAGAAGAGGGCGAGAGCGGTGAGCGCCGCGGAGCCGATGGCGAAACCCTTGCCGATGGCGGCGGTGGTGTTGCCGACGGCGTCCAGGGTGTCGGTGATCTCGCGGACATGGGGGTCCTGGTGGGACATCTCGGCGATACCGCCGGCGTTGTCGGCGACCGGCCCGTAGGCGTCGACCGCGAGGGAGATGCCCAGGGTTGCGAGCATGCCGACGGCCGCAACGGCGATGCCGTAGAGACCGGAGAAGGTGAATGCGATCCAGATGGCGATGGAGATGACGATGACCGGGAAGACCGTGGACTCCATGCCCTTTGCAAACCCGGTGATGATGTTGGTCGCTGCGCCGGTCTGGCAGGACTTCGCGATCTCAAGGGTCGGTTTGCGTTCGAAGGAGGTGTAGTACTCGGTGATCTGGCCGATCAGGAAACCGGCGACGAGACCGGAGATGGTGGCGACGAAGACGCCGAAACCGTACTCGCCGAGCATGGCGTTCGTCACGAAGTAGGTGGCGACGACCACCAGGGCGAGGGCGACGAGCAGGCCCTTATTGAAGGCCATGTGGATGGCGCTGGACTCGGCCTTGTTCGTCCTGACGAAGAAGGAGCCGATGATCGAAGCGACGATGCCGAGGGCGGCGATGACGACCGGGAAGAGAATGACGTTCATTAAGGAGACGTTCGGGAAGAAGACCGCCGCGGTCGATGCGCCCAGGAGCATGGTGGCGATGATCGAGCCGACGTAGCTCTCGTAGAGGTCCGCACCCATGCCGGCGATGTCGCCGACGTTGTCGCCGACGTTGTCCGCGATGACGGCCGGGTTTCTCGGGTCGTCCTCGGGGATGCCGGCCTCGACCTTGCCGACGAGGTCAGCACCGACGTCGGCGGCCTTGGTGAAGATGCCGCCGCCCACACGGGCGAAGAGGGCGATCGAGGAGGCGCCGAGGGAGAAGCCGGCGAGGATGTTCACAATCGTGTACTCGTCCATGCCCGGAAGGAAGCTCGAGAGTCCGATGAAGGCGATGGAAAGCCCGAAGAGCCCGAGGCCGACGACGGACATGCCCATGACCGAGCCGCTTGCGAAGGAGACCCTGAAGGCCTCGGCGATGCCGCGGCGTGCGGCGTTGGTGGTCCGGCCGTTTGCGCTCGTGGCGGTGAACATGCCGATGTATCCTGCGGTGGCCGAGAGCACGGCGCCGAGCACGAAACATGCTGCGGTAAGAACGCCGTTCGGTAGAATGGCCGCGATGACGATGGCCAGGACCACGACGAACAGGGCGATGGCACGGTACTGCCTGTTCAGGTAGACCATGGCACCGTGGTGGATCGCCGCGGTGATCTTTTTCATCACCTCAGTGCCCTCTCCCTCTTTTCGAACTGCAAGGAATGAGTACCCTGCAAAAAGAAGGCCTAAGAGAGCACATATAGGTGCCAGATAGACGATTGCATCCATGTTTTTTCTTTCCCCCGGGTTCTGGTTGACAGCACCGGATCCCGGCTTTTTGATTCTCTATCTATGTGCCCCTTCAATAATAAAAATAGAGCGATTCGAATGATCTGATCGTTTTCTCCCGCATCGCCGCAGGATGCCGGAAGTTTCCGTTGCCAGGAGGTGCGCCGGCGCGATCAGGATCCGGGAGTCAGAAAATCGACGATCTCGGTCTCAAGGCTCTGAAGGTCCAGGACGACCGCCTGCGCGGGTGTCGGCACGGTGTTCATCTGTTTCTGGAAGGCGGTCTGCGACTGCCAGGTCCCGGCATTGATCATCAGCACGCCCCGGTAGCGTTTGATCCCGCTGATATGGACATGGCCGGTGAAGAGCACCTCGGGGACCGGGTCGATGATGAGCGGGTCCTTTTTTCCCGGTGCGATCGGGGTCCGCATCCCGAATATCGGGGCGAGGTGCCGGCGTTTCAGCATCTCCTCCATGATCTCCGCGGGACGGTTGTATGAGGCGCCCGGGATCGTCCCGATCATGTCGTCGAACGAACGCCCGTGGTAGATGAGCACCCGCACGCCCTGCAGGGAGACGAGCGCCGGGTTCTCGACCCACACGCAGTTTGCCGGGTAACCTATCCTGAACGCCGGCGGGATCGCAGGCTGCGGTTCGGCGCCCCTGACCACGTCGTGGTTGCCCGGCGAGATGACGATCGTCAGCCGCTCCGGGAGGGCCGAGAGCATCTCGCCGAGCGCCGCGTACTGCTGGTAGATGTTCTTGATCACGAGCTCTTTTTCCTGGCCCGGGTAGATCCCGATCCCGTCCACGAGGTCGCCGGCGATGACCAGGTAACCGATATCCTCCTGGCCTGAGATCCAGTCGGCAAAGCGGTGCCATTCGTCCTCGAGGAAGGTGTCTGAGCCGACGTGGATGTCCGAGATCAGCACGGCCCGGCCCGGACGCTCCGAGCGGTACGGGGCGTTCGAGAGCGGGATGTCCGGGCGGACCAGCGTGTTGGCGAAAAAGATGGTGCCGTCCTGCGAGAGTTTGCCCCGCACGCCGATCACCTCGTCGGGCAGGATCTTCTCGGCCTCAGAAAACCCTTCCCTGGACTTGTTGAAGAGCACCCGCATCGTGCCCGTGGGGTCCTCCACCTCGACCATCTTATTGCCGTTGGCCGTGCTCCGCACGTTCGAGACCATGCCGATGAACGAGACCTCTTCCTCCTGGTAGCGCCCGGTCCGGGCCAGCGCCTCGATCGGGACCGGCTGGATCCGCCCCCGCATGAAGGTGGAGAGGCGGGTGAAACGGTTGCGGAAATAGGTGATGTACTCCTCGAAGTCCCTGATGCTCTCGGCCGAGTTCTCCATTCCGGCGAGGACCTCGCAGACCGGGTCTGCGAGAAAACGGGTGCCGTCCCTCACCTTCTTGAGGGCGGGAATGCAGTCGGGCGAGACGACGACGGTGCCCTCGGGCGTCCCGGCGATGATCCGGTCGATGAGGCCGGGGTCGTCCTGCTCCTTTATGTAGGCCACCACCTCGGGCGAGACGAAGAGGCTGGTGGCAAGGAACCGTGAGACGATCTCATCCTCGCAGAGCATTGTGATCAGGTTGGCGGTCGAGCCTCATGATCCTTGCGGATGAGGGCGCGAGGTTTGGGGTGTGGGAAAATTTAACTCTCTGGCCGGCGCACTACGGCGCATGGAGGAGATCAGCGGTTTCGAACTCCCTGGCCGGAAGGCCGAATACCTGAAGATCATCGGCATCATGGGCGGATGCGCCCGGACAAACGAGATCGCGCGGAGGGTCGGCGTCGCCCCCTCGACGGCCACGAAGACGCTTCTCGCCCTTGCAGATGAAGGGTATCTGGAGCATACGCCGTACCGCGGCGTCTCCCTCACCACACAGGGCGAGCGATACGCCCGCTTCCTCCTCCGCCGCCACCGCCTCCTCTCCCTCGCCCTGAGCCAGTTCGGGCTGACGCCCGCGGAGGCGTGCAGGGAGGCGAACATGCTGGAAGGGCGGGTCTCAAAGGACCTCGTCGACCGGATCTGCGCATCCCTCGGGCACCCGGTCCAGAGCGTCTGCGGCCCGATCGAGCACGATCTCGCCTGCTGCCCCGATACCGGTTGATTGTGGGCCCGAAAACCTATTTACGGGTTGCAGGGATAATTTAGATACGTACCAAATTATGGGTGGGAAGAAGATGGGGACGGCGCAATGGCTGTTGCCCGCGATGGGTGTGCTTTTTCTTCTGATGACGGCGGGCTGCCTCGGCGACGGTGCGGCCCCGGCCGAAGACGGACCGATCCCGGTCGCCGTGACGATCCCGCCCCAGGCCGAATTCGTCAGGGCAATCGGGGGGGATCGGGTGGACGTGATGGTGCTCGTCCCGCCCGGCGCAAACCCGCATACCTACGAGCTGACGCCCGGACAGATGGCGGCCCTCGGAGAGGTGCGGATGTATGCCGCCGTCGGCTCCGGCATCGAGTTCGAGCGCGCCTGGATGGCGAAGATCGTCGGGGTGAACCCGGGGATGCATGTCGTCAACTCTTCGGCCGGTCTTTCCTTCCTCGCCGGCGACGAGGAGGAGGGCGGCACAGACCCGCACGTCTGGCTCTCGGTGCGAAACGCCGCGGTGATGGTCGAGAATATCTGTGCCGGCCTGGTGGCGATCGACCCGGCCGACGCCGCCTATTTCGAGGCGAACCGCGACCTGTATCTCGACGAACTCCGGGCCCTCGACACCGGGATCGCCGCCTCTCTCGCGGGCCGCGAGGGCGAGGCGGTCATGGTCTACCACCCGTCCTGGGCATATTTCGTGCGGGACTACGGGCTCGTGCAGATCCCGATCGAGGACGAGGGAAAGGAGCCCGGCCCGCAGGGGATCGAACGGCTGATCCTCCAGGCAGCGGCGGAGAATATCACCGTCGTCTTTGCTTCGCCCGAGTACTCCACGAAGAGCGCCCGGGTGATCGCCGATGCGATCGGCGGCCGGGTCGCCCTGGTGAGCCCGCTTGAAGAACATTATACGGCGAACATGAGGAACGTCGCCGCGGCGTTCGGCGGGGCGGTATGAGCGAGGATCCGGTCATCGACGTCAGGGGCGTTTCGGTGACCCTGGGCGGCCGCCCGGTGCTGGAGGACGTCGATTTCAGGGTCGAGAAAGGCGATTTCTATGCGGTGATCGGCCCGAACGGGGGCGGGAAGAGCACCCTTCTGAAGGTGATCCTGGGGTTGATCCGTCCGTCCGCAGGGACGGTCAGGGTGCTGGGCGGGACGCCCGTCGAGCGGCGTCACCTCCTCGGCTATGTCCCGCAGTACCGCACCTTCGACTTCTCGTACCCGGTCACGGTGGGCGAGATGGTGCTTTCAGGCAGGCTCGGGCACATCAGGAATTTCCCCCGCCGTTACGGGCAGGAAGACCGCGCTGCTGCGGACCGGGCGATGGCCACGATGGGGATCGGCGATCTCGCGGGCCAGGAGATCGGCGCTCTTTCCGGGGGGCAGCAGCAGCGGGCGATCATCGCCCGCGCCCTGGTGGGCGAGCCCGAGGTGCTGATCCTGGACGAGCCCACCGTCTATGTCGACGCTCCGACCGGCGATCACTTCATGGACCTGCTCGTCGGGCTCAGGGATGAGATGACCGTCCTGCTGGTCACCCACGACGTCGGCGTCCTCTCCTCGCGCGTGACAAAGATCGCCTGCTTAAACCGGCGGATCTTCACCCACGATACGGCCGAGATCACCGGCGACATGCTTACAGGGGCATACGGCTGCCCGGTGGACCTGATCGCCCACGGTCTTCCCCACCGGGTGCTGGGAGAGCACGAAGGGGAGGAGCGGCCGTGATCTCTATATTCGCCTATGAGTTTTTCAGAAACGCCCTGATTGCCGGGTTGCTTGCGAGCGTCGCCTGCGGGGTGATCGGCACCTATGTGGTGGTCAGGCGGATGGTCTCGCTCTCGGGCGGGGTCTCGCACGCCGCCTTCGGCGGGATCGGGCTCGGCTATTATCTCGGCCTCGACCCGATCCTCTCGGCGACCGTCTTCACCGTCGCCGTCGCCCTCGGCATGGGCGAACTCTCCCTGCGGCAGCGGCAGAACCTCGACACGATCATCGGGGCGGTCTGGGCCGCGGGGATGGCGCTCGGCATCCTCTTCGTCTATCTCACGCCCGGCTTTGCGCCCGACCTCTTCGGCTATCTCTTCGGGAACATCCTGCTCGTGCCGCGGGAAGACCTCGTCCTGATGGGCGCCCTCGTCGCCGTGATCCTCCTCGTGGTCGCCCTCTTCTTCAGGGACCTCTTTGCGGTCACCTTCGACGAGGAGTACGCGCGGGTGATGAACCTCCCGGTGGAGCGGATCTCGCTCCTGCTCCTGGTGCTCGTCGCCCTGACCGTGGTGATGCTCATCCAGGTCGTCGGGATCATCCTGGTGATCGCCCTGCTGACGATCCCGGCGGCGATCGCGCGGGAGTTCTCCTCCCGCCTGGGGCTGATGATGGCCCTTGCGGTCGCCCTCGGGGCGGTCTTCACCGTGAGCGGGATCGTCCTCTCGTACCTCCTCAATGTCCCGTCGGGGGCGACGATCATCCTGGTCGCCGCCGGCGTCTATGGGGCGGTGATGGGGGCGCGGACCCTCTTCCCCCGTGATTGAGGGGCGCCCTCCTTTTTTATCGCCTTTATCGGCCTCTCGCCTGCGTGGACGGGCGCGCCCGGGGCTATCCCCCCGGGGATGTGCGAAGGCCCCTCTGTTCATTCGGGCACAAAGAGCGTCATGGCGCCTCCTTCCTCGAGCACCAGGCTTTCGGTCGGGGAGCGGAGAAGTGTTGCCGCCGCATAGAGGTCGGCGGCCGATCCGGCGGCGTTGAGGGGGACCAGGACGAGGGCGGCGATCCCCCATCCCGGGGCGAGGACGATCGCCCCGAGCCCGAGGGCCGTGATCAGGACGAACGGCAGCGTGAGGACGAAGACGCTCTCGTCTCGCGTGTACGCCCCGTCGGCCGAGCAGGAGCAGTAGAGGAGCAGAACTTTCCTCCCCCAACCGAAGACCGGGCGCCGGTGCAGGAGGAGGTAGGCGAGGGCGTGGAGACCTTCGTGGAGGACGCCGACAAGGAGGACCAGGAGGACCAGGGCGAGGATGGGCAGGAGGTCGGTCGGGCCGCTCGCCGTGAAGGTGAACGAGCCCGTGCCGGTGACCAGCGTGAATATGAGGAGGACGGCGGCTGCAGAGACAAAGAACAGGACGAACGATGCGGCCGTGAGGAGCAGGGACGTCTCTCCGGAAACGTCGATGGTCCTGTCTTTGCGATATCCGTTCAGGTCGATAGACCCTCCTTTCCTTGAACTTCCCGGCGTATGCAGCATCTCTTCTGGTCAGGTGCGTCTTCCCGACCTATCATCCCGCCGGTCAGGGCCGTTCCCATATTTATATCAGATCCAGGTTCCCACCATCACCATACAGATGTCGGATAAACCGTCTCTCCAACCGAAACCCGGCCTGATCGAGCAGTTCAGGGAGAGCCAGAACCCCATCGTCTCCATCGCCCGCGACGTCCTCTGGGCGGTGGCGGTCGTCGGGGTGATCGCGCTCGTCCTCTTCCTCGTCTCAGGCACCTGGCCCGCCGTGGTGGCGATCGAGTCCGAGAGCATGGTCCCGAACATGAATGTCGGCGACCTCGTCTTCGTCGTGGCGCCCGACCGTTTCGGGGCTCTCCAGACCTTCGAGGGCGCTCAGGCGTCTGGCTACATGAAATACAACGAATACGGGGACGTGATCATCTACCGGCCCAACGGGGCCGATTCGGTCCACCCGATCATCCACCGCGCCATGATGCGGGTCGAGGGAGGCGAGACGGTGGACACCCTCAACGGCCTCAACCTCGGCTATACGGCGCCGCATGAGGGGTATATCACCTGGGGCGACAACAACCCGGTCCCCGACCAGGTGGTCGCCTATCCGGGCCTCGGGCAGATCGAACCGGTGAAGGAGGAGTGGATCGTCGGCAAGGCCCTGTTTGCGGTCCCGGTGCTCGGTTACCTCCCCCTCCACCTGCTCGAGGTGGCGGTCGCCCTGATCGCCCTGATGATCCTCTGGGACTACCTGAGCGAGAGACGGAAACAAGAGACGAAGAGCGATAGCAGGAAGAGACGACCATGACAGACAGAATACGCACGCTGCTCTCCGACACGCTGGCCGGACACCGGATGACCGAGGAGGAGGCGGTCACGCTTCTCGGCGTGAAGGATCGCCGGATCTGGGCGATCGCCGCCGCCGCCGACGAGGTGCGGGAGCAGAAGGCCGGCGATGCGGTCACCTTCGTTTTGAACCAGAACCTCCATATCACCAACATCTGCAAGAACCTCTGCGGCTTCTGCGGTTTCGGCCGCAAAGCGACCGATGCGGACGCATACATGCTGGGCAAAGAGCAGGTGCAGGCGCAGGCCCGCAATGCAGGGGGGCGCGGGGTCACCGAGGTCTGTTTCCTCTCCGGCGTCCACCCGGCCTTCACCACGGAGTCCTACGAGGAGATGATCCGGTGGGTCGCCGCCGTTCTTCCCGGGGTGGACATCCACGCCTGCAGCCCGGACGAGGTGCTCCATGCCGCAAAAAGGAGCGGCATATCGACGGTCGAAGCGCTGGAACGCCTGCGGGCCGCCGGGCTCGGGACCCTCCAGGGGACGGCGGCGGAGATCCTGGTGGACGGGGTGCGCGACGTGATCTGCCCGAAAAAGGTGCGGACGGCCGACTGGGTCAGGATCATCAAAGAAGCGCACCTGATGGGGATCAGGTCGTCAGGGACGATCATGTACGGCTCGTACGAGTCGGACGCCGACCGCGCCCGCCACCTCGCGATCCTCAGGGAGATCCAGGACGAGACCGGCGGCTTCACCGAGCTGGTCACCCTCCCGTACATCCACCAGCACACCCCCCTCTACCAGGCCGGGATCGCCCGTCCGGGCTCGACCGGGCGGGAGGACGTCCTGCTCATCGCCGTATCGCGCCTCTTCCTGGACAACTTCCAGAACGTCCAGGTCTCCTGGGGCAAGGTCGGGACGAAGATGGCGCAGGCCTGCCTGCTCGCCGGGGCGAACGACCTCGGCGGGACGATGTTTGCCGATGCGGTGACGGTCTCTGCCGGCGCCGACGAGGCCGATTACCTGGACCCGGCGGCGATGCGGCGGATCGCAGAGGATCTCGGCCGCCCCCTCGTGCAGCGGACGACCACCTACGGACGGGCCTGAGCCCCTTCCCATCTCTTTTATAGGGTGAGTGCCGAAGCACCTGGTACATGATACGGGCGCTGCTCGACGAGATTCTCGCCGGTCGCCGGATGACCGAGGCCGAAGCGCTGACCCTTTTCTCCGCCAGGGGCCGGGATGTGTGGGCGATCGCCGCCGCCGCCGATCAGGTGCGCCAGGAGCGGGCGGGCGATGCGGTCACCTACGTGCGCAACCAGAACCTGAACGTGACGAACATCTGCATAAACACCTGCGGTTTCTGCGGGTTTTGCCGGAAGATCGGGGACCCCGACGCGTACCTTCACGATCCGGCGGCGGTGGTCTCGCGCCTGCGGACCGCCAGAGAACGCGGGGTCACCGAGATCTGCACGGTGAGCGGTCTCCACCCCGACTTTACTGTCGAGGATTATGTCGGTCTTATACGGCGGATCAGGGAGGAGGCGCCGGCGGCGCACATCCATGCCTCAAACCCCCAGGAGGTCGCCTATGCCGCCAGGCAGAGCGGGCTTTCGACCCGCGAGGTTCTGGACCGGATGAAGGAGGCGGGTCTTGGATCGCTCTGCGGCACCGCCGCCGAGATCCTGGTGGACGATGTGCGCCGGGAGATCTGTCCGGGCAAGATCCTGACCGAAGAATGGGTCAGGATCATCAGGGAGGCGCACCTGATGGGCATCCCCTCGACGGCGACGATCATGTACGGCCATATCGACACCGCCGCCGACCGCGCCCGTCACCTCGCGGTCCTGAGGGAGATCCAGGACGAGACCGGCGGGTTCACCGAGTTCGTCCCGCTCTCGTTCATCCCGTGGACCACCCCCATCTACACCTCGGGGCGGGCGCGGGCCGGTGCGACCGGGCGGGAGGACCTCCTGATGTATGCGGTCTCCCGCCTCTTCCTGGACAACATCGTCCATATCCAGGCGTCGTGGGTGAAGATCGGGACAAAAATGGCGCAGATCGCGCTCATGGCCGGCGCCGACGATCTCGGCGGGACGATGTTTGAAGAGAGCATATCGAAAGGGGCAGGGGCGACCGGGACCGATTACCTGGACCCCGCGGAGATGCGGCGGATCGCAGAGGATCTCGGCCGCCCCCTCAGGGAGCGCACGACCCTGTACCGGGCCGTGCGGTGAAGAGCCCTGCCTATCGGTTATTCCTGCAGATCTCGTTGAGGGCGTCGACGAGGTCCTGGATCCGGTAGGGTTTCGGGAGCGCCGCCAAAAACCCGTAGTCTGCATAGGACGCCATCACCGGGTCCTGCGAGTAGCCGCTCGAAACGATCGCCTGCACTGCCGGATCGATCTCTCTGAGCCGCTCCATCGTCTCCTTCCCGCCCATGCCGCCGGGGATGGTCATGTCCAGCACCACGGCGTCATAGGGCTCTCCCCCTTCCATCGCATTTCTATAGCGTTCGAGGGTGGCGGCGCCGTCCTCCGCGGTGTCCACAGAGAACCCTTTTCTGGTGAGCATCGCCTTCATCACCGCCCTGATCGCCTCCTCGTCGTCCATGATCAGGACGCGGCCGGGGCATGCCGTCTCTTCGGGCCCTGCCTCTCCATGCTCATCAGGGACGGGTTTTTCCTCGGCTGCGGGGAGGTAGACCGAGAAGGTCGTCCCGGCGCCCACCTCGGAGCGCACATCGATCCAGCCGTCGTGTTTCTGGATGATGGAGAGGCAGCTGGGAAGGCCGAGCCCGCGCCCGCCGGCTTTTGTGGTGAAATACGGGTCGAAGATCTTCGGGAGGACGGCGGGCGGGATGCCGTTCCCGGTGTCGCCGACCTCGATCCTGACATATTTCCCGGGCTTGAGCACGGGCGTCTCTTCGCCGAGATCGACGTTTCTCGCGGAGAGGGTGACAATGCCGCCGCCCTCCATCGCCTGTGCGGCGTTCAGGACGAGGTTTCCGATCACCTGCGCGATCTGGCCGAGGTCCACGTTCACCGGCAGGAGGTCTTCGGGGATATCGAAGGACGGTCTCGACCGCGACCCTCTCAGGGTGAAGGTGGCCGTCTCCCTGATCATCTCCCCGAGGTGGCGGGCGCGCCTGACCGGCGCTCCGCCCCGTGCAAAGGTGAGGAGCTGCGCCGTCAGGTCCCGCGCCCTGAAGAGCGCCGCTTCTGCGTCTTTGAGATACTTCAGCCTGATATCGCTCTCCTCCATCCCCTCGGCGGCGAACTGGATGTTGCCCAGGATCCCCATCAGGAAGTTGTTGAAGTCGTGGGCGATCCCGCCTGCAAGAAGGCCGATGGACTCGAGTTTCTGCGCCCTGGTCCGCTCTTCGTCAGCCTGCCTGGCTGCGGTCACGTCCCTGAAGACGATGACGACGCCGATGATCCGGCTCTCTGCATCACGGATCGGGGCGGCCGAGTCGGCGACGACCCGCTCGCCCCCGTCCTTCTGGATCAGGACCGTCTCTCGCGGGAGCTCGATGATGGCGTTCTCCCTCATCACCTGCGCCACCAGGTCATCACGGGGTTTCCGGCTGAGTTCGTCGACGATCCTGAGGACCGAGGCGAGGTGTTTTCCCCGCGCCTCCTCGATCGCCCACCCGGTGATCTCCTCTGCGGCCCGGTTCATCATCTCGATCCGCCCGTCCGTGTCGGTGGCGATCACGCCGTCCCCGATCGATCGCAGGGTCACTGCAAGGCGCTCTTTCCCGTCTGCAAGCCTGGACTCGGCGGCCTTCCGGTCCCTGACCTCGTCGCTGAGGTTTTTCACCGCCCGGTCGAGGTCGGCGGTGCGTTTTGCGACCTGCTCTTCGAGGGTTTTGCGGGAGACCTCCCGCTCGATCTCCACCCGCTTGTGCCCGGTGAAGTCCACATGGGTGCCGACCATCCTGAGGGGGGTGTCGCCGTCCCACGCCGCGACCCGCCCCCGGCCCAGGACCCACTTCCATGTGCCTTCACGGGTGAGCATGCGGAACTCGACCTGAAAATCGGTGTTTTTCGTGGAGATGGCGGCGCTGATCTCGCTCCTGACCCGGTCCCTGTCGTCGGGATGGAGCAGCGCCTCCCATGAGGCATAGGACGCCGGGAATGCGCCGGGCTCGTAGCCGAGCATCCGGTAATACGATGGGCTGAAATAGGCCCGGTTGTCGGTGAGGTCCCACTCCCACACCCCGTCGTTGGTGGCGGCGAGTGCGGCGGAAAGCCGCTCTTCGCTTGTCTTCAGCCTCGTTTGTGCGCCCTTGAGCCGCCTGTTCGTCAGGACGAGGCCGGCGAGAAGGGCGGTGAGCAGCGTTGCAGCGACGACCGAGAGGTACACCGTCTGGATCGGAACCTCGATGCTCGTTTCCGGCCGGTTTATCACGACGCTCCCCTCGGGCAGGGCTGAGGCCGGGATGCCGTGCTCTTCGAGCTGACGGTAATCGAAGATCGCCGCCTGCGGCCGCGCCACCACCGGGGCGATCGCCGCCGCCGGGGTGCCGTTGAGGATCGCCTCTGCAATCTCGCCGGCCGCCGCGCCCTGCTCGAACCCCCGCGTCATGTAGCCGCCGACGATCCCTTTGCCGAGATAAAAGTCCCAGATGCCGTAGACCGGGGCGTCGGTCATGCGGGTGATGCGTTCCACCATCTCGTCGTAGGTGAAGATCCGCCCTTCGGCGTCCTGGTTGTAGGTGAGGAGCAGGACGACGCTGTCGGCGGGGAGGCGCTCCAGGGCGAGGTAGAGGTCTTCGGCGGCGAGGCCGCTGAGCATGATCACCTCGAGGCGCTCCCGGTATGCGGGCAGGACCGTCTGGAGTATGAGGTCGTTTTCCTTTCCGGCGGTCGAGATGTTGTCGTTGATGACGACGAGGTGCCCGGTCTCGGGGTGGAGGGCGAGGGCGAGATCGATCGTCCGCGCCATCTCGTAGTCCTCCATCACCCCGGTGGCGTGATGGAGTTCAGGGGCCTGCCGGTCCTCCCGCCAGTTCAGGCCGACGACCACGACCGGCGTGTCCGGGAAGAGTTCGTCCCGGTATTTTTTTAAGAAGAGGTAGGCGTCCTCCTCCTCGGCGATGATCACGTCGGGCGTGTCCGTCCGGTATTTGGTCTGGTAGATCCTGAAGAGGCGCTCGAAGTACTCGTCCCCGCTCGCCCGCTTCGCGTCCATGTACTCGATGCGGAGATCGGTGTCGGCGTCCGACGGGATGACGGAGACGACGCCGTCCACCACGTCGTCGGTCCATGCAAACCCCTGGTTATAGGAGAGGAGGAGCATGACGCTCCTGGTATCGTCGGGCCCTGCAGCGGAGGCCGAAAGGACAAGAGAGAGCAGCAGGAGGGCGGCAACGAACACCTTCTTCCCGGAACCTTCGATAGTAACTCCTCCACGCGGCTGGACTGGTCGTGTTCAGGTTTCTCTTTGATCCATGTATCTGTTCTCATTCGATTGGCGCAGGTCTTCCCGTGCGATGGCCTGCACCCTCAGAGGAGTTCGAGGGCCTCTCTCCCGGTCATGCCCGGTGCGATACCCCTCTTTGCCGCCGGTTCGTTTGCCACGGCGATAATGCCGGCGAGGAGGTCGTCGAGGTCGCGGATCGATGATCCCTCTGCCGGTCGCACCCGTGCCGCCGGGTAGCCGAACCGCTCCAGCGCCGCCACATCGAAGGCGCCGCAACCGACGAGCCCGATATCGGTCTTTGCAAATACGAGGTTTGCCGGGCCGAGGGGGACGACAAAGCCTTCAGCCTCTTTCTCTGTGAGGGGGATCCTGATGCCTTCCATACCTTCGGATGAGTCTCCGGCATATATCAATGGATTTGTCCTTGCGCCATTCACAGGGGGTGATGCAGCAAAAATACCGTCAGGCAGGATGGCAGCGATCAGGAGAGCGATAACTACGACGGAAAGGGCAATGGCACAGTACTGTATCTCCGGGCGGGCGGTTCGATCCATGCTTTCTTCTCTCCTTCGGGAGTTTTCTCTGCTCCACCTATTTTCTGACCTTAAAATAAAAAAAGGGCTTTGTAGAAATCATCACGTTTCCAGATGCGAGCGTGATTCATTCGCTTTCCCCCATCTTCGCGCCGGGGGTTTGTACCCCCGGACCCCCGCGCGAGATTGCCCTGGATAGGGAAGGAGAGTCCGAGCGGAGCATCTCTCGATGAAAAATGATGGAGGGAAAAGCCGCAGTTGTTTTTCCGTCCCTGCCCCTATCGCAATCGGCGGGGGGACCGGGGGGCAGCAGGCCCCCCGGCAGAGGCATACCCTGAGATCCCATACGGTCACACAACGCCCGCACCGCGCCGGGGGTTTGTACCCCCGGACCCCCGCGCGAGGATTGCCCCTGGATATGCAGGAGCCGGGAGGGCAGATTATCTACCGGAAAAAATCCTGATGGCCTGGTTGGCGTATTTTTCCCGTTCCCGCCCCAATCGCAGTTTTGCGGGGCACTGATCCCGCATCTGCTCCCTGAAACTGCCGGGCGAATGGCTTCGTCCAGACCATCCCGTAGCCTGGTTCCACGATAAAGGGAAGATCTATCACACCCTCACCAGAGCACCTTCAAGCGATATCGATCGTTGTTGGAGGGGAGGTTTTCAACAAAGCCAAAAAAAGGTGCTTTTTTGGGCCAGATCAGCATTTTGATGTAGATCGGGGTGCTTTTTTAGTCGTGAGGCTGGAGGAGGTTGATGATCTTGCGTGCGGCCTCGTCGGACTTTCTGACCGCCCGGGCGTCGGTCATGATCTCGCCGGGGAGATAGGCCTTGCCGCAGACATGCCCGAGATAGGAGAACTGGTGGGTGTTCAGGAAACCTTCGATCGTCTCAAGCGAGCGCTCGCAGCCCCGGTCGGCGCAGACCGTCACGGCGACGGCGTTTCTGCCGGCGAGCTTCCGGTCGTGGTAGAAGGAATAGGTCCGGTCGATGAGGTTCTTCATCTGGCCGTTGATGTCGTAGTAGTAGGTCGGCGACCCCAGGACCACCACCTCGGCCTCGAGCATCTTTTCAGCGACGGCGCTCCAGTCGTCCCCCTCGATCACGCACCATTTCGTCTCCTTGCACTTTTCGCAGCCGGTGCACGGTTTTATCTCCCGGTCTGCAAGGGAGACGAACTCGGTCTCGATCCCGGCCGTCTGCACCTTTGCGAGGATATACCTCACGATCTGGGCGGTGTTGCCGTCCTTTCTCATGCTCCCAGAAATGCCGAGCACTTTCATATCAGGAGATCACTCTCCCCCTTATTGGTCTTTCTGGTTACGGCAGAGATGCCAATCGCGGTGAAGGCCCGTGTTATCTCATCAAATGGGTCGTCAGAACGGTAAAAGAGGTGCGAATCGCAGGCGCAGTCGGTGCACCCGAAGCCCGGCACCCCCTCCCGGCCGATCGCACCGGCGAGGCGGCACTCGAGCCTCTCTTCGGTGCCGCCGCAGACCGCCCCTTCGAGGCTGAAGGCCGGCGAGAGGAGGAGGCGGTCGATGTGCCACCGCGGCCGCCGGTCCTGTGCGGCGGCGAGCTTGAAATGCCTGCCGACGCGGGCGGCAAGCCCGCCGGGCCCGAGGGCCGAACCGACGTAGATGTGCCAGCCCTCTCTGAAATGGACCGGTCCGAGCCTTCCCACCTCGAGGTCGCATGCCCCGTTTCTGAGGACCAGGCAGTAGATGCCTTTCATCGCATCTCCCGCACGGCCATGGCCGCCGCCCTGATGTGGCGGGTCCCGCCGGTCCTGACCGGCTCGCCGTGGCCGGGGTAGAGCGCCTCGACGTCCAGGGCGGCGAGACGGTCGATCGAGCCGGTGAGCGCCTCGAGGTCGCCGCCCGGGAAATCGAACCGTCCGAAGGATCCGCCGGGAAAGACGGTGTCGCCGCAGAAGAGCGCCCGCTCCTCGGGGCTGTACAGGGAGATGCCGCCCGGCGTGTGGCCCGGGGTGTGGATCACCTCCAGGCCGCCGATCCGCTCCCCGCCTTCGAGGATACGGTCCGGGACGGTCATCGGGGGGCGGGCGCCGAAGACGGGCGCGAGGCTGGTCCTATCCCCGGAGAGCCCGGCGGCGTCGAAGGCGTGGACGCAGACCTCGGCCCCGGTGAGCGCCTTGATCTCCTTGAGGTATGCGATGTGATCGTAGTGCGTATGGGTGAGCACGACGCTCTCGATCCGGTCGGCGTGCCTGGCGAGCACAAGCGGCGTCACCCCGGCGTCGACGAGCACCCCGCCGAAGATATAACTGTTCGCGAAATATCCTTCTCCAGGCAACCACACGACTGGCATGCAGAATAATAAGGATTCCCGATAGATGTGTGTTATGCAAACCCTGATCAAGGAGTGCCTCAAAGGCGTCCCTCCCGAGGTGGAGGTGGTGGCGAGGGACGAGGGGCTCTCGCCGCGGCAGGCCGCCCGTGCGATAACGAGGGGGCGGATCACGGTCGCAGCCAACCCCCGCCGTCCGCACCGCCTCTCTGCCATCGGCGAGGGCTGCCGGATCAAGGTGAACGTGAACATCGGCACCTCAGGGGAGCGCTGCGACCCTGCCCTCGAGATCAGGAAGGCGCAGGCGGCCCTGGAGAACGGTGCCGACACCCTGATGGATCTCTCCACCGGCGGGGATCTCCCGGCGATGAGAAAGGAGATCCTTGCCCTCGACGTTCCCGTGGGCACGGTCCCGATCTACGAGGCGGTGCGACGGGCCGGGAATGCGGCCGACGTCACCTCCGATCTCCTCTTTAACGTGATCCGGGAGCACTGCCGGCAGGGCGTGGACTTCCTCACCCTCCACTGCGGCGTGAACCAGGCCGCCTTTTCGGCCCTCCGCCTCGACCCGCGGGTGATGGGCGTGGTCTCGCGGGGCGGGGCCTTCCACGTGGCGATGATGGCGGCGACCGGCGAGGAGAACCCGCTCTACAGCGAGTACGACTACCTCCTCGAGATCCTCTCTGAGGCCGATGTCGTCGCCTCCCTCGGGGACGGGATGCGCCCCGGCTGCCTGTACGACGCCGAACGGCTTGCGAAGGTGACCGAGTACGTGACCCTGGGGGGCCTCGCGAAACGGGCCCTCGCGGCCGGCGTCCAGCGCTTCATCGAGGGGCCCGGGCATATGCCCCTCGACCAGGTCGGCTACAACGTGCAGATGCTCAAGGAGATCTCGGACGGTGCCCCCCTCTACCTGCTCGGGCCCCTGGTGACCGACGTCGCCCCCGGCTACGACCATGTCGTCGGGGCGATGGGTTTCGCGGTCGCCGCCATGCACGGCGCCGATTTCTTCTGCATGGTCTCGCCGGCCGAGCACCTGGCCCTCCCCGACATCGACGACATCGTGGAGGGAACGCGGGTGGCGAAGATCACCGCCCATGCGGGCGACATCGTCCGCTTCGGCGCAGGCGCCCATGCGAGGGCCGACCTGAAGATGGCCGAGGCCAGACGGCGGCTCAACTGGGAGGAGCAGTTTAAGGCGGCGATGTACGGCGAACACGCCCGAACGATCCATCAGCGCGACGGCGACCTGGAGACCTGCTCGATGTGCGGCGACCTCTGCGCCGTGAAGATGGTGCGGGATATCCTCGGGGAACGGGAAAAATAGTGCGGCCGCCCGGCCTCGCCGCCGGGGAGCCTGACGATCTCTTTTTTTCAGGGCACTCTACGAAACACACCGCAGGTGTTTTTCATGGCAAACCCGGGAGGAGCAGGCTCCGCCCTCCTTCTCTCCGGGGTTCATGTCCCCGTCCCGCACCGCCCCGAAGAGCAGCAGGTCCTCGAAACGTCCCCGGTGGAGGAGATGCTCCCGCAGGCACCCCTCGTACTGCAGCCCGGCCCGCTCCAGCACCCGCGCCGACCCGGCGTTCCGCCTGAGGCAGGAGGCGTGGACGCGGTGGACTCCCATCTCCTCAAAACCGAACTGCACCGCTGCCCACGCCGCCGCCGTGGCATAGCCCCTGCCCCAGTAGTCCTTCCCGATCCAGTACCCGAGTTCGGCGCTCAGGTTTTCCGGCTCCATCGTTATTCCGACCTCTCCTACGAGAAGGCCGTCAGTTGCCCTCGTAATCTTCCAGGCCGCGCCCCACCCGGCCTTCCATCCTGCCGTGCTCTCCGCGATCCAGGCCTCTGCCGCTCCCTCGGAATAGGGATGGGGCATGAGGACCGCCGTGTCGGCGACAGCGTTGTCTCCTGCAAGGAGAGAGATGCGCCCGGCATCTTCCGGGCACAGCGGGGCGAGGAGCACGGGACCGCTCCTGATGGTCGGCTGGGTCTTCATGCGACGCCCAGGATGCGGGCGGCAAGGTGCGCTGCGTTCTCGCCGCCGTCCACGGCGACGCAGGCGACCGGCACGCCTTTGGGCATCTGGACGATGGAGAGGAGGGCGTCGAGCCCGCCCATCAGTTTGCCCGAGACCGGGACCCCGATCACCGGGCGTTTCGTCTTCGAGGCGACGACGCCGGGGAGGGCGGCCGCCATCCCGGCGATGGCGATGAAGACCTTCGCGTCGGAGGTGCGCATATAGTCGTCGAGACGGTCGGGGTCGCGGTGGGCCGAGATCACCTGGACGTCATAGGAGAGACCGTAGGTTTCGAGCACTCTTACCGCCTTTTCGGCAATCGCACTGTCTGAGTTCGAGCCTGTGATCACTGCAACATCGGGCATAACTGATCTGTAGTATTGTGCGGTCGTGGGATTAGGTCTTCTGTCAGGGCCAGCGCGTACGCCCGCCCCCCCCACCATGAAAACCTACATTGCCCCGGAAGATGCACCAGTACACGCTGATCTTTATGGAAAACGAACGACTCCTCATGCTGCCGGGGCCGGTGCCGGTGCCGGAACGGGTACGGCAGGCGATGATGCGGCAGGCAATCAACCATCGCGGCCCTGAATTCGGCACCGCCTACGCCGAGAGCGCCGCAGTCCTCAAGGAATGCTTCGGGACCAAAAACGAGGTCTATATCATCAGCGGCTCGGGCACCGCCGGCATGGAAGCGGCCGTCGCCAACTTCGGCCGCGGGAAGCGGATCGCCTCCCTGGTCAACGGCAAGTTCGGCGAGAGGCTCCGGGACCTCGGGCGGCGCTACGGCGACGTCACCGCGATCGAATCGACCTGGGGCACGCCCCTCGACCTCGACGCCCTCGCCGCCGCCCTCGAAGGCGGTGTCGAGATGGTGACGATGGTCCACAACGAGACCTCGGCCGGCATCCTCAACCCGGCGAAGGACGTCGGGAAACTCGTCCGGAAACACGACGCCCTCTTTGTCATGGACGGCGTCACCTCGGTCGGCGGCGATGAGGTGCTCGCCGACGAGTGGAGCGTCGACATCGCCATCGTGGGCTCGCAGAAGTGCCTGGCCGCCCCGGCAGGGCTTGCGGCCGTCGCCGTCTCCGACCGGGCATGGGAGCGGATCGCCGAGGACCGCCCGTACTACCTCGACCTCGCCGCCTACCGCAAGAACGGCAAGAAGACCCCGATGGAGACCCCGTACACCCCGGCCGTCCCGCTCTTCCTCGCCCTCGCCGAAGCGATGGCGATCATCCGTGAAGAAGGCATGGCCGCCCGCATCGCCCGGCACCGGCGGATGTCGGCCTCGGTCAGGGCCGCCGTCTCCGCCTGGGGCCTCTCGATGTTCCCGCAGCTCGACGCCGCCCACGCCTATTCGAACACCGTCACCGCCGTCGTCATGCCCGAAGGCGTCACCGACAGCGCCCTCCGCGGCACCGTCAAGCGGATGGGCATCGAGATCGCCGGCGGCCAGGACCACCTCAAGGGGAAGATCTTCAGGATCGGCTCGATGGGTGCGGTCAGCGCCCCCGAGATCCTCGCCACCCTTGCAGCAGTCCAGCACGCACTCAAGAAGGCCGGCGTCGCCGGCATGGGTGACGGTGTCGGGGCGGCGGCTGAGGTGCTCGACGCATGAAGATCGGGGTCGCCGACACCACCTTCGCCCGCGTCAATATGGGCGCCTTCGTCGTTGACGAGCTGCGCAAGCACGCCAGCGTCGCGATCGAGCGCTACACCGTCCCGGGTTTCAAGGACCTCCCGGTCGCCTGCAAGAAGCTCATCGAGGAGCGGGGCTGCGACATCGTCGTCGCCCTCGGCATGCCGGGCGGCAAAGATAAAGACAAAATGTGCGCCCACGAGGCCTCGCAGGGTCTGATGCTCGCCCAGCTGATGACCAACCGGCATATCATCGAGGTCTTCGTCCACGAGGACGAGGCGGAGAACGACCGGGAACTCGCATGGCTCGCGGAGCGGCGGGCGCGGGAGCACGCCGAAAACGCCGTGAACCTCATCCTCCGCCCCCAGGTGCTCACCCGCCAGGCCGGCACCGGCCAGCGGCAGGGCTTTGAGGACGCCGGCCCGGCGAGGCAGTAAAACCGGCAGAATAAAGAAAGAACAGAAACAGGATCAATTCGAGGAGTTATATCATGGCAATCACACTGGGATTTGTGGTCGCGGAGTTCAACCGCGACATCACCTATATGATGGAGATCGAGGCGCGGGAGCACGCGAAGTTTCTCGGCGCCGAGGTGGCGGATTGCATCTATGTGCCCGGCGCCTACGACATGCCGCTTGCGATCAAGAAACTGCTCAAGCAGGACGGTATCGACGCCGTCGTCACCATCGGCTGCGTCATCGAGGGGGCGACCCAGCACGACGAGATCGTGGTCCAGCACGCCGCCCGGAAGATCATCGACCTCTCCCTGGAGTACGGCAAGCCCGTCGCCCTCGGGATCTCGGGTCCGGGCATGACCCGCCTCGAGGCCACCGAGCGGATCGACTACGCAAAGCGCGCCGTTGAATCAGCCGTAAAAATGGTGCAGAGATTGGAATGAAGGCCCTCTCGGAGAAGGTCAGCGCCGTCGCCCCCTCGGCGACGATCGAGATCTCGGACGCCGCAAAGAGGATGAAGCGGGAGGGGATCGACGTGATCGGCCTCTCGATCGGCGAACCCGACTTTGCGACGCCCGCGCACATCGTGCAGGCCTGCTGCGACGCCCTCGCCCGCGGCGAGACCCATTACGCGCCCTCGAACGGCATCCCCGAACTCCTGCACGCCGTGGCCGAAAAATGCCGGACCGAGAACCACATCCCCTGCGCCCCTGAAAACGTCATCGCCACCTGCGGAGCGAAGGACGCAATCTTTCAGGCGATGCAGGCCTGCCTGAACCCGGGCGACGAGGTGGTCCTCCCCGACCCGTCCTGGGTCTCCTACGAGCCCTGCGTCCAGATGGCCGGCGGCCGGGTCGTCCACCATCTCCTCAGGGAGCCCTCGTTCCAGATCGACGATCGGATCCTGGAGCGGGTGGGGCCGCGGACGAAGATGATCGTCGTCAACAGCCCCTCGAACCCCACCGGGACGGTGCTCTCGAAGGCGTCCTTCAAACTCGTCGCCGACATCTGCGAGGACTACGACCTCCTCGCCCTTTCCGACGAGATCTATGAGAAACTGATCTACGGGAAAGAGCACATCTCCCTCGCCTCGATCGGCGATATGGCCGGTCGGACGATCACGGTCAACGGCTTTTCCAAGGCCTATGCGATGACCGGCTGGCGGCTCGGCTATGCCGTGGCCCCGCTCCCGGTCCTCCGCCAGATGGCGAAGGTGCAGCAGCACTCGGTCTCCCACCCGGCGACCTTCGTGATGTGGGGCGGTGTCGCGGCCCTGAAAGGCGACCAGTCCTGCGTCGAGGCGATGCGCAAAGAGTTCGAGGCCAGGCGGATGTACATGCTCGACGAGTTCACCTCGATGGGCTATGCGGTCGCCCCGCCCGACGGCGCCTTCTACGCCTTCGTGCGGGTGGAGGGCGACGACCTCGAGATCGCCCGTTCATGGCTGAACGATGCCCATGTGGCGGCGACACCGGGGGCGGCGTTCAATGCGCCCGGCTGGATCCGGGTCAGCTATGCCGCCTCCCTGCCGACGCTGAAAGAGGCGATGAGGCGGATACGCGCCTGGAAAAAGAGCGGATGAACAGAGGGTGGTGGATGAGGACGAAACGGGCGTCTGTACGAAGATATGGATATGCCGTTCTTCTTCTCACCTTCTTGCTCCTCTCTTTTACCCTTGTCTCCCCCGCTCTCGCCGTAGAATCGCCTGAAAAACGAGTGCTTCTTCTCCACTCCTACCACCAGGGCCTCGCCTGGACCGACGAGATGACGGCCGGGGCCAGGTCGGTCTTCGATACCGCCGAAACGCCGGTCGACCTCTATGTCGAGTACATGGACACCCTCCGTCTCGGCGATGCGGGCTACGGGGACCGGGAGGAGGCCATTCTGGGACAGAAGTTTGCAGGAGTCACGTTCGATCTCGTCATCTGTCTGGACGACTACGCCTTTCATTTCCTCCAGGACCGTCACGCCTCCCTTTTTCCCGGTGTCCCGGTCGTATTCTGCGGCCTGAACTATTTTGACGAGGCCGATCTCGAAGGCTGGGAGAACTGCACCGGGATCGTCGAGGTCTATGACGTGGACGGCACCCTTGACGCCGCCCTCCTCCTCAGCCCCGGGATAAAGAATGTCTTTGTGGTGAACGACGCCACCGAGACCGGGATCTCGAACCTGCGGGTCATCCAGGGCGCCGCGGGCCGCTATGCCGGTCGCCTGACCTTCACCCACTCGGGCAATGCGACCCTCGCCCAGATCGAGGAGACGGTGCGGAACCTTCATGACGACACGATCGTCCTGTTGATGACCTACTACCGCAGCCCCGACGGTGTCTACTACGAACATGCCGACGTCGCCGGTCCGATCTCCGCCGCCTCGGCGGTACCGGTCTATGGTGTCTGGGACGTCCATATGGGCCGCGGGATCGTCGGTGGAAAGATCCTCTTCAGCAGAGACCAGGGAGAGGCGGCCGCCGCAATGGGGCTGCGCATCCTCGACGGGGAACCGGCTTCGGCGATCCCGGTGAAGACCGATCTGCAGGGGCGCTATGTCTTTGACTATCGCCAGCTCCAGCGCTATGGTCTTGAGGGCTCCACGCTGCCAGGGGGGAGCGCCGTGATCAACAGGCCGTCGCAGCTGATCGAGATCGACCGGAGCGTGGCGGTTGCCGGGGTGTTTGCGATCGCCACCCTTGCGATCGTCGTCGTCTTCCTGGCCGTCCACATCAGGCTGAGGCGGCGCTCTGAGCAGATCCTGCAGGAGAGCGAGGAGAAGTTCAGGCGCATTGCCGAGAGTTCCTTCGACATCATTTTTTCTATGGATACCGGGGGCCGCTTCACCTATCTCTCCCCCTCGGTCCTCCGGGTGACCGGCTACGAGCCCGCGGACCTTCTCGGGAGATCGCCCATTGACCTGACCGATCCAGCGGATCATGGGAAATACGCCGAAGCCATCTCCGCTGTCGCCGGTGGGGGGAGCCTGGAGGGGCTGGAGGTACTCTTCCTGAAAAATGACGGTACCAGCGGCTACCTGGAGATCAACGCCGCCCCCCTCTATGCGGACGGCACGGTGATCGGGTTGCAGGGGGCGGCGCGCGAGATCACCGAGCGCAAACAGATGGAGAGGATGCGTTCCGAGGCGTTTGCGCAGATCGACCGGAACATCGGGCAGTTCGCCACCCTGGGCGACGAGATCAGAAACCCGCTCGCCGTGATCGTCGGTGTCGCCGACCTCTACTGCGAGGAGGAGCAAAAGGAGCGGATCCTGGAGCAGGCAGAGATCATCGACGGGATCATCACGCAGCTCGACCGCGGCTGGATCGAGTCCGAGAAGGTGCGCGAGTTCCTCCGCAAACATTGAAGGGATCGGTTCATCTGGACGCCGGACAACACCTCCTCATGAGAACGAGATCGACCGGGGTGCGGGGATGAAGGAACGGTTCACGGTGCTCTGGCGCCGGACCGGAAGATCGCCCTGCCCGTACCGCTCCTCAGACACCGACCGTTCGCTCCCCGATCTCCTCAGGGAGATCGTCCCCCTCCTGAAGGAGAACGGCGTCTCGGTGGAGGTAACGGTGGAAACGGTCGATGAAGGCGCAGGCGTCTGGTTCAACGGCGCCCCTCTTGCCGACCTGATCGACGAGGCCGCCGGGGCCCAGCGCTACTGCACCGGGCCGTCCCGGATGGAGGAACTCGGCCGCCCTGAGTGCGCGTATGAGGAGGAGGTGCGATCCGGCTATGTCGTGCCCGAGATCATCTTTAGAAAGGCGGTGCTGCTCGCCCTCGAGGACTGACGACCCGATGGTATATATGCGCGGGCCGCGCGAGTTATCTTCATGAGTCATCCGATCGTTGAGGTCCTCCTCAATCCTGACGCCTTCTTTCGGAAAATGGCCGATCGTGCGCCTGAACTGATGCTGCCGGCAGCCCTCGTGCTGGTGACCGGGATCATCGGCGGGATCGCCGCATACCTGATCACGAACATGCTCACCCCGGCCTTCCCCGCGGAGGCGCAGGGGATCCTGGGGATCATCGCCGTCGCAGGAGCGGTCGCCACGCCGATCTTCTCCCTGATCGGCTGGGTGGTCGTCGCCATTATCTTCTACGCGATTTCGTCCGTGTTCAAAGGGCGCGGGAGCCTGAAAAAAACCCTTGAGTTCACCGGTTACGGCTATGTCCCGACGATCCTCTCCTCCGCGATCTCCCTCGTCCTGACGGCGCAGTTCGTTTCGTCGGTCCCCCTCCCGCAGATCGATTTCACCGATCCGGCGGCGGTGACGGCGTTCCAGGCGACGATCACGCACTCTCCGATGATGATGGCAGTCGTTGGGATCACGATCGTCTTCCTCCTCTGGAGCGCGAACATCTGGATCTTCGGCATGAAGCATGCGAGAAATCTCACGCTGAAAAACGCGGCGATCACGGTGGGCGTGCCGGTGGGGATATATATTATCTATCAGATAGTTTCTCTGGGAGTTATATAAATGAAAAGATGTCTGCTGTTCTGTGCGGTCTTCGTCCTCCTGGTTGCAGGGGTCGTCTCCGGCGCCACCCCCCAGGAGAACGCCGCACGCGTCACGGTCACCGGGTTCTCGGTCGACCCTGCCGTGCTCATGCCCGGCGATGCGGCGACGGTGACGGTGACGGTGAAAAACACCGCCGACGAGAGCGTCGCCCTCAGAAGCGCCAGGATGTTCACGGAGAAAAACATCGTGATTCTGGACAACCCCTACCAGACCTTCGGCTCCATCGGCCCGGGCAACGAGGTCTCCTTCACGTTTACGGTGCAGGCGTCCACAGGGGACGGGATCTTCTACCCGCCGTTTGTGATCGACTTCAGGGACGCCGGATCGCTCCGGTCCCCGGTCACGGTGAAGGTGGAGAGCACCGAACCGCGGATCTCGATCATGGAGCGCCCCGACTCCTTCGCTGAGGGGAAAAAGGCGACGATAAAGGTCAAGGTCAGCAACCCGCGCTCAGGCGAGATCAACGGCGTCACCGTTGTGCCCCGGGGAGATGGGATCGAGAGCACCCCGACGAGCGTCTTTATCGGGGCCCTCGCCCCTGACGGTATGGCTGAGGTCTCCTTTGAGATCACGCCGTCCAGGGAGACCGATCTGGTCTTAAACGTGGATTACCGCAACGGGAACAACCAGAGGAGCACCTCTGTTCGCCTCCCGATCACCTTCTCTGAGGACAAGAAACAGGCCGAGATCGTCGTCTCCGGGATCGAGGTGACGAGAGAGGGCGGCGTCTACCGGGTGAGCGGGGACGTCACCAATGCCGGCCTTGAGGTGGCGAAGGCCGTCGTGATCACCGTCGGCGCTCCGGCCGTCCCGGTCGAGCCGAACCGGGTCTATCCGGTCGCTTCTCTCGACCCCGACGACCTCTCGAGCTTCGACGTCACCTTCACGGCTGAAGATACGGACTCGGTCCCGCTCGTCATCGAATACAAGGATGAGGACGGGAACGCCTACCGTTCAACCGTTCAGATCTCGATCGGGTCCAGCGGCACGGTGGCCCCCGAGGAGGGTGAATCGTTCCCGGTATGGGCGATCGCCCTGATCCTTCTCGCGGTCGTGGCGGTCGGGGGCGTCATCGTCTATTCGTGGAAGAAGGCAAAACAGAACTCCGAATAACTTTTTTTTGCTCTTTGCTCCTGTGTGCCGGGGGGCTCCCCTCTGTCTAAGGACGAAGAACCGATTTTTTCATAGAGGTGGTGCAGGAGAGGCCCTCATCCTCCCGTACCGCCCGGACGATCAGTCTTTTGCCATGACCGCCCCGATCACGATCAGCCCGAGGCCGACGATGACGACGGCGATTTCGACGAGGCCGACGAGGAAAGCGACCACTTCAGACGGGAGGAGCATAATGCCGTATATGCCGATGGCGGCAAGCACCAGCCCTGCGACGACCATTCCAATACCTGTCCTGTCCATGGACTTTTTCACCAGGGGTTCCATTGTTCGAAGCACCATATGAGCGTTGCGCCCGTCCCCGGCAGGCACGGTCGGTTTTTTCTGCCTCCGGGACGATTGTTCTCTCATGGATGCCGGGATCGACTGGAACAGGGTGTGGCGGGTGCGGCTGGCGGCGCACCGGTCGAGCCCGGGCTTCGTGAGCGGCGGCGTACTCTGGAAGGAGAAAGAGACCGCCCGCCGCTATGACCGGGGCGTCGGAGAGGGCGACCGGGTGGAGCAGTCTCTGGCCGCCCTCCCCCTCGGGCCGGAACACGCGGTGCTCGATATCGGCGCTGGGCCCGGCACTCTCACCCTCCCGATGGCGCGGCTGGTGCGGCGGGTCGATGCCGTCGAACCGGCCGCGGGGATGGCGGCGGTGCTCCGGGAGCGGGCGGCCGAGGCGGGGCTTGAAAATATCAGGGTCGTGGAGGGGCGGTGGGAGGATCCCGGCCTGGACCTCGATCCCCCGTACGACGTGGTCGTCTCCTCCTTCTCGCTTGCGATGCCCGATCTCGCCGCCGCCCTGGAAAAGATGGAAGGGGTCGCCGCGGGATCGGTGCATATCTTCTGGCATGTGGGGACGCCGGCATGGGAGCGGCAGTATATGGCCCTCTGGCCGGCCCTCCACGGCGCCCGGTACAGGCCGGTGCCGAAGGCCGGGGTGGTCTTTTGCCTCCTTCGGGGGATGGGGCGCCGTCCTGAGATCACGCTGCACGCCTTCACCGAAGAGCGGCGCTTTTCGCGTCTGGAGGACGCCCTCTCGTATTATGCGCCGCGGTTCTCGGCGGTGGACGAGCGGCAACGGCAGGTCCTTGCACACGCCCTTGAGGGCTGGCTTGAATTCGGGGAGGAGGGCCCGGTCATGCGGGGCCGTTCCCGCTTTGCCCATATCTGGTGGAAAAAAGAAGAACGGTGAACTATCAGGCCCGGACAGGTGCCGGGGTAGTTCACGAGAAAAAAATCGTCTCTCACTCCTGGGGGCCGGGAGACGGGCTCGAAAGGGCCTCCCGTGCCCTCACGGCCGCCCCGGCGACGATGTCGCCCGGGATCTCCGCACCCTCAGCGGAGAGCAGGTACGCCCAGCCCTCGCCGGCGATCACGAGGCCGATCGGCTCGGCCGTGAGAAACAGTCCCGGTCCGGCGACGATCGTCTGCGTCCTCACGATCGGGACGATCGCCCGCCCGGCCGCGACCCGCGCCCCGCCCGCTTCGACGACCGTCTCCTCCCTCATGCTTCACCCCGGATCAATGGCCATACGGCGGTCCGCACCGGTGCCGAGACCGCAAAGAGCGCCGCCGCAATCAGGATCGTGAGGGGGCGCTCGATCAGCACCCGTCCTTCGGCCCGCCCGGCGGCCTCGCCGCCGTCGAAGAGCGGTGTCATATCGACCCGGAAGGGTGTCGGTGCCAGGACGCCGTTTATCGCCTGGACGATCCCGAAGAGTATCCCGGTATCGGCGGCGTTGTCCAGCCCGGCCCTGAACCGGATCCGCCCGCAGGCGATCCGGCAGCGTGCAAGGGTATATCCCAGCAGGTTGAGGGCTCCCGGGAGCACGGCCCTGGCGGCGGCGAGCACCTCCCTGGCCCCGGGCCCGGCGGCGGGTTTCTCTTCCCCGGTCTTCTCTTCGATCTCTTCTTCCTCTTCCTCACCGCCGAGGGGCGTGGAGAAGAGCACGCTCCTGCCGAGGGCGACCTCCGCACAGGGAGCGCCCTCCGTCCATAATAATCTCAAGGAGACGACCGCCCAGCAGAAGGCGCAGAACCCCCGCACCTCCCCGGCTTCATACCCCCCCGAAAAACGGATCTCGAACGGGACGAGGAGCAGGGCGTACAGAGGCAGGGCTAGGAGTGCGAGGAAAAAAAGGAGTACCGGGAGGTCGCCGCCGCCCATGATCTCCGGTTATTTCTCGGGCTCTTCCGGCGTCTTCTCCCCCTCTTCGGTGCAGGCCTTCCTCATCTCGAGCACCTTGCCGCCGACCCGCTCCACCACGGACGGCAGCGTCTCCCCGATGGTCTCGATGATCTCGGAGAGCTGCCCTTTTTTGGTCATGGAGTAGATCTGCACGCCTTCGGGCCCTTTGACGTCTTTGTGGACGACCAGGAGGGCGATCGGCGTGACCCCGCCGCCTGCGCCGCCGCCCTCACCGCCGCCCTCGCCCTCTTCTGCCTTCCCGCGCCCTGATGCGGCACCGAAGCCGAAGCCGAAGGTTGCTATCGAGAAGATCACCTTGTCCCCGAGGTCGAGGGGGTCGCCGATGATCGCCTTTGCGCTGATGAAGTTGCGGAGCTCCTCCGCTGTTGCCCTGATCATCTCATCGCCTGTCATCTATCTCACCAGTGTGCCTGATTGACCGCGCCCCTATAAATACGTGGTGCCGTCCGGGCAGATTTTGCCGGTGGGACCCGGTCACAGCAGCCGCGTCGACTCGGTCGGCCGCGGCACCTTGATCACGAGCACCCTGAAGGGGGCGTCGCTCTCGTTTGTCCAGCGGTGCGGGATGCGGGCCGGGCTCTCGATGAGGGTATCGGGGCCGCACTCCTGCCGCTCCTCCCCGATCTCGACGACGCCCCGCCCTTCGAGGACGTAAAAGGCGACGTCCACCGGGGTTATGTGCCGTTTGAGCCCTTCGCCGGGCTGCAGGGTGATGTGGACGATCACGGCGTTCTCCGTGTCGTAAAGTTTCCTGACGTCCACGCCGTGCGGGTTTTTCTCCTTCGGCAGTTCGCCGACAGTTCTGGCATCCATTTCTCTCACCTACGTGTGAACTCTCTCTTCTCCCGTGTATATCTTCTGGCCCGGGGCTGCGGCGGCATCACGGCCGCCGGCGATCATCTTCCGTGCGAGCTGGTGCTGGACGCAGGTGATGAACGGGAGGGTGATGATCACGCCTTTGCGCCTCCCGTTCTCGGTATAGACGATCAGCGATTCCTCGTCGTCGGCCATGAAGATGTACTCGAGGGAGAAGACCGAGCCCTCGTGATCGATCGGGCGCGAAAAGACCTTCCCGTAGATCTTCTCCTGGAAAAAGGGGCAGAACTCCCCGGCAACCGTGACCCTGACGCCTTCGGGGCACGCCTGCGCCGCTCCTTCGGGGACGACCACGTCGACGGTATGCCGCCCGGCCGCCTCAGACAGGAGGGCGGCGTACTCGCCGGGCCCTGACCTGAGCATGCAGATGACCGTGAGGGCGGCGTAGTCGCCGTGGACGAGGGATTCGAGATGGCGGCGGATGCTCCACTCCCCGTCGAGGTACCAGATCGGGGCGGGCGTCGGCCTCGCCTCAAGGCGCAACTCGTCGAGGCCGGCAAGCGCCCGGTCGGCCGCTCCTTCGAGCGCCCCCCTGAGTTTCGCCGTCACGACGCCGGGCTCTTCCGGGCGGTAGCGGAGGGGGGAGCCCTGCCGCACCTCGACAAAACCCCTCCCGGCAAGCCCCTCCAGGATGTCGTAGACGCGGGGGCGGGGGACGCCGCTTGCGATGTGGATCTCACGGGCGTTCCCCTCCCCGATCCCGACGAGGGCCGCGTACACCTTTGCTTCGTACTCCTTCATGCCGAGGGCGACAAGGTCCCGGACGATCTGGTCCATATGTCACTATTGTGGGGACGACAGATTTATCTTCTCCTGCCGTGAGGCTGATGCCGGAGGGGTCTGGCCGTCGCCGGTATCCCGCTCCGGGGTGAATGGCATGGAAGATATACGGATATCACACCATGAATCGGTAAAGAGGGTGTACAGGCAGCTCCACGAGATGGGGCTCTCCAATGTCTGGGACCGGTACGAGGCGCAGGGCCTCGGCACCGATCCCGACCAGCGCTGCCGCTTCTGCATGGGGGGAGTGCGGTGCGACTTCTGCTCGAACGGCCCCTGCCGGGCCGATGCGGAGAAGGACAAACGCGGCGTCTGCGGGATCTCGGCCGACGGGATGGCGATGCGGATGATGCTGTTGCGCAACGTGATGGGTTCGGCCACCTACCACTATCACTGCGAGCAGACGGTCCGCACCCTGCGGGAGACGGCCCTCGGCGCCTCGCCCTTCAGGATCGCCGATCTGGCGAAATTGAAACATTTTGCCGCCCGCCTCGGTCTCGACACCGCCGTTCCCGCCGACGAACTGGCCCTGGACCTCTGCGCATTCCTGGAGGAGGACTTCGCCAGAAAGTCCCATGAAGAGAGCCTGATCGTCGATCTCCTCGCCCCGGCAGAGCGGAAGAAGGTCTGGCGCAATCTCGGGATCTTTCCCGGCGGGATCTACGGCGAGATGATGCTC
Organism: Methanofollis liminatans DSM 4140; assembly: GCF_000275865.1. Lineage (NCBI taxonomy): Archaea > Methanobacteriati > Methanobacteriota > Methanomicrobia > Methanomicrobiales > Methanomicrobiaceae > Methanofollis > Methanofollis liminatans. The sequence goes on along the minus strand of NZ_CM001555.1, from coordinate 94,785 downwards.
GCCACCGGGTCGTCTCTCACCAACGTGGACGGGTATTTTGTGAGCCTGGCGAAAAAGGCGATGCGTCTTTCGATCGCGATGGCCTACCAGAGCCAGCTGGTGCTTGAAAGCCTGCAGGACGTCCTCTTCGGGACGCCCAGGCCCCACTGGATGCGTGTCGACCTCGGCGTCCTGGACCCCGACTACGTGAACATCCTCCCCAACGGCCACGAGCCCTTCCTCGGGTTCGCGCTGGTGGACCTGGCCCGGAACCCCGAATGGCAGGAGCGGGCCCGTGAAGCAGGGGCGAAGGGGATCAGGGTGATCGCGAACATCGAGACCGGGCAGGAGATGGTCCAGCGCCTGGAGATGGACGAGGTCTTCTGGGGTTACACCGGCAACTGGATCATGCAGGAGGCCGTGCTCGCCACCGGTGCCGTCGACGTCTTCGTGGCCGATATGAACTGCTCGCTCCCGCTCGACCCGGTGTATGCAGAGAGGTTCGGGTTCAAGATCGTCCCGGTCTCAGACCTCGTCGCCTTCGAGGGCGTCGCCGACCGGATGGACTACGACCCGGGATCTGCGAGGGAGCAGGCGGTCGCCCTCCTGGAGATGGGCATCGCGAACTTCAGGGAGCGCCGGGAGCGGGTCACCCCGATCGCCGGGCTGCCGGTGGGGAAGGCGGTGGTCGGGTTCTCCCCTGAGAGCATCACGGCGGCGCTCGGGGGGAGCCTGGGCCCCCTGCTTGATGCGATAAAGGAGGGATCGATCAGGGGCGTGGCCGGGCTTGTCTCGTGCACGACCCTGCGGGACTCAGGGCAGGACGTCCACTCGGTCGCCGTTGCAGAGGAGCTGATCAAACGGGACATCCTGGTGCTCTCGCTCGGCTGCGGGAATGCGGCGATGCAGGTGGCCGGGCTGTGCACCCTCGACGCCGCCGCAAAGGCCGGGCCCGGGCTGAAGAAGGTCTGCGCCGCCGTCGGCGTCCCGCCGGTCCTCTCGTTCGGCACCTGCACCGACACCGGCAGGCTTGCCGACCTCATCGCCGCCGTCGGCGAGGCGCTCGGCGGCGTGGCCGTCCCCGACCTCCCGGTCGCCGCCGTGGCGCCCGAGTACATGGAGCAGAAGGCGACGATCGATGCCATCTTCGCCCTGGCATACGGGCTGTACACCTACGTGAACCCGGTGCCGACGGTGACCGGCGCCCCGTCCCTGGTCCGCCTGCTCACGCAGGACTTAAAGGGGATCACCGGCGGCGTGCTCGCCTTAGAAACCGATCCGGCGGCCGCCGCGGAGGGCGTCCTCGCCCATATCGAGGAAAAGAGGAATGGGCTCGGGATCTGAAGAGGAAGGAGGCTTCGGGCCTCTTTTTTTCGGGGGGGGAAGCATTATCCGCACGCCGGGAAGAGGCTGAGTATGGAAGGGAAGAAAAATGCGTTCGCCGGGTCGGTGATCGATCCGCGGGCGCTCGTGGCCTATCAGGACGGGGCGGTCGTCTCCCGCGCCCTCGTCACGAAAAAGGCAGGGACGATCACGGCCTTTGCGTTCGATGCCGGGGAGGGCCTTTCTGAGCACACGGCGCCCTACGATGCGGTGGTCCAGGTCCTGGAGGGCGAGGCGGAGATCACCGTCGGGGGCCGCCCGTACACCCTCGCCGCCGGCGAGATGATCGTCATGCCGGCAACAATTCCGCACGCCCTGTTTGCCCGGGTGCCCTTCAAGATGCTGCTCGTGATGATCCACGAGTGAGAAAAAATGGCCCTGGAGAATCAGGCATGAGTCGGGAGTATGACGCAGGTGCGATTCTCCAGACCGACAAACCCGGGAGGGGAGGATCTTCCGGGGCCCGGTTCCCCCCTCCGGATCGACCGGGGGTTTACCACAAAGCCGAAAAAAGGGCTTTGTTGAAAAGCTCCCCTCCAACAACGATCGATATCGCTTGAAGGTGCTTTGGTGAGGGTGTGATAGATCTTCCCTTTATCGTGGAACCAGGCGACGAGATGGTCTGGACAAAGCCATTCGCCCGGCAGTTTCAGGGAGCAGATGCGGGATCAGTGCCCCGCGAAACTGCGGTTGGGGCGGGAACGGGAAAAATACGCCAGCCAGGCCATCAGGATTTTTTCCGGTAGATAATCTGACCTCCCTGCTCCTGCATATCCAGGGCAATCGCATGCAGGGGTCCGGGGTCCAACCACCCGGCGCGGTGTGGGCGTTGTGTGACCGTATGGGATATCAGGGTACGCCTCTGCCGGGGGGCCTGCTGCCCCCGGTCCCCCCGCCGGTTGCGATTGGGGCAGGGATGGGCAAACCTCGCTGGGATGTCCGTCCATCATTTTTCATCGACAGATGCGCCGCTCGGACTCTCCTCCCCTATCCAGGACAACCGCACGCGGGGGTCCGTGGGTAAGAACCCCCGGCGCGAAGATGGGGGAAAGCGAATGAATCACGCTCCCATCCGGAAACGTGATGATTTCTACAAAAGCCGAAAAAAAAGGATATGTGCGTGTCCGAAGACGGGTGTCAGGACCTTTATGAGATCCCCGATTTCTCATGGTGGGGCGGATGATAAAGTTCCGGGATAATTTCCCTCATATCCCAGAGCAATCCGGGATTGTTGAGAGCCAGTTCCTTTACGATATTAAGCACGCTAAATTCTTTAAGATTTAACCGCGTCGCCGATTGCATCAGTTTATTCAATTTTTCGTCAGAAAGAGCGTATAAAAATTCCTTGATTTTGTAGTTCAGGTTTAATCCTTGCCCCATTGGAGACACTCTCCATTTTTTATCATACGATGAAAGAGCGTTCTTGCTGCAATCCCCTTTCGCAATACACTCGACTGCCGTTTCCCCTGCCAGCCTTCCGGTAAACATGGAATTATAGATCCCTCCTCCGGTCAGGGGATCTGCGACCCGGGCGGCATCACCGACGATCATCAGGCCATCGCTCACGGTTGTTGCAAGTGGTCGGGAGACCGGGATTCCTCCGGCAATCAGTTCAAGAGTTTTGCCGTCTGGAAATTTTTCTTTAACGAATGCGTCAAGGTAGTCCTTTGCTCGATGATGCTCTCCGCTTTTAGAACCTGCTATCCCGACCCCGACATTTGCTGACCGTTCACCTTTTGGAAAGATCCAGATATATCCGCCCGGAGCGATCGTGTTTCCAAAGTGGAATACGTTCATTGCAGGATTGATATCGATATTTGAGAGCAGATATTGTGCGCAACTCATCATATCGCCGGGTTTAACAGAAGTGTCGATTCCACACCGTCTGGCGAATTGCGACTCTACCCCATCGGCAGCAATAACGACGTCTGCCTGAATGTGAGAGACACCTCCATCGATCCTGGCCCCCCTGATCACGCCATCGGTGATAATGGGAGCTTTTGCACTGGTTTTAACGAATATGTCAGCACCTGCAGCAGCGGCCTGGTTAACAAGAGCCCGGTCGAAAATTTTTCTCTCAAGGACATACCCCACTTTACTGCCGGCTATCGATGAATCGAGAACCATCATTGTCTGATCTGGTGAGACGATCCCCGCCTGTGAAATTTCTGCTGATATCCATTTATAATCGGGCTCGATGAACTCTGACAACTCATGTTTACAAATTCCTTCTGCGCACCGGACCGGCGTTCCGATAGCCGGTCTTTTTTCGATTAAACAGGTTCGAAGTCCCTGTTCGGCAGCCGTTCGTGCAGCGATCGCACCGCCGGGCCCACCGCCGATTACCAGCACGTCATAACCGGTGTTCATGTACTACCTCCAATGCCCCGACCGGACAGATATTCGCACATATCCCACACCTTTTGCAATCAGCGTTCATCGTGAGACATGCATCGATTAATTCCAGATTTGAGTTCGGACAGGTCGCTACACAGGTTCCACAATAACAACACCGGCTACGATCGATGATAATCATGCCGGAAAGATGATCTCTGGTCGTCATAACTATCGATTCATACTGTTGATGTTCTTGATGCGTCCGTCCCCATGAACCGGAACGGGCTCTTACGGTCTCACATCGTTTGTGTTGACTGATATAAGGGGAGTGAGATCCCCTCAAAAAGTCTTTCATCGGGCATCAGGTTTCCTGTTTCGAGCTGCCTGGAGCTACTTCAGGCAGGGTGTACTTTTCCTTTACGATCGCGAGAAGATACGGCAGAGCGAGCACGAACACCACACATCCGAAGGCAAAGAAGATATTGCCGTATGTTACGGCAATGGCGGTGACCGGCACGATGGCAAGCGACATCGAGTCGTCCCTCTTTTGTCATGAAGAGGGAGAACATACCGGACCGTCGATGAAATTGCTCTTGATGGCCGACCGCCGGGAGTCTCTCTCGGTCATGGAAGAAAACGGTAGATTGACAGGGATTTTTATCTGCCCCGATATTTATGCCGGCTATCTCTCGCGAAAAATCGTGCAGGAAATTCAACCGGTCGATAGGTCGCGTCGGGGAGCCTGAAAGAAACCGCTTTCCTTCCTCCCGCCGGGATTCCGAAGGGCTGCCATCGAGACCTGATCCCGATCCGATGCTCTCACCCCTCCTGGATGAAAGATCCGGCCGGGGGCGTCGGGCTGAGGTGTCAATGGCTCCCCGCAGAGAAATTTCGCGAAGAGCCGAAAGATCCCGGTTGAAAAACGTGCCCCGGGGCGGTCCCCGGTATTCTGTTCGGCCCCGTGATACGCCCTCTCTGTCCCCTGGCCTTCAGCCGTTTCGGCCCCGGAACCGGGCCCTCATGGCATCGAACCCTGTGAAGATAGGCCGGCGCCGTCCAAAGGCCTTCTCTGCCGCCACATCTCTTTTGCCGGAGAAGATCTGTGGCTCTGGTCTTTGCGGCCCTATCTTCAGCGGGTGTCTGTTCGGCCCCCTGATGCGCTCTCGTTTTCGCCCGTTCGGTCTTCAGCCGTTTCGACCGTCGGGCTGATCGCACCCTGGCAGCATCTGTCCGGTCACGATCCCCCCCGAGGCAGATTTTTATTGTGCATGTACTATAAAATAATTTTGCCCGGCACTTCCCTGGAGGGCGAATGGGAAGAGATATGCCCTTTCCGTCCAGAAGAAGGCGTATGCACCAGACGCTCCGCTGGCACCGGGTCGGTGTCGAAGAGAACCTCGCCGCCCTCAGGGACGGGCTCGCCCGGAAGGCGGCCGCCCTCCCCGATGGGAGAGAGCAGGCCCTGACCGCACGCTGGCTCTCCTCGGTGGAGGAGATCCTGCGGCAGATCGGTTCGGTCCGGTTGGTGGTCATGCCCGCCGTCGAGCGCGACCTCGGCTTTTCCATCGAGAACGACGAGATCTTCCTCCTCGCCCTCTTCCAGCCCTCCACGAAAAACCTCTTCTCCGAGATCAACGCCCATTTCAGGGACGGCAGATGCGCCCTCTCCCCGACTGCGCTCGCAGAGATGGCCCGCCTCCCTGAAGCGGCTGAGACCCTCGCCTGGATCGGGGATGCGGCCCTGAAGATCGGGGTCCTGCCCCAGATCTGGAGCCCGCGCCTCGCCGATGCCGGGCTGCTCTCAGAGCGCCGGAAGGCCTACGAGAGCAATGTGAATATGGCGCGGCTCTGCGACCGCTGGGGGCTGTACGAGCACCGCGTCCATTTCGACCCGCCGGTGGAGAAGGGCGATTGCGATCACGTGAAGGGCACCCTGGTCGAGGCCGTGCTCGGGATCGTCTTCCTCCAGTGCGGGCTCAAAGGGGTGGCACGGGCCGCCCGCCTCCTTGCGCCGCGATAGTATGTGCGATATCTTTTATTTTCTGGCCGTGTCAATGATATCTTAATTTGCTCCTGAACGGCCCCGGCCTGGTATCCGGGGCGTGTGGTGATCTCTTTGGATAGAAAAACGGTTGTTATCATATCCGCTGCGGCGGTTCTCGCACTCGTCGGTGCGCTCGCCGCCGTGCTCGCCCTCGCGGGGGCCGGCGGACTCTCCGGCCCTGCGGTGCTCTATGAGGGCTCCGTGAACATCAGCAGCGGGACGACCGTATTCACCGCTGCAGGATCGAACGTCCAGTACACGGTGGACAACAGCAGCCTCTATGGTATCTTAATGGCGGTCTGCGAGAAGGAAGGTCTTTCCTGCACGGTTTCTGACCGGGACTGGAACCCGCGCCTCCACTCGCAGGTGGTGGAGGGGGTCGGCGGATTTTGCGAAGCGAACGGGACGGTGTGGAACTGCACCGTGAACGGGGCGCCCGTCCTCCTCAGTTCGGCTGAAGACGGGGTGCTCACCCGTTGCGCCGCCGATGGCGACCGGGTGGTATTTTTCTACGGGCCCGAAGGCTGCGGCCCCGATGAGGCCTCGGCGGTGATCCGCACCGTTCTGCACCTGGAGGAAGGGAAGGAGAGCGCACCTGCAAGCGGATCGCTTGCCCTCTCGGGTCTCTCTGAGTACGCGGTCACCCCTGAGATCTACCGTGCGGCCCTTCTCTGCCACGGCCGGAGTTATACCGATCCTGACGGATCCCTCTGGAGCGGCGTCCCGGTCTGGTTCTTCATCGGCTGCGTCGACGGTCGCGAGTCCCCGCACCACCCGATGCTCAGTTCGAGCCTTGCGTCGACCGGGTATAACGTCACCTTCACCGGGAGGGACGGCGCCGACTATACGCTGAACAGCACCGTTCTCGTCCGGAACAACGATTACCTGATCGCGTACATGGAGGACGGCGCTCCTCTCCTCGACGGTCCTGCCGGACCCTTCGTCCTCGTCGGACCGGGGATGGGTGAGCGCACCGTTGAAGGGATCGTCTCCCTCTCCCTCTCCGGCTACGACCGGCCCCCGGCCGCCCCGGCGATCGCCGTCAGGCGGTATGCGCCCGACGGGCAGACCGTCCTGAACGAGACGACGGTGGACACCGTCTGGATGGAGGCGAACCTCCCGGTGCTCGGGAACGAGACCGTGCCCTACCGCATCCAGGGCCCGACCTTCGACAGAGACGACCTCTGGAACCCCGCAGAGGATAAGAACCCGGCGAAGGTCGAGGACGCCGTGCTCGGAACGGCGATCCGGGATCTCTGCGACCTCGTAGGCGGAATGAACCCCGGCGACCGGGTGCTGCTCTCCGCCTCAGACGGTTACGCCACCGAACTGCGCTACGAGAACATCTATGCCCCGCGGCCCGAGCAGGGCGAGGCGGTCCTCTCCTGGTGGAGTGCGCGGGAGGGTTACGCCCCGGCCTACAACGACGGCCCGCGGCTCTTTTACCTCGCCCCGGACCACACCTTCGGGAACGAGAACATGCGGACCTGCCTCGCGGAGGAGGCATGGGTCTACTACTGGACCGGCGGCGTCCAGTACCCTTCGGCTGCAGGGACCTCGGTGCGGGGCGTGGACCAGGTCTCGATCCTCCCGGCCGTTGCCGGATAATCAGATCTCTTTTTTCTCCTCTGCCTCTCGCCCCAACGCTCTTCCCCACTCCCGCCGAGAGGAGAGCATGGACATCGAGTTCCCGCGCTACGAGCGCAACGAGGCATGCAGGAGGATCGATCTGGAGTTCGTCGCCCGCTTCTCAGGCGCCATCCCGTCGCGGGAGGAGGTGCGTGCAGAGCTGGCCCTGATCTCGGGCGCCGACCCGGCGGCGATCGCCCTCGACCGCCTGAGCCCGCGGGCGAAAAAAGGTGAGATCCGGGGAAAGGGAAGGATATACGACGACCCGACCGCGATGAAGGCCGCGGAGCGGTGATCACGCCGGAAGGGCCCGCCAGAGGTACGAGGCCCCGAAGAAGATCAGGAACACCCCGCATGCGGCAAGGACGAGGCGGTACTGCCTGACCGAGAGGACGGTCTTTCCGCCCGCCGTCCCGGCGGCGACCAGCCCGAACCACCCGAAGTCCGAGGCCCAGTGGCCGATCATGAAGGCGACGGCGACCGCCGCTCCGGCCGCCAGCCCCTCCAGCAACAGCCCGCTCCCCACCGAGAGCCACCAGAGCCAGAAATACGGGTTTGCGGCGCTCGTGACGACCCCGGCAAGGAAGGGGCTTCCCGATGCCGCTTCTACGGGGGCGTCGAGCACGGCGGTCCGGCTCTCCCGCACCGTGAGCCCGCCGAAGAGGATCAGGGCCGCTCCTCCGACGACGGCGACCGGCACGGCCACGCTATCGGCCGCGGCGGCAAGCCCGGCGACGATCGCGAGAGCGAGGACCGCCTCGACGGCCGCATGACCCGCGGCGAGGCGCGGGCCGGCCGTCCACCCGTGATCGAGCGAGCCCCTGATCGTCGCCACCAGGGTCGGGCCCGGGGCCAGGGCTCCGGAGAGGCCGATGACAAACCCGATGATCAGGGCCGGGATGATGCCGTCCATCGGTATGTATGGGACGGTAAAGGTGATAAGAGAAGGGGATGGTCGCCCTTCACCCCTGGATCCCGAAGATCCAGACGAAAAGGAGGACGATCGCTCCCGCGATCAGGGCGATCGCCCCGGCGGCCTGGACCAGCAGGAAGATGCGCGAGAGGTCCTCCCCGCTCATGCCTTCGTCTCCTCCCTGCGGAGGGATTTGGTATGTTTCCGCCGGTAGAGGTCCTCCCGCTCCATCTCCTCCAGGTAGTCCTCGATATAGGCGGCCGTATCGCGGAGCGATGGGATGAGCATATAGGCGAGGGCGTTCGTCCTCCTCCTGACCGTGACGATCTGGTCTGCAAGCCGGGCCATCGCCCCTTCTGCTTCGGCGCAGACCAGGGCAGCCCTGACCGCCTCCTCGCAGCGGCGGCAGGCCTCGTCCAGGGAGGCGCCCGGCGCAGCAAGGGGATAACCCGGCTCTTCGGCCGTGCGCAGGCGCTCAGGGAGAGGGATCGCCGGCACCGCCGTGCCCATCACCGTCCGCCGCTCCATCGCAATCTCGCCGATGGAGGCGGTGAGGGCGAGGGCGTCTTCGAGGTCTCTGGCCCCCATGGTCATCTCTGCCCGGAGAAGCGGCCGGTACGCGTCTGCAAATGCTGTTTCTGCGGCTGTCCTCAGTCTCTCCCGCTCCTCCTGCAGCCGGAAAAACTCCAGCACCATGGCGTCGAGTTTCTCCTGGAGGAGTTCGTGCCCTTTCTCTGCGACGACGATCCGCTTCCTGATCTTCAGCAGTTCGATCCGGGTGGGGCGGGTCCCCGGTATGATCCGCCGGCTCACGTCTTCTCCCTCCGCGCATGGGCGGCGATCAGGGCCGGGTCGATCCGTTTGAGTTCGTCGTCCGGGAACCGGGAGAGCAGACCCCATGCAAGGTCCAGGGTTTCGGTGATCGTCCGCCCGGCCGCCGCCCCCTGCCCGACGAATTCCCGCTCGAAGCGTGCGGCGAAGTCGAGGTAGAGGCGGTCTGTTGGCGTGAGCCCCTCCTCCCCGATCACCGCCACCAGGCTTTCGAGCCGCCTGCCCCGTGCATACGCCGCATACATCTGGTCGGAAACGGCGCCGTGGTCCTCGCGCGTCTTCTCCTTTCCGATGCCGCCGGGCATCAGGCGGGACAGGCTTGGAAGGACGTCGATCGGCGGGTACACGCTCTTCCGGTGGAGGTCGCGCGAGAGGACGATCTGCCCCTCGGTGATGTAGCCGGTGAGGTCGGGCACCGGGTGGGTGATGTCGTCGTCCGGCATGGAGATGATCGGGAGCTGGGTGATGGAGCCCTTCTTTCCCTTGATCCGCCCTGCCCGCTCGAAGATCGAGGCGAGGTCGGTGTACATGTAGCCGGGGTATCCCCGCCGGGCCGGCACCTCTTCCCTGGCCGCCGAGACCTCCCGCAGCGCCTCGCAGTAGGCCGTGATGTCCTGGAGGATCACGAGGACGTGCATCCCCTCCGAGAAGGCGAGGTATTCGGCCGCCGTCAGGGCGCAGCGCGGGGTGACGATCCGCTCGATGGCGGGATCGTCGGCGAGGTTGGCGAAGATCACGGCGTGCTCCAGGGCCCCGGTCTCCTCGAACGCCTCCAGGAAGAACCTGGACTCCTCGCTCGTGATCCCCATCGCCCCGAAGACGATCGCAAACTCCTCGGCATCGCCGAGCACCCGCGCCTGCCTGGCGATCTGGGCGGCGAGGCGGGAGTGGGGGAGACCGGCGCCCGAGAAGATCGGGAGTTTCTGCCCCCGCACCAGGGTGTTCATCCCGTCGATCGCCGAGATCCCGGTCTCGATGCAGTCCTGCGGGAAAGCGCGCGCCGTGGGGTTGATGGAGGCGCCCGATATCTCCCGCACCTCCTCAGGGATGACGGCGCCGCCGCCGTCCGCCGGCCTTCCGGCGCCGTCGAAGACCCGCCCGAGGATCTCGGGCGAGACGGCCATGCGCAGGGGTTCGCCGGTGAACCTGACCGAGGTCGCCTCGGTGTCCAGGTCCCGCGTCCCCCCGAAGACCTGCACGACGGCGAGGTCCAGGCGGCTTTCGAGCACCTGCCCCAGGCGCCGTTCCCCATCAGGGAGGCGGATCTCCACCACCTCGCCGTAGGCGGCGTCACCCACGCCCGAGACGGCCATCAGGGGCCCGGCGACCGTGGTGACGGAGGTGTACTCCCGTGCCGGCGAGGTCATGGTCTCCCACCCCTGCCGAACTCCTCCTCGATGTGCCGCTCCACCTCGCCGAAGAACGCCGGGAAATCGGCGGCCGGGACCGAACCCAGGCGGGAGAGCATGCCGGTCACGGCCAGCGCCGCCACCTCTGCGGCTGAGGCGCCCCTCCCCACCGCCGCCCGTCCTGCCGCCGCATAATCCATGATCAGTCTCATCATCAGGTACTGCTTCTGCGGCGGGCAGTAGGTGTCGACCGGGTCGAAGGCGTACTGGATCAAAAACGACTCCCTGACGATCCCGGCGACGAGGAGGGTGAGTTTGTCCTCCTCGGGCAGGACGTCCGGGCCGACGAGATGGACGATCTCCTCGAGTTCGCTCTCTTTCTGGAGGATCGCCATCAGGTCGGCTCTCACCCGCTCCCAGTCAGGCCCGCCGTGCTCCTCCCACCACTCCCGGACGGCGTCGAGGTAGAGGGAATAGGACAGAAGCCAGTTCACCGCCGGGAAATGCCGTTCGTGGGCGAGATCGGCGTCGAGGGCCCAGAAGACCTTGACGATCCTGAGGGTGTTCTGGGTGACCGGCTCTGAAAAATCGCCGCCCGGCGGCGAGACCGCCCCGATCACCGAGATCGATCCGGTCGTCTCTGCGGAGCCGAGGGGCCGCACCCTTCCGGCCCGCTCGTAGAACTCCGCAAGCCTGGAGGCCAGATAGGCCGGATAACCGTGTTCCCCCGGCATCTCCTCGAGGCGCCCTGAGATCTCCCGCATCGCCTCGGCCCAGCGGGAGGTGGAGTCGGCCATCAGGGCGACGTCGTAGCCCATGTCCCGGTAGTACTCGGCGATGGTGATCCCGGTGTACACCGAGGCCTCGCGGGCGGCCACCGGCATGTTCGAGGTGTTTCCGATGAGCACCGTCCGCCCCATCAGGGGCTCGCCGGTCCTGGGGTCTTCGAGGGCCGGGAACTGGCGCAGCACGTCCGCGAGTTCGTTCCCCCGCTCCCCGCAGCCCACATAGACGATGATGTCGGCATCAGACCATTTGGCGAGCTGGTGCTGGACAACGGTCTTTCCGGCTCCAAAGGGTCCGGGCACCGCGGCCGCCCCTCCTTTGGCCATCGGGAAGAACGAGTCGATCACCCGCTGCCCGGTGATCAGGGGCTCTGTGGGGGGGAGCTTCTCCCGGATCGGCCGCGCCACCCGCACCGGCCAGTGCTGGAGCATGGAAAGGGTCACCTCTTCGCCTCCTGCGGTCCTGACGCATGCGATCCCCTCGTCGATGGTGTAGGCGCCGGGCGGTGCGATCCTGAGAAACCGCCCCTCGACCCCCGGGGGCACCAGGACGGCATGGGCGAACCGCCCCTCTGGGACCGTCCCGATCCGGGTGCCCGGCGTCGCCGTCCCTCCGGCCTGTGCCTGCGGGGTGAATTCGTGCCGCCGCGTTCTGTCCAGTGCGGGCAGGGAGGCCCCCCTGATGATGAAATCGCCCATCTCGTCCCTTATCACCTGAAGGGGGCGCTGGATGCCGTCATAGACCCTGCCGAGCAGGCCGGGGCCGAGTTCGACCGAGAGAGAGGCGCCGGTCCGCTCGACCGGTTCTCCGGGTGCGATCCCGGTGGTGTCCTCGTAGACCTGGATCGTTGCGACGTCCTCGGAAAGCCCGATGATCTCCCCGATAAGGGCGGCGTTTCCCGCCCTGACCACCTCGTACATCCGTCCGCCCCGCATCCCGTCGGCCTCGATCACCGGGCCCGTGATCCTGACGATCCGCCCGGTCACCCGCTCACCCCGGGTAGACCCCTGCCTGCCACTCTCCTCACCGCTCTGGCGACGGTGTCCTCCCCGTGCACCGGGCCCGAAGGCCCGGGAACCCCGATCACCACCGGGTAGACCCCGGGGATCTGCGGCCCCGGGATGGCGGCGAGGTATCGGTCGAGCACAAGGATCACGCCGATATCTTTCTCTGCGAGCGCTCCTGTCAGTGCGTGTTCGGCCTCCTCTGCATCGGCGCAGGCGACCGCCCGGGCGATCCCGCCGGCCCTGCATGCCAGTGCCATGGAGCGGTCTCCGATTGCTGTAATCCTCATGCCTCTGTCTCCTCCACGATGAGCACCCGTTCGATCTCTTCGGTCGGCGCCCCGGCCGCCACGCCGACGGCGATCGCTCTCATATTCCGCGCCTCGTAGCCGAGTGCGACGAGGTGGCGGAGCAGGGGGCCGCTCTCCAGGTGGTACTGGCTGGCGATCCCCCGGGCGGCGTCCAGGATGCACCGGTCGAGGGCCGTCTCCAGTGCGGCGGCGTCGCCTTCCTGCACCGCCCCGGGAAGGGCGGCGAGATACCGGTGGTAGCGCGTCCCCTCGACGGCGGCGACCAGGTCGGCGAGGTTTCCCGCCCGTTCGGCATGGAGCAGCCGCTCCCCGGTGATTTCGAAGCCGCCCTGTCTGATCAGGTGGCGTGCCGCCGCTTCTCGCCCGGTGCCGGATGCCCTGGCCCGCACGAGGGCGCGGAGATTGGCGGCGTCGACCATTCTGCCGGCGGTCTCCACCACCGGCGGGGAGAGAGAGATGTCCACCCCGCGTGCGGCCACGCCCATCTCGGTGAGGGCGGCGGCGAGAGAAAGTGCCGAAAATGCGGCGGTGTCTCCTGCGGCGGCGGCATGGGCGCGGGCGAGGGCGGGGCCGAACGGCGCCTTCGCCATCCTCCTGATCGCCTCCTCCTCGCTCCCGGCATGCGCCGCCTTTCTCACGCGCTCGGGCGTGAGGGCCCCGATAGGGACGGCACGCTCTTCGATGGCGGCGGGTGAGAGGCCGCGCCCCTTCCCCGCCACGATCGCCGCCGCCTCCCCGGTGCCGATCATCGCCGCGTATGCCACGAAGAAATGTCTGACCCCGTCGGGCACGCTCTCGATCAGGCGCATGACGGCCTCGTAGTGGTGCACCCTGACGAGCCGGTCCGCCTCCTGGCCGTCGAGACCCGCACCGGCCGGCATCCGGTGCCCGAGGGCGGCAAACCGTTCGAAGAGGTCGTGGAGATTTCCGGCCTCCAGCGCCTCCCTCACCCCTTCCCTGCCGATCATGGGGTTGCCGATCGCCCGGACCCGTGCGTCGGGCTGGGCAAAGAGAGCGATGTTCAGGATCATCCTGAAATATCCGGCCGACGCCGCCAGGATCACCGCCACCATGACGGCGATGGAGAGCCCGGCGACGAGCATGGCCTTCCCGTCGGCCCCGGAGAGGACGGCGACGGCGATCTCCTCAAGGGCGGTCATGACGCTCCTCCCCGAAGAGGATTGCAGCGGTCCTTCCGGTCAGGCCCTCCCGCATCCGTGCGATCCTGGAAGAAAAACGCTGGTCGCACCTGGACCGTCCGGCAAGCACGACAACGCCGCCGCCCGGGCCGTCGTCCTTGAGCGGTGCGATGGTGACCCCTTCGATCCGGCTGCAGGCGACGACGACGGCCCCCCTCTCCTCTTCACGGCAGAGGACGGTGATGGGGCCGCCGCCCACGACCTCGCGCCCTTCGAGGATGAGCCTCCTGAGGACGGCCGGGTACTCGTCTGAGTCTTTGAGGGCGGCGATCCGCCGTTCGGCCTCCTCGAAGGCGCGGTCGAGGCCCGCCTCCCTGCACGCCCTGAGGCGGGCGCGGGCCGAGAGGCGCGCCTGTGCGATCGCCTTTCGTCGCTGTCTGGCCGCCTCACGCCTTCCTTCGGCCATGATCTCTGCGGCCTCTCTCTCAGATGCCGCCCGCCCGTCCCTGAGGATCTGCTCTTCCCCGGCTTCGGCCTCCCTGCGGATCGCCTCCGCCTCCGCGGCGGCGTCGGCGCCGATACGTTCGATGATCTCGTCCACGCCCATTCCTGTTCAGCCCCCGAAGAGCCCGATCCCGAACATGATCAGGATCGCCACCAGCAGCCCGAAGATGGCGAAGGTCTCGGCCATCACGGCAAAGATCAGGCTCGGCCCCATCGCCCCTTCACGCTGCGCAGTCGCCCCGATCCCGGAGGCTGCGGTCATACCCTGCCCGATCGCCGAGAGCCCGGCGAGCCCGACGGCGAAACCCGAGCCGATGGCGGCAAGCCCGGCGGCCGCCGTGGCGGTGACGTCCCGCGTGATCATGCCGGTGAACGCCATGATCAGGATGGCGACGAGGAGGCCATAGATCGCCTGCGTCTCGGGGATGACGGTGAAGACAAGCCCCTTCCCGAACATCTCCTCCTTTTCGGCGGTGGCTGCGATCCCGGCCGATGCGGCGATCCCCTGCCCGATCGCCGAGATCCCTGCAAAACCGACGGCGAAACCGCAGGCGATCGAGGCGAAGCCCGCAGCAAGGGTGGCGGTGAGGTCCCGCGTGATCATGCCGGTGAACGCCATGATCAGGATGGCGACGAGGAGGCCGTAGATCGCCTGCGTCTCAGGGATAACCGAGAATACGAGCCCTTTCCCGAAGGACCCCTCGTGCTCGGCGCTGGCCGCCGATCCCGCGGCGGCGGCGATCCCCTGCCCGATCGCCGATATGCCGGCGAGCCCCACGGCAAACCCGCACCCGATCGCCGCGAAACCGATCGCAATGTCGCCGACCGGATCGCCGGCGATCATGCCGGTGAACGCCATGATCAGGATGGCGACGAGAAGCCCGTATATCGCCTGCGTCTCCGGGATCACTGCAAACACGAGCCCTTTTCCAAAACTCTCCTCGTGCTCGGCCGCCGCTGCCGATCCCGCGGCGGCGGCGATCCCCTGTCCGATCGCCGAAAGACCTGCGATCCCCACGGCAAGCCCGCAGCCGATCGCCGCGAGCCCGGTCGCCTCGGTGGCCACCGGCGATCCGGTCAGGAGTCCGGTGAACGCCATGATCAGGATGGCGACGAGAAGCCCGTAGATTGCCTGTGTCTCCGGGATCACCGCAAAGATCAGGCTCTTCCCCATCGCCTCGTCGCGCTCGGCGGTGGCTGCGATCCCGGCCGATGCGGCGATTCCCTGCCCGATCGCCGAGAGCCCGGCGATCCCCGCGGCCAGACCGGCGCCCAGGGCCGCCAGCCCGAGGGGGAGGGGGACGCCCTCAGTCCCGCCGCCGATCACCCCCGTGGAGAGGAGGATGAGCACGGCGACGAGGAGGCCGTACATCCCCTGCGTCTGCGGCACCGCCTGGAAGACGATCGCTTTTCCAAACTTCTCCGGCCTGACGGCGATCACGCCTGCCCCGGTCGCCCCGGCGATCCCGACGCCGATCCCGGAGCCGATGGCGGCAAGCCCCACGGCAAGCCCGGCCCCGATGACGGCGAGGACGAGCCCGGCATCGACCCCCATCACTCATCCCCTCCCGTGACCTCGGTGAAGGTCCGCCTGGCTGCAAACGGCCTGAAGGGCCGGCCGCCGCTCCGGAAGAACCTCCCGAAGAACTCGACGTACTGGAGCCTGAGGGCATGGATAAACCCCCCGAGGGCCTGGAGCACCAGGTTGCCCGCATGCCCGGCCACGGCGAAGACGACGGCGAGGACGACGAGGGCCGGGTGGACGGCGGCGATCATCCCGGCGAGGATATTGATCATCATGGCGATCCCGCCGGTGGCGAGGGCGAGGGCCAGGATGCGGGCGTAACTGAGCCAGTCCCCGAGAAAGCCGGTGAGCGAGAAGAACCCGAGCGGCCCCTCGCCGATCATCACCCCGGCGATGCCGAGCCCGGCCCCGGCCCATGCAAGGGTGACGGCGGGTTCGGGAAAGGCGCCCCACCCGAAGAAGGTCAGGAGGATCACGGCGGCGCAGGGCTGGATGACGAACCAGACTCCCTCCGAGAGGACCATCGCCCGCAGGTCTCCGGTGCGCAGGTGTTCGCGGGCGGCGATTGCCAGCCCGAGGTTGAGGTGGGCGATCCCGATCGCAAGGGCGAGGAGGAGGATGGCGATCGGGTCTTTCAGCGGCTCAATGACGGCGAAGGGTGCCTGTATCCCGAAGAGGCGGGGGAGGAGATCGCCGAAGAACCCGCCCATCAGGACGCCGAAGATCGTCCCGGAGATCCCGCAGGCGAAGAGGACGAGGGCGAGGTCCCGCACCGTCCCCGGCGTCCGTCCGGCCCCTCTCAGGACCAGGGCGGCGAGAAGGGCGAGGAGGATGCCGTAGCCGGCGTCGCCGAGCATGATCCCGAAGGTGAGCACGAGCACCGGGGCGAGGAAGAGGGTGGGATCGACGCTGCCGTATGCCGGCGTCCCGAAGGTGGCGGTGAGAAAGCCGAAGGGTGCGAGCCAGCCGGGATGGTCGAAGGCGACCGGCGCATCCTCGCCGGGCGGGCCGAAGATGCAGAAGGCAAGCCCGTCCGTCGCCCGTTCGCAGACCGATGCGACGCCGTCGGCACCGTCCTCCCTGACCCACCCGTGGAGCACGGTCATACCGGCGGTGCCGCCCATGAGCCTGGCGGCCTCCTCCCGCTCCCTGAGAAAGGCGAGTTCTTCGGCAAGGGCCCGCAGGGCCGGGAGGTGCCCGGCGGCGATCTCCGTGAGGCTGGCGACGATCTCCTCCCGCTTCCGGAGAAGCGCCGTGCGTTCCCCTGCAAGCCTGGCCAGCCCCTCTTCGGGCGCCCCCTCCTTTATCCCCGGGGCAAATTCCCTGAAGGCGAGTTTCCTGAGGACGGCGTCGACCTGCGCCGCCGCCGTCGGATGGGCGGTCGTGAGGACGACGGCGGGGTTTTCGCCGATCCCGCAGAGGCAGAACCACGCGGCAAGATCCGGCATATGCCCGGCAAGGTGCGCCTCGATCTCCCGGCACTCGCCGGCCGGGATCGTCCCGGCCCTGACCTCGAGGAAGGGGGAGGAGCCGAGCCATGCGAGGTCGATCCCGAAGGGGAGGAGGTATCCGAGCATCTCCTCCTCTTCACCGATGCGTTCGAGTCTCCCGGCGATCGCCCCGTCTTCTGTCTTCAGGGCGAGCACCCTCTCGATCACCCCGTGCAGCCGTCCGGCGTCTGCAAGGACGGCGTCCGCACCGCGCACTGCGACCGGCACCCGCGATGGCGTCGTTGGAAAGAAGATCTCTCTGATCGGGTTTGTTTCCGGGAGGATAGATTCAAGGGCCTCGATGCACCGCTCAAGGCGCGCCCGCTCGGTGGCGATCGCCGGTATCCGCTCAGACCGCGGGCGGGGACTGATGAGCCCCTGCAGTCCCTCCACATCGCCGGCCGCCTCCAGTTCGACGGCCCCGGCCTCCTGGAGGGCGGCGATGCACGACTCGTACGCCTCCGTGTGCACCCCGACGGTCAGCCTACGCATCCGTGCCGGTCTCAACACCGCCGGTCACCTCCCGCACCAGGAAGGCGACGGCGTCGTCGAGGCGTCCGGCCGCCGCCCTCTGGATCCTCGTCGCCTCCTGCTCCGCCCCGGCCCTGATCCGCCCGGCCTCCTCCGCGGCCCCGGCCCTGGCGGCAGCGACGAGGGCGACGGCCTCGGCCTCGGCGTGGCGGCGCTCTGCTGCCGCTGCCGCCGCCGCCCGTTCGCGCCCCCGCTCCAGCCTGACGCCGGCCTCCTCCCGCGCCCTGGCGATGCGGGCGAAGGCCTCCTCTTCAGCCCGCTTCACGAGTTCGATCTCATGGAAGGGCATCCCTATACCACCTGAACGAGCCTGAACTGTCAGGTAATTTATGTGTTTCTCTTCTCCACGCACGACATTCTGCGATCTTCGATGTGCTATATGATGCAACAATGTATATATTTAGACAACACCCATGCTATGGTATGCAGACCAAGATCCTCCTCGACGAGGATGCCATCCCGAAGGCGTGGTACAATATTCAGGCAGATTTGCCCTCGCCTCTCGACCCGCCGCTCCACCCCGGGACCGGAAAGCCGGTGGTGCCCGGGGATCTCGCTCCGATCTTTCCGATGGAGTTGATCAGGCAGGAGATGAGCACGCAGCGCTCGATCCCGATCCCGGACGAAGTGCGGGATATCCTTCGTCTCTGGAGGCCGAGCCCGCTCTACCGTGCGAGAAGGCTGGAGCAGCACCTCAAGACGCCGGCGCGGATCTACTTCAAGTGGGAGGGCGTCTCCCCGCCGGGCAGCCACAAGCCCAACACCGCCATCCCGCAGGCCTACTACAACATGAAGGCGGGCGTGGAGCGTCTCGCCACCGAGACCGGGGCCGGGCAGTGGGGCTCGTCCCTTGCGTTCGCCACCGCCCTCTTCGACATGGAGTGCACCGTCTACATGGTCAGGTCGAGCTATGACCAGAAGCCCTACCGGAAGAGCATGATGCAGGTCTACGGCGCCGAGTGCATCCCCTCGCCGAGCCCCCGCACCGCCGCGGGCAGTAAGGTGCTGGCGGAGCATCCCGACACCCCGGGCTCCCTGGGCATCGCCATCTCAGAGGCGGTGGAGGACGCCGCGGGACGGTCTGACACCAACTATGCCCTCGGTTCCGTGCTCAACCACGTCTGCCTCCACCAGACGGTGATCGGGCTCGAGGCCCGCGAGCAGCTGGCGATGGTCGACGAATACCCGGACACCGTCATCGGCTGCGTCGGCGGCGGGTCCAACTTCGCCGGGATCGCCTTCCCCTTTGCCGGGGACAAGATCACCGGGAAGCACCCTGAGACCGAGATCCTAGGCGTCGAACCCACCGCATGCCCGACGATGACGAAGGGGCTCTATGCCTACGATTACGGCGATGTGGCCGGCTTAACGCCGCTGATGCGGATGTTCACCCTCGGCCACGACTTCGTCCCGCCGGCGATCCACGCTGGCGGCCTCCGGTACCACGGGGTCTCGCCCCTCGTGGCGAAACTCATCCACGACGGCGTTGTCGGCGCATCATCCTACCACCAGAACGAGGTCTTCGAGGCCGCCGTCACCTTTGCGCGGACCGAGGGGATCATCGTCGCCCCTGAATCGGCCCACGCCGTCAAAGCGGCGATCGACGCCGCCCTCGAGTGCCGGCGCACCGGCGAGGAGCGGGTGATCCTCTTCAACAACTCCGGCCACGGCAACTTCGACTTCTCCAGCTACGAGGCGTACTTTGCAGGGCGTCTCATCGATTACGAATACCCGGCCGACCTGATCCGGGAATCGCTCTCACATCTGCCGAAGGTGGGGTGATGCCGGTGGAATGGATGCTGCCTTCACCATAACCCCCTCTTTTGAGGAGTTCTGCGCCACTGCAGAGCGTCAGGACGGCCCGGTTCTCGTACCGCTCTGCTGCGAACACCCCCTCCCTGGAATATCTCCCCCCGATCTCTATTCGAGGCTCTGCAAAGGGCGGGGATTTCTTCTGGAGTCGATGGAAGGGAGCGAGCGGACCGCACGCTCCTCGGTGATCGGGATCGATCCCGTCCTCTCCCTCTCGCTCGGGGAGGAGGACGTGATCCGGGGGGATGAGCCCTATCTCCGGATCGCCGGATCCCCCGAAGGATCGACGCCCCTCGAGAAGGTGCGTTCGGTCCTGAAACGGCTCTCCCCGCTGCCTGTCGCCGTCCCGCGCTACGCCTGCGGTTTTGTCGGCTGCTTCACCTACGATCTCGTCTGTGACCTCTACCCGCAGGTGAAGCGCCGCCGGGGCAGGTCAGCCCCGGCGATCAGGTGCATGCTCGCGCGGGACACCATCGTCTTCGATCACCTGGAGGGCAGGATGTTCATCGTCTCGCATCTGATCGCGGGCGGGGGCCGGGAACCGGCCGATGCGTACCGGGAGGGGCTGGAGCGGATCCGGAGGATCGCCTCGGCGATCGATGCCCGGGACCGCTCGCCCCATCCTCCCCCTCTCTCCATCCCTGGCGCTGTTCCGGTCTTCTCGTCCTCGATGACGCAGGCGGCGTTCGAGGCTGCCGTTCTCCGGGTGAAAGAGGAGATCGCCGCCGGCGAGATCTTCCAGGGCGTCGTCTCGCGGCGGATCGACTGCGACTACCCGGCCGATCCGTTTGCGATCTACACCGCCCTGCGGGCGATGAACCCCGGGCCGTACCTGTACTACCTCGACTTCGGCGGGATGCAGATCGCCGGCGCAAGCCCGGAGATGCTCGTCCGGGTGGAGAAGGGGATTGTTACGACGGTGCCGATCGCCGGCACCCGACCGCGGGGGCGGACGCCGGAGGAGGACGACCGACTGGGCCGGGAACTCCTCGCCGACGAGAAGGAGCGGGCCGAGCACACGATGCTCGTCGACCTGGCGCGAAACGATCTCGGCAGAGTCTGCAGGTACGGCTCGGTGCGGCCTGTCTCGTTCATGGACGTCGAGAAATACTCCCATGTCCAGCACATCGTCTCGGTCGTCGAGGGGGAGCTTGACAGCCGTTACGACTGCTTCGACGCCTTCGCCTCCTGCTTTCCCGCAGGGACGGTCTCGGGCGCCCCGAAGATCCGGGCGATGCAGATCATCGAGGCGGTGGAGCCCTCTCCCCGCGGCGTCTATGCCGGTGCGGTGGGGTATGCGGGCGTTGACGGGAGCCTCGAATGCGCCATTGCGATCAGGACGGTGGTCGTAGAGGACGGCACCGCCTCCGTGCAGGTCGGGGCCGGGATCGTCGCCGACTCCGTCCCCGAAAGGGAATGGGAAGAGACAGAGAACAAGGCCCGGGCCATGCTCAGGGCGATCGAGATCGGGAGGCAATCGCCATGAACGTCATGATCATCGACTGTTACGACAGTTTCACCTTCAACCTCTTCCAGCAGGTCGGAATGCTCGGAGCAAAGCCGGTCGTCGTCAAGAACGACGCCCCGGTATCAGTGCTCCGCGAGATCGAATGCGACCGGATCATCCTCTCGCCCGGTCCGGGCACTCCTGAGGAGTCAGGGCTCTGCCTCGAAGCGCTCAGGACGGTCTGCCGGGATATCCCGACCCTCGGGGTCTGCCTCGGCCATCAGGCGATCTGCACCGCCTTCGGGGGCAGGGTCGTGCGGGCCGACCGGCTGATGCACGGCAAGACCTCGCTGATCGGCCACGACGGTCAGGGGATCTTCAGCGGCGTCGAGAACCCGTTTGAGGCGACACGCTATCATTCCCTGATCGCCGACCAGGCGAGCCTGCCCGACGCTCTCGCCGTGACGGCGACGAGCCTGGACGACGGCTACGTGATGGGGGTGCGCCACCAGGACTACCCCATCGAGGGGATCCAGTTCCACCCGGAGAGCATCCTCTCCAGGGAGGGGGACCGGATCATTGGAAATTTCCTCTCAGAAGGGGGGGTCGCCCAATGATCGCCGAAGCGATCACGGCGCTGGTCGGTCACCGCGATCTCACGGCCGAAGAGGCCGGTGCGGTGATGCGCGAGATCCTTGAGGGCGGTGCGACCCCGGCGCAGATCGGGAGTTTTCTCACGGCGATGCGGATGAAAGGCGAGACGGTGCCCGAGATCGCAGGCTGCGTGCAGGCGATGCGGGCGGCTTCGGTCGCCATCGCCCCGCGGGTCGCCTCTCCCCTCGTCGACACCTGCGGCACCGGCGGCGACCGGGCCGGGACCTTCAACATCAGCACGGCAGCCGCCTTTGTCGCCGCCGGCGCCGGCGTCCCGGTCGTCAAGCACGGCAACCGGGGCGTATCGAGCGGGTGCGGCTCCGCCGACGTCCTTGCGGCGCTCGGCATCGACCTCGCCCTCCCGCCGGCGCGGGCGCAGGCAGTCCTGGAGGAGATCGGGATTGTCTTCCTCTACGCCCCCACCTACCACCCGGCCCTCCGCCGGGCGGCCGGGCCCAGGGGCGAGATCGGGATCAGGACGATCTTCAACCTCCTCGGACCGCTCGCAAACCCCGCCGGGGCGCAGGCGCAGATCGTGGGGGTGTACGCCCCTGAGCTGGTAACGACGGTGGCCGGGGTGCTCAGAGATCTCGGCGTGGAACGGGCGATGGCCGTCCACGGCGGCGGGCTCGACGAGATCAGCACCACGGGACCGACGACCGTCGCCGAACTGCGGGACGGGACGGTCCGGACCTTTGATATCAGGTGCGAGGACTTCGGGTTTCGCCCGGCCTCCCTGCACGACCTGCGGGGCGGGGACGCCGCCGTGAATGCGGCGATTCTCAGGGAGGTGCTGGCCGGGGCACCTGGCCCTGCCCGCGATATCGTCCTCCTCAATGCCGGAGCGGCGATATATCTCGGCGGAAAGAGCCGGACGCTGATCGACGGCGTCAGCGCTGCGGAGCGCTCGATCGACTCGGGAAGGGCGTTTGGGAAACTCGAATCGCTGGTGCAGGCGAGCGGGGGCGCTCTATGATCCTGGACGAGATCGTCGCCTGCACCCGCCACCGGGTCGCCGCCCTGCGGCCGGTGGAGGAGATGGACCTTCTTCCCCGGCACCGCACGCACCACAGCCTCTCCGGGGCGATCAGGTCGGCGGGCGAGCAAAACGCCATCATCGCCGAGGTGAAATACGCCTCGCCCTCCCGCGGTGCGATCCGGCGTTTTGACCCGCCGGAGACGCTCGCCGGGGAACTGATCCGGGGGGGTTGCGTCGCCCTCTCGGTGCTGACCGAGCCCTTTTATTTCGGCGGGAGCACGGAGAACATCGAGCGGATCAGGCCGATCGCAGACGTCCCGATCCTCAGGAAAGACTTCATCGTCGACGAGCGACAGGTCTACGAGACGGCCGCCCTGGGCGCCGACGCTGTCCTCCTGATCGCCGGGGTGCTCGGGCCAGAACTGGGGAGGTTCATCGACCTCTCCTCCGACCTGGGGCTTGAACCCCTCGTCGAGGTTCACAACGCCGCCGAGGCGAGATCGGCGCTCGCCACCGGGGCCGGGCTGATCGGGATCAACAACCGCGACCTCGCCACGATGACGATCGACCTGAAGACCACCGTCCGTCTCTCCCCCCTGTTTGCTGGCGAGGGCCGGCTGGTGGTCTCGGAGAGCGGGGTCGTCTGGCCCTGCGATATCAGGGCGCTCAAGGACCACTGCGACGCCTTCCTGATCGGCTCCTCGGTGATGGGTTCGGGCGACCCGGCGCGGCGGCTCGGGAGGCTGGTATGCGCCTGAAGATCTGCGGGATCACGCGCGTCCGTGACGCCCTCGCCGCCGAGGCCGCGGGTGCGGACGCCGTGGGCGTCGTCATGTTCTCGGACTCGCCCCGCTCGGTCACGCCGGCGGAGGCGGCGGCGATCTTCGCCTCCCTCGGCCCCTTCACCGGGCGCGTCTGCGTTTCGGCCACCGACGACCCGGACGACCTTGCCGGGATGCTCGCCCTCCATCCGACCGCCGTCCAGGTCTATTGCGACCTCGACGTGCCCCCCGGGGTGCGGGTGATCAGGGGGGTCGGGGACGGCAAAATCCCCGAAAGCCGGTTCGACGCCCTCCTCCTCGATGCGAGCAGGGGTTCTGGCATGCACTGCGATCTCCGGGAGGCAGAGGCCCTGGTGCGGGCCTCGCCCGTCCCGGTCATTCTCTCCGGCGGGCTTGGCCCGGAGAACATCGGGGCGGCGGTTGCGGTGGTCAGGCCGTACGCCGTCGACGTCTCCTCCGGTGTCGAGGACAGCCCCGGCATAAAAAACATTGATAAAATGAAGGCGTGTGTCATGGCGTGCAGGGGGATCACCCCGTGAACGCAGGATCGTTCGGCGGGTTCGGCGGGCAGTTCGTCCCGGAGACCCTGATGGCCCCCCTGGAGGAACTGGCGTCGGCGTACGAAGCGGCAAAGGCTGATCCCGGGTTTCAGGAGGAGCTGCAGACCTACCTTGCGGAGTTTGCCGGGAGGCCGACCCCGCTCACCTTCTGCAGAAACCTCTCTGCCGACCTGGGGTGCCGGCTCTACCTGAAGCGCGAGGACCTCCTCCACGGCGGGGCGCACAAGACCAACAACGCCCTGGGGCAGGCCCTGCTTGCGAAGCATATGGGAAAGCGGCGGATCATCGCCGAGACCGGGGCAGGGCAGCACGGCGTCGCCACAGCGATCGCCGGGGCCGTTCTCGGGATCCCGGTCGAGGTCTACATGGGGGAGACCGATATGGCGCGGCAGCGGCTGAACGTCTTCAGGATGGAGCTGCTGGGGGCGCGGGTGATCCCGGTTGCGACCGGGCAGCGGACCCTGAAGGACGCCGTCAACGAGGCCCTCCGCGACTGGGTGACGAACGCCGGGGAGACCTATTACTGCCTGGGTTCGGTGGTCGGGCCGCACCCGTACCCGACGATCGTCAGGGACTTCCAGCGGGTGATCGGGGAGGAGACGAGATCGCAGATCCTCCGCGCCGAAGGGCGCCTGCCCGACGCCGTCATTGCCTGCGTCGGCGGCGGGTCGAACGCCATCGGGATCTTCCACCCCTTCTTGAACGATCGGGTGAGGCTGATCGGGGTCGAGGCCGGCGGGCGGGGGCTGGAGAGCGGAGAGCACGGGGCGACCCTCTGCGCCGGTACGAAAGGAGTGCTCCACGGGGCGCTCTCCTATCTCCTGCAGGACGCCGACGGCCAGGTGCTGGAGACGCATTCGGTCTCGGCCGGCCTCGACTATCCGGGCGTGGGGCCGGAGCACAGCATGCTCAAAGAGGCGGGCCGGGTGGCGTATACCGCCGTCACCGACGACGAAGCCCTGGCGGCGTTCTCCCTCCTCTCCAGGCGCGAGGGGATCGTCCCGGCGCTGGAATCGTCGCATGCGGTGGCGCAGGCGGTGAAGGCGGCGGAGGAGATGGAGAGGGACGACATTCTCATCGTCAACCTCTCGGGCCGGGGGGACAAGGACGTCGAAGGAGTGGCGGCGATCATGGGGGGCCGGCGATGAGCAGGATCGCGGAGGCCTTCGCCGGGGCGAAGCGCCCCCTCCTGGTCGCCTATCTCGTCGGCGGCGACCCCGACCCTGCGACCTCCCTTGCGGCGGCGATGGCGATCGTCGAGGGCGGGGCCGATATCCTGGAGATCGGGATCCCGTTCACCGACCCGATCGCCGACGGCCCGGTGATCCAGGAGGCGAATGTGCGGGCGCTCGCCGGCGGGATGACGACCGAGAGACTATTTGCGCTGGTGCGGGCGATCAGGGAGCGCGTTCAGGTCCCGATCGTGCTGATGACCTCTTACAACCCGGTCTATGTCCGCGGCGACGCACGCTTCTGCCGCGAGGCGCGGGATGCCGGGGCGGACGCCGTCCTGGTCACCGACCTCCCACCCGAGGAGTCCGGTCCCTTCGACGCCGCCGCCCGGGAGCACGGTCTGGACCGGATCTTCCTGGTCGCTCCCAACACCCCGCCCGAGCGCCTCCCCCTCATCGCCGGTCTGGCGAGCGGGTTCCTCTACCTGGTCTCGGTGCAGGGGGTCACCGGCGTGCGGGAGAGCCTCGACCCGGCGATCGCCCGGCGGATCGCTGCCGTCCGCTCGTCCGCCTCCCTTCCGGTCGCCGTCGGCTTCGGGATCTCCAGGCCCGAGCACGTGCGGGAGATCGCCGATGCCGGGGCCGATGCCGCGATCGTGGGGAGCGCCGTCGTCAGGATCGTCGGGGCGCACGGCGGCGACGTGGCGGCGATGCAGGCGGCGCTGAGGGCGTATGTGGCTGGAATGGCTGCGGCGGCCCGTGGGACGGCCTCCAGGTGAAACCCTCTTTTTCATGAGAGGGCGCCTTATCTCTTTTATCTCTTTATGGTCGTTATCTTTGGTTAAAATCCGATATTTTATCTCTATATCTATATTATAGTATAATTTGAGAAGTTTTATATGGGATATTTATTTATATTATAACATGGTTAAGGTGCTTCATAGCCTCTCGACAAAGCTGATCGCGAGTTTTGTCGTTCTCATCCTCATCACATCGGGGCTCACGTTCTTCTATACCTATGGAGAGACGAAAAACGCCCTCAAGGAGTCGACGCAGAGCGAACTGATGGCCGTTGCCGGGGCGGTTGCTGTTCAGGT
This sequence comes from Methanofollis liminatans DSM 4140, assembly GCF_000275865.1. NCBI lineage: Archaea > Methanobacteriati > Methanobacteriota > Methanomicrobia > Methanomicrobiales > Methanomicrobiaceae > Methanofollis > Methanofollis liminatans. Next base: position 68,527 of record NZ_CM001555.1, on the reverse strand, counting down.
GGACGGGGATGCATTCGCGTCATTGAAGCCCGGCGATGAAAGCACGCAGGCATTCATACGGATACGCGATGACTTCAAATCGGTCCAGCAGACCAACCCGGATGTATTATACGTCTATTCGATGCGAAAATCCGGGAATGAGATCGTATTTGTTGTCGATGCCGACTATGGCTACGACGAGGACGTTGCCGGGATCGGGGAGATCTATGAGGGCGTCACCGAAAATATGCTCGACGGCTTTGAAGGCCTGTCTGCGGACGACGAATTTACCACCGACCAGTGGGGTACCGTCCTCTCAGGCTATGCACCGATCAGAAACAGCGCGGGCGAGGTCGTCGGCATCGTCGGGATCGACATGGACAGTTCGGACGTCATTGAGCGGCAGAACTTCATCGGGAACACGATATACCTCATCATCGGCATTGCCTCTCTCGTCGCAGCGTTTATCATCGGCATTTTCTCCCTGACGATCATTCGGGACATCAGGAAACTGAACGCGACCGCCCGCGCCATCAGCATGGGCGACCTCTCGGTGACGGTGGATGTACGGAGAAAGGACGAAATCGGCGAACTCGCGGATTCGTTCTCCCGGATGGTTGCAAGTCTCAAGATCTTCATGGACACTGACGAAGAGACGAAACGTGAGTGATACCATGAACCTCCTTTCCAAACGTGTTCTGGATATCACGACCGAGTACCTCGGGCCGGGGGCCGAGCGCTTTCTGGAGCGCCAGACCCGCTCTCATATGGACGGAGTTGAATTTTCGGCGATCCAGCGCTCTGACATGCCCGATCTGATCAAATGGGTGAACATCTCGGCGGGCCTCCTGATCGGAAAAGAGCGTGCTGCAGAACTTACTGAAAAATTAAAGAAGATTTGATCTCTTTTTTTTGATCGAGCCCCGGGAAGAGGGCGAGGGCCTGCTGAGCGCCGCGAACCCGCGTGCCCGGTTCATGGGCGGTTCAAAAGATCCGGAAACCCCGGAAATCATTCTGGCATGTTCCTCTTCAAAAAGTCAAGGGCATACCGCTGCGCCTCTTTTGACTTCGGGTTGATCCAGAAACAGAGGTGCGAGCCCTCCTCGATCCAGATCCGCTCTGCATTCTCGATGTGCTCGTATGCATAGACGCCGTCATAGAACTTGACGTCCGCATCGTGCGTGCCGTGGATCACCAGGGTCGGGCATGTGATCTTTTCTACGGGCAGATGGGTGAGCTTGCGGGTGATCTTCAGATCGTTCTCCGTTCCCGCTCTTCTGGGTTTGTAGGGGTACATCGTATTCATGAAGGCCGTTGCGAACCCGTGTGCGTACGGATCGTTCAGGACGAAATCGAGGTGCTCCTTCATCTGCTTCTTCGTGTAATAGGCCTCGCTCTTGAAGATCTCTTTTATGAATGCATCGGGTTTGGATTTCGTCATCTTCTGAAGAAGGCTCTGGCCGATATCGGAGAGGAACATCATCTGGGTGACCGGCCCTGCGGTCTCGGGGAGATCGTAATACCCGCTGACGGCGTCTGCGGCGATCAGTGCCCAGATCCGGTCGGGATGGCGTATGGCGAAGGTGTATGCGAACGGTCCGCCTGCGGAGATGGAAAACATCGCCACCTTCTCGATCCCCAGCTCGTCGAGGACGGCGGCAAAGAGATCGGCCTGCTCCTCGAGTGACTTCCCGCTCTCGAGGGGTGTTCCCAGATATCCCGGGCGGGAGAGAGAAAGAAGCCTGAAATCGTTGCCGGCAAAATCAATGGCCGCACGGCACTGATCGACGCCGCCGAGACCTCCGTGACTGCCCATCAGAACAGGCCCGTCGCCCCGGGTGATATCTATCTCCACCTTTCCAAGGCGGGTTTCGATGAGCTCCGGGGAGATATACGCGTCCTTCAATATTTCGATCCGATTTTCGTCGGCTTTCTCAGATGTGTCTGTCCTGTCCTGCTTCATTCCGGGCTCTCCTTTTTCTGCTCTAAAGCCATAGTCGCCGATCAACCGTTTATTGGTTTCTATTCTCATTTATCGGACACTGCCGGTCATATGGTGGGTTTGCAGACGGTCCCGGGGATTGAAGCAAAGAGAGATGAAAATCACGCGGTTCTTGCCACATCTTTCTGTACGCCTCCTGTTCCCGGGTGACAGGAGAGGTCGGCTGGCGTCGATGATGCCCCTCCAGAGCCTCCTGGTACGGGTCAGTCGGTCCCCGACTCCTCAGATAGGGCGTTTCTCTCCCCCATCTCTCGGGTGCTGACGCCGAATTGCACCGCTGCCGGCTTCGGGATATCCTGGCCTGGTTATTTGGGCGTATTAATGGTCTCTGATGTGATTTAATTCACAAAATGGGGTGTGGATAGTCACCACTGGATCTGCGCATTGGAGATCACCGTTCTCACCTTGCCGGTGGGATCGCGCGGGAGTTCGTCGACCGGGCTGACCGTGATCTTCACGTCTTCGCCCAGCACGCCGATGATGTGCCTCCTGATCTCCTCGTCGATCCCCTCCCGGTAATTTTTGCCCCTGACGACCGGGACGGTGATGGCGTCCGTTCTCTCCTGTATCACCCTGAACTGTGCGATCTCTTCGGCGTGCGCAAACGTCCTCATGATCGCCCAGAAGGTCATCTGGGGATAGATCCTCCCGTCCGGGGTCTGGATGAACGAGTCAGATCGCCCCTCGACCTCTTTCATCAGGGGCAGCCCCCGCCCGCAGGGGCACTCCTCGTCGGTCGGGACCCCGACATCGCCGACGGCGTACCTGATACGCGGCATCGCATAATGGTAGAGCCCGGTGTACACGATCTCCCCGCGCTCGCCCGAAGCGACCGGCTCGCCGTCCCGGAGAAACTCCATCACCACCGCATCGATGTCCATATGGTAGCCCGCATGTTCGGGACATTCCCAGGCCGTCCGCCCCATCTCGACGCACCCGAACTGGTCGTACATCCTGATCCCGAATGTGGATTCGATGCCCTCCCGCATCTCGGGCGAGAGGTGTTCGGCCGTGCTGAAGATGATCTCCGGGTTGATCGTCTTTCTGCCGGTCCGCTTCATCTCCCGTGCCAGCAGGTAGAGCGCCGAGGGATATCCGTCGATGACCCGCGGCTGCATCTCTTCGAGAAGCCTGATCTGCTCCTGCAGGTCGGCGAATATATTGATGAAGGTGGGTGAGAGAAACCTGAGCTTCTGGAACCAGTGTTTTTTGTCCAGGATGTGGTGGGGCGCCGTGAGCACCGCCCAGGGATCCCGGAGGTGCTGGCCGCACGCAAGGTTCGGCCTGAGTGCGATCGCCTTCTGATAATCTTCGTCTCTCCTCCCATAGGCCGCTTTGAGCGGTATCCCCGTCGATCCGCTGGTCCTCGGCATCCAGCACGAGGAGGGATCGACCCCGCGGGCGATCAGGTCGGAAAAATTCTCTTTGAGTTCTTTTTTTGTGGTTATCGGTATTTTCCGGAGATCTTCAACGGTCCGGATATCATCGGGCGTAACTCCTGCCTCTCTGAACTTCCTGTGGTAGAAGGGCACGTTGTCGTAGGCGTGCACGATCATCCCCCGCATCATGCGTCTCTGGATCTCTTCGATCTCCTTCTTTTTCAGCCACTGGTTCCGCATCGCCTGTCTGAGATACAGGAGTTTTCTGACATTGCTCACGCTGATCACCTCTTCCCGGCTCCAATGCCGCTGGGATTGCGTGGTGGGGGGAAAACCGTCCTGCGCCGAACGTCCGTGTCGGCATCACCTGGAATGGTTTCTTTTGGGTCTTTCAGGACGATATCTTCTGCCGTTTCAGGGCATGTCCGGCCGTGCTCGCACCTGCCGCCCGTCGGCAGAGATGCGTTCGGCACGCTCTCATACCCCCGGGCCCCGCGTCCCCCCGCCAGGCGATGAGCAGTAATATGCAATCAATATATATAGGTTTCTCATGTGCCGGATTATAGTCAGGATATATTCCCGGTATCCGGGGAAAATCAGAAGAATAATGGAGAAAAGTCGGTCTGGCCATGATTTCGGGGCGTACCTGCTCCCGGCATCCTGGCTCTGCAGTCATGCCCGGCCCTCTCAGGCAGAAAAAATAGGTCTTGGCCGGCCTGTTGTTCCGGGTCCCCGGTGCAGGCCGGTATGATGCTTTAATTGCTGCGTTCGAATGTCAGGGGACCGACGTTCATGTCCCCGCCTGCAAACGCCATGGTGAGGACATGCTCGCCTGCAGTCGGGAAGGTCACCTGTGCGGTCGGGTTCAGCGGTGTCGTCCAGCTTCCTCCAGCCGGGATTTCGACGGTGCATGCCTCTTCTCCGTCGATCGCAAGGCTGAGCGTTCTGCCCCCGATCTTCGTGTAGACGAGGAACTCGACGTCATATGTTCCGGCCGCCTCGACATATACGGTGTAGTTGATCCACTCGCCCTCGGCGATGTATCCGATGAGGTAGCCGTCGTTCCAGGAGCGGGTGACGATATCGACGTCATCGTCTCTGAGGGTGTTTTCCTGGTTGCCTGCGGTGGTGTCGTGGTATGCGACGCCCTCGCCGCCAGCGTCATACTGCTCGACCGCGACGATGCCGGGCAGTACCATCATACCTTCTGGCGCCGGTTCGGGGACCGGCCCTGCGAGTGCAAACGATATGGGCCCGACGTTCATGTCCCCGCCTGTGAATGTCAGCGTGACGACGTGCTCGCCTGCGGTCGGGAAGGTCACCTGTGTGGTCGGGTTCAGGGGTGTTGTCCAGGACCCTTCTGCCGGGGCCACGACGCTACATGCCTCTTCCCCGTCGATCGCAAGGGTGAGGGTCCTTCCTGCGCTCTTTGCGTAGAAAAGGAACTCGACGTTATAGACGCCTGCCTCCTCGACGTTTACGGTGTAGTTGATCCATTCGCCCTCGGCGATGTATCCGATGAGGTAGCCGTCGTACCATGGACGGGTGACGATATCGACGTCATCGTCTCCGAGGGTGTTTTCCTGGTTGCCTGCGGTGGTGTCGTGGTATGCGACGCCCTCGCCGCCGGCGTCATACTGCTCGACTGCAATGATGCCGGGCAGCGGTGTCGAAAGATAAACCGGTTCGTCTTTTGGCACCGGCGTCGGTTCAGGCGTCGGTTCAGGTGTCGGCTCCGGTATCGGCTCCGGTATCGGTCCTGCGAGTGCGAACGACATGGGCCCGACGTTCATGTCCCCGCCTGCGAATGTCAGCGTGACGACGTGCTCGCCTGCGGTCGGGAAGGTCACCTGTGCGGTCGGGTTCAGGGGTGTCGTCCAGTCGCCTCCTGCCGGGACCTCAATGGTGCATGCCTCTTCCCCGTCGATTGCAAGGGAGAGGGTCCTTCCTGCGTTCTTTGCGTAGACGAGGAGCTCGACGTCATAGACCCCTGCCTCCTCGACGTTCACGGTGTAGTTGATCCATTCGCCCTCGTCGATGTATCCGATCAGGTAGCCGTCGTACCATGAACGGGTGACGATATCGACGTCATCGGTTCCGAGGGTGTTTTCCTGGTTGCCTGCGGTGGTGTCGTGGTATGCGACGCCCTCGCCGCCGGCGTCATACTGCTCGATCGCGACGATCCCCGGCACTGCCAGGGGCTCGGTCGGAACCGGCGTTGGTTCCGGTGTTGGCACAGGGGTTGGTTCCGGCGTTGGCTCCTGAACCGGGTTGTACTGGTAATTCTCATCGAAGATGAGGTTCACGCCGCTCCAGTCCTGTGAGTTTGCGACAACATTCTGGATGTAGACGCCGTTGACCCCCGCAGGGTTCACGAAATCGCAGTTGTCGAACGTGATGTCCCACGACTTGTAGTCATAGATCGCGTAGGTCTCCGAGTTTTCAAATACACAGTTTTCCAGCACGCCTCTGCGTGCACCCAGCATGTAGAGGCCGATGTTGGAGCCGTCATCATGGAAGTTGATGAACTTCGGAGTGCCGGGGACGTCGACAAATACGCCGCCAGCTGCCCAGTGGCCGGTGTTGAAGAAGATCCCCTTCATGTTGTTCTCGGCCGTGCAGTTGATCAGGGTGACGTCACCGGAAACGGTGTAGCCGGCCATCCAGATCTTCTCATCGTTTGAGTACTGCTTGACCCTGCCGTTGTTTGTGGAAAGGCAGTTTATGAATGTTACATTTGTCTTTTTGGGGAAGTACTCGATGTGGAAGCCCGATTCCCAGTTGTTGTCCGCGACGCAGGAGTCAAGCAGGACATTCTCGATATCGACGGTCTCCGTGATATCGAAACCGGTCACCCAGGTTCCCCACTCTGCCGTGATCCTGTTGTGAAGACCACAGCTGAGCGCCTTGCAGCGTATAAACTGCATATCTTTTATCAGGCCACCGTTGGTTCCGTCGTTAACAAATCCGTGACGTGCAATGTAATCGGCGGTGCAGTCGATCAGCTTGATGTCTTCGGTGACATAGCTGTCCGCTCTTACCTGGAAGGCGCCCCACTGGACATTGGAGATGTCGTACGCATAGATCCGCTCGGCCGTGATGTGCTTTGCGTTCTTGATGAAAACTGCTCCAGTCCCGAGGAGTTTGAAGTCACCGACGGTGACATACTGCACGCCTGAGATATCCACTCTGCCTGATGAGAATGTCAGGATCGTTTTTTCCTCTCCTGCTCCTCTCAAAACAGTGTTCGACTTTAACGTGACAGATGATCCGAGGCTGAATTTGCCCTCTGCCAGGACCACTTCGCCGCCGCTGGCTGGCAGTGCGTTGATTGCCGCCTGGATCTCTATCTGGTCATTATACCCGTCGCAGATATAATCAGCCTGACTTTTCAGTTCAGCCGTGCTGTCGCTTGCAGCGACATGGACCGTTGCCGCACTGGCTGCCTGTGCGAGACAGACGAGCATGAGTGCTGCAAACAACAGTTTTAGCGTTGGCCTGATCCCCATATCAATTCCTCTATTTTCATCTTCCCCCCCGGGCACATTTATTTTCATACAATATTAACTTAAATATTTCTATTTTGATTCATTCATTTTAGCATCATATTTTGATTTTTTGGCAGATAAAAGGTCAATAACAATTTAGTTTTACAAAAATATTGTTTAATATAGTCTTTTAACTCTAATTTGTCGATTTAATCGTATAATTTAAAATTTTATTGATTTTTGAAGTCTTAATCCTTTAAAAATTTTTATTAATGTTCTATTATCTCGATATGTGTTTTTTTAAGGACATTTTAGTTAATTAAATTGATATTATCTATTCGAATGTGTTGTGGTGCCAACCGTTCTCGGATCCTGTCGCGCAGGATAATAGAATCTATCTCATAATTTTTGTTCATTTAATATAATTCGTATATAATGCTATAATGTGGTCTGCGTATAATTTATATATTTGAATTTATTTTTTAATGTTGCTTCTCGGATGTGCCCTCGGAAATCATCGCAATATCAAAAATGGCAATTTTTTCGTATTATGATGTTTTTAGTATATTTTGGCAATTTCTGGATTTCTGTTTCTCTTTTTGCTTCTCGGTATATCATACATTCTAATACGCGGTTAAATTTAGGGCCTCTGTTGTTATTTGAGAATTTAAATGGGCAATCATATATTTTTAACCTTTTTTAATGTGCGGTACGCGAAATAAAGCACTATTGAACCGATTATGGCTGCGATGACGCCCTTTCTGATGATGGATCCCGGCGTCCCTGGCTCTTCAGATTCTTTTTCTGCGATAGTTCCAGAAAACATCACATTTTTGCTCATTTCAACGCTTATGCCGCAACTGTACATTCCTCCAATGTTATGAAGCTCATGATACCCGGATTCGGACTCCTGCAGGGGTATCCCCAGGGAATGACAGATGATATTCTCATGTGCGGCGTTTTTAAGGGTAAAGTTGCTGATCGTGATATTTTTTGATCTGATGACTGAAATGCCCATGTTCGAGGCATCTATGCTTGAACTATTCTGGATACGGATCTCTGCCGTATCTTTCAGCACATAACTCTGGCCTGAACCCCGGTCCATGCAGTCTGTGATCACCGGATGTCCGGGCGTCCGGGCCGTTACCACATAATATCCCCGCCTGTTGTTCTCGGAGATGCAGTTCTTCAGGGTGACATCGCCCGATATAAGATAACCGGCACCGAAATCGGCGTTTTCCCTCTGTCCGTTATTGCGGCTGATGCAGTTTTCGATCAAAACGTTGATCTTCGCGGGGTTGTTCTCGATATGGAACCCTGACTCCCAGGACCCCTCGGCCAGGCACCCGCTGACCACGCAGTTCTCGAGATCACTGTTCTCTGCGAGATCGAATCCGGTGGACCAGGGGTTGTAACGCTCGAACAGCCCGGAATTTATGGCTGTGCAGTTGATATACCTGACATTTTTCACCAGTTTCGTGGTCCCTTCGCCGTTGTTGATGAAACCGTGGCGTGAACAGTTCAGGGCGGTGCAGTTTACGAACTCGATATCGTCGACGACGGCGTTGTGCGCATAAATCCAGAATGCCCCGTGTGCAGAGGTATCGGTGGTAGCGGAGACGTTGCGCACGCGAACGACGTTGCTGTTATAGATCCATACCGATCCGCTGCCGGTCGTGCCGAAGTCCCTGACCACCACGCCCCTGATGTCTCTGAGATAGATCGTCCCTCTGGTAAAGTCGAGCACGGTGATGCCGGCGCCCTTCCCCGAGAGCATGGTGCCGGAGCGGAGCCTGATGGTGTCATCGCACCTGAAGTGTCCGGAGAGGAGAACGACCTCGCCCCCCTCTCCGGGAAGATCGTTTATTGCTTTCTGGATCTCGATCTGGTCCCCGGTCCCGTCGCAGAAACGATCTGCATATCGTTTTTCTTCAGGTGAACTGTCAGCGGCGGCTACGGAGAGCGTCACTGCGCCTGTCGCCTGTGTCAAACAGATGCCTGCCGTGACGACGAGAAATATAACGGTTGCTATCGACCGGGTCATGGGTGCCGTCTCTCTGATATGACCCCCTATACTCATGTCCTGATATATCCGGTTGGTGGTGGAACGGCCCTGCTCCACAGGTCCGCCTGCCTGATTGCGATAGGGGGACGGATAATCCCGCTCGTCAGGCCGCTCCCGGGATCGACCGGATGACCGGCCCCCGGACCCTCAGGGCCGTCGCGTGAACCGACGGTGCGGAGAAGGGGTTTGAGATGAACGGAAAAACAGAAACGCAAACACTCTGGCTGAGGGAGAGATGGGGCGGCCTCTCTCCCTTTCTGTCCTGTTCCGTCTTCCATGACCCCGGGCATGTGAGAAACTATTATATGTCGGGTGCCTGCACTGACACGCAGGCGTATGTCAGCTGCGACGATGCCGGCATTTGTCAGGTCACCGGCGCACGGCAGACAGGACCGCAAAGGATCTTCCCGCGGCTTCATGGCATGGGGCCTGGTGAGATTCCCGTCAACCTATCTGAGCGAAGAGTGGATGGCGGGGGATAATTGAGCATATATGGAGACCGGTCTCTATGGCTTTGATACGTGGCAGTGCCCCGCAGGTGGAGGAAGAATGTCCGGGCTACCCTGACGGTTCTCAGGGTTTTGCCGTACAATGGGTTCATGAGGGGGGCACCCCGGCGGTGGAGGCGTGCCCGGTGTCTGATTATATGCAGGACCTCCTGCCCTATCTCAGGCGACCGGAAACCGCCGTTTCCTATGGGCGCATACGGTCCGGGTATATCGTACTCAGATACGCCCTCATGCACAGGGGCTATAGGGCCGTTTTCTTTTACCGCCTGGCGAGGAAGACCAGAGAAAAAAACCTCGGGTTCTTCCTCCCCCTTCTGAACATACTCAACCGCATCTTAAACGCGATCGCCATCTCCACAGGCTCGGAGATCGGTGCCGGTCTCTTCATCCCCCATGCCCAGTGCATCGTCATCGGCTACTCCTCGAAGATCGGGCGCAATGTGACCGTGTACCAGGGAGTCACCCTCGGGCAGGTGCCCGGGAAGAGAAAGAACGGGAGAACGTTCCCGACGATCGGCGACAACGTGATGCTCGGGGCCGGTGCGAAGATCCTGGGTCCGGTGACGATCGGGAACAATGCGATGATCGGCGCAAACGCCGTTGTGCTCTCTGACATCCCTGAAAACGCCGTCGCCGCCGGTGTCCCGGCGCGGGTGGTCGGGAGGGTGCACGACAATTACCCGACCCTGTTGAAAAAGGAGCGACAGCATGCATTTGAGCATTCGGGCGATAAAATAGGGAGAGAATCCAATGAATTTTAAGATCAGGCACCTTCCGGGTCCGATCGTCATCATGTACCATTCGATCACCGCGACTGCCCCTTCTGACCCTTTTGCCGTTTCACGGCAGGCTTTCTCCGGGCAGATCGGGTGGCTTCTGGATGCGGGCTACGATATCGTCCCGCTCCCCACGCTGGTGGAGGGGCTTAAAACCAGCGATCCGGGTGTCGGGATGCAGGCGGTCATCACCTTCGACGACGGCTACCTGGACTTTGTCGAGGAGGCGCTCCCGGTGCTTGAAGCGTTCGGTGTCCCGGCCACCGTCTTTCTCGTCACCGGCATGCTCGGGGAGAAGGCGAGGTTCAACGAGCACTCACCCGACGCACGGTTGATGGATGAAGACGACGTGCTCTCCATCCGGTCCTGCGGGATCGGGCTCGGGAGCCACACTCATTCGCATGCAAACCTTCCCGCACTCGACGCCCTGGCGCTCCGCAGGGAGCTGGACGATTCAAAAGAAGCGCTGATCAGGTTTGGAGAGACCTTTCTTTCCCTGTCGTACCCCTGGGGAAAATATTCTCCACGAGAGGTTTTCGCCGCCAGGGAGGCGGGGTATGCCTGTGCCCTGGAAGTAAATCCCCGCACCGCCGCAGGGTCGGATCTCTACGGGATCAGTCGGTTCGGGGTTACAAGAGATCAGGACACAAAGGCGTTTTCCCGGATGATCGCCCCGCCGCTCAGTGACCGTCTCTCCAGAAAAGCACGTATGCTCTCTGGAATCAGGAACTAACCCTCTCTCAAAGCAAAATAATCTTCTCCCCGTTTCCCTGTCACTCTGGTAATGGCACAATACTTAAATATCATCATCCTCTCTACACTGCTCGAAACCTATCTGCCGGCGCCGACCCCTCTCTGGACGGCGTGCCGGAAGAATATTGTATGGGGGGGTTTTGATAAGTCTTCAAATCCAGACCGTCAGGGGGATCAGCTGGTCGGGCGTATCGCAGGTGGTATCCCAGGGATTACAGTTTCTCGTAAAGATCCTGCTGGCCCGCCTTCTCTTTCCTGAAGACTTCGGCCTCCTCGGCATGGCGCTCGTCTTCACGATGTTCATCGAGACCGTCAACGACATCGGTCTGAGCGCCGCCATCATCCAGAAAAAAGGGATCACAGAGAAGCACCTCTCCACCGCTTTCTGGGTGGGCCTCATGCTGGGCGGCGGTCTCTTTGCCCTGGCCGTCCTCGCATCTCCATTCATCGCCGGGTTCTTCGGCGAACCCCTGCTGCGCTCGATCGTCGTCGTCCTCTCCCTGAGTTTTATCTTCGGCTCGTTCGGCATCGTCCACAGGACCATGCTGATGAAGAGGATCGACTTCAGGAAGATCGCCATCACCGAGATCTGGACGGCCGGCATAGCCGGAATCGTCTCCCTGGTCCTGGCCATCCTGGGCTACGGCGTCTGGAGCCTTGTCCTGGGCTCGGTGATGGCGAGTCTCGGCAGTTCTGCTCTGTTGTGGGTGCTCTGCCCCTGGCGGCCGTCAAGGATCCTGGACCGGGAGAGTTTTCTGGATCTCTTCGGCTACGGGAAGAACGCGATGGGATCGCAGATCCTCGGCTATATCGACACGAATATCGACTACCTCCTCATCGCAAAATTTCTTGACGCAACCTCTCTTGGCCTCTATACCCTTGCCTTCCAGATGGCGGTCTTTCCGTTCAGGCGGATATCACGGATCATCGGCCGGGTGACCTTCCCGGCCTTCTCGGCGATCCAGGACGACAACGAACAGATCAGGCTCGGCTATCTCAAGACGGTCAGTTACACCTCCTTGATGACGTTTCCGATGCTTGCCGGCCTTGCCGTCGTCGCACCGGTCTTCATCCCGGTCGTCATCGGAGAGAACTGGGTCCCGATGGTGCTGCCCCTGCAGATCCTCTCCGTGTACGGGATCCTCAAGTCAGTCGAAGCCAACGCGAACCCGGTCCTGATGGGCAAGGGCCGGCCCGACCTCTATGTGAGATATGAGATCCTCTCCGTCTTCGTCATTTCTCTTGCGATATATCTGGGGATGACCTTCGGGATCACCGGTGTTGCCGCTGCCATCACGCTGGCGTTCTGCGGTCTTTTCTTTGTCATTCAAACCATTGCCAACCGTCTCATCGGGCTCAAATACGCCGCTATTGTCCGTGCGGTCCTCCCGGCCGCCATCGGCTCCGGGGTGATGGTGGCCGCCGTCTGGCTCTTCTTGAGCGTCAGCGGATGGTATATGTCGGGGAGCGCCTCCCTGGTCTCGTCGATCGTCCTCGGGGTCATGGTCTACATCGCTGTGATCATGGTGGTGGACAGCAGGTCTGTAGAAGAGATAAAATCGGTCGTCCGGCATATCGTCGGCGCCTCTGCCGGGCCGAACCGTATCAGGGCGCCGAAATGAATCTCTTTCACCTCCTCTCCCGGATGATTGCGGCGTACACGGCCCCTGAGGTGAAAATGCGTCCTCTTAACATCTGTTCATCTGGCGACCCCGTATCCTGTGCGGCAGGGTATTCCTGGCGGCCTCCTTTCGGGCACCGCATGCAGGATGCGTCTCCTCGCCGCCGGCGATTGTATTTTTCCGCGATACTCAGGAGTATTTCTGAAAATACTCCGTCTTTTCCCGGCCCCTCCGTCATGACGGGAGCGGACAGGAGAAAAATGTTCATATATGAGGAATGGCTATGGCAGGAGCACCGATACAACACATGCCATACGGGGGGTATTCACGCCATTGAGATTAGCAGTCATAGGGTGCGGCGCTGTTGCAGAGTTGAACCATCTTCCTGCGGCGTCCAGGTGCAGGGACGTCGAGGTGACGGTGCTGGTGGACCGAAATCTTCAGCGTGCCCGCAGACTGGCCGAACAGTTCGGGGTCGGTGAGGTGATGGACGATTACCGCTTCATCGGGGGAAAGGCCGATGCGGCGATCATCGCCCTGCCTCATGCTCTCCATGCCCGTGTGGCCGTGGACCTGATGAGTCAGGGGATGGACGTCCTGGTGGAGAAGCCGATGGCCCTCACCGCGGCCGACTGCGACCTGATGATCGCGGCCGCACAAGAGCACGGCGTGAAACTCGCCGTCGGTCTGATGCGCCGTTTTCTGGACTCGCACCGCCTGGTGAAAAACCTGATCGACAACGGCGCCCTGGGAACGATCACCTCGTTTGATATCAGGGAGGGGCATGTCTTTGGCTGGCCTGCCGCATCTGACTTTTTCTTCAGGCGGGAGGCGGCAGGGGGCGGCGTGCTCATGGATATCGGGGTTCATACGCTCGATTCCCTCCTCTGGTGGCTCGGGGATTACGAATCGGTGGAGTATCGCGACGACTGCTACGGCGGGGTGGAGGCCAACTGCAGGCTCGACCTGAAGATGAGGAGCGGTGCCGAAGGAACGGTTGAAATTAGCCGTACGCGCAATCTTCGCAACACCGCGATCATCAGGGGAGAGAAAGGATGGGTGGAGGTCGATCTGGAAGGCAACCGTCTCTCATTTTTCCCTGAAGGGGATGATATCGGCGTATCCGGCACAACGGTCAGGCAGGATCCCGCCGCGGCCGGCGCCCTCCCGATCCCGTACCGCCTCTTCTGCGACCAGCTCTCCGACTGGGTCGGGGCGGCTAGAAACGGACATAAACCGCTGGTGACCGGCGAGGAGGGGCGCCGTTCTGTTGCGCTGATCGAAGAGTGTTATCTCCGCCGGCACCCCCTCGATCTCCCCTGGGCGCCGCAGGTCTTCCTGAGGACCGGAGATGCCGCCCTTCTTAAAAACAAAAAAGTTCTGGTCACCGGCGGCACCGGGTTTATCGGCGGGCGCCTGATCGAGTGCCTGGTCCGGGACTGCGGCGCCGATGTCAGGGCTCTTGTGCGCAATTTCACCAGGGCGTCGCATATCGCACGCTTTCCGATCGAGATGGTCCCCGGCGATGTCACCGATTACGGGGCCGTTCTGCGGGCCGCCGAGGGCTGTGACGTGATCTTCCATTGCGCGAAGGGAAAGGGGGGGACGCCGGCACAGCGGCGGCAGGTGAACGTGCAGGGGACCGAGCATGTGCTCAGGGCGGCGCGCGAGCGGGGTGTCGGGCGGGTGGTCCATGTCAGCACCCTCTCGGTGTACGGCCAGACCCCTGACGGCAGACTTGACGAGCAAGCCCCCAGGCAACGCTCTGATGAGGTCTACGCCGATTCAAAACGCGAGGCCGAGGATCTGGTCTTTGAGCATGCACGCAGGCACGGTCTTTCGGTGTCGGTCGTTCAGCCGACGGTGGTGTACGGCCCGGGAGCCCCGGCATGGACCTGCGGCCCGATCCAGAAACTCTCCAGGGGGAAGATGATCCTGGTGGACAACGGCGAAGGCTTCTGCAATGCCGTGTATGTGGACGATGTGATACAGGCGATGATCCTTGCGGCCGTCAGGAAGGAGGCGGCGGGCGAGGCGTTTCTCGTTTCTGCCCGGCGTCCCGTCACCTGGAAGGACTTTTTCGGGTCCTACGAGAAGATGATCGGGGCGGCGGCAACGGTTCCCATGACCGCCGAGGAAGCCGGACGCTACCTGAAAAAATCCCGGAAAGACCAGAATCCCGTCAGGCTGGCGCTGCGGGTCCCGGGAGAGATCGGTACCGCCCTCACGAAGCATCCCGGCCTGATCCGCGATCTGATCTCTTCGCCTGCAACCGCCTGCCTGACCGGTCGGTGCCGTCCGTTCCTCCCCCGGTCCATCAGAACACGCGGGGAAAAACTCGCCTCAGGGAGGCGGCGGCCTGATCCCGGCGATCCTGTGTGCCGCGATCTGCCGGTGGCACCGCTTTCGGAGAAGGAGATCCGGTATTATCAGGCAAAGACAGAGGTTTCGATCGATAAGGCACAGCAGCTCCTCGGTTACGTTCCTATCTTCGAGCTCGCGGAGGGGATGGACCTCACGGAGGGCTGGCTGGAATTCACCGGTTTTCGGGGGCATCATGAGAGATCCTGAGATTGTTTGCGGGGGGCGGGGAGAGACGGCAATGATGTGGACGGCACGCCCGGGGGTATTCCTGTGAAGATCTCGATACTGGTGCCGAACCTCTCGCAGAACGTCCTTTCACGTGCGCATCTGCTTGGAAAGATGCTCATGCGCCATTATGAGGTGGAGATCGTCGGTCCGGTCCTCGACGGCGGGATCTGGGAGCCGCTTGCCGATGATATGAGCGTCCCCCGCAGAGCGCTCCCGGTCAGGGGGGCGGTACACCTCCGCACCCATCTCCGCACCCTTGGCGAGATGGCCGACGGCGACGTCGTCTATGCGGTCAAACCCCTTTCTACGAGTTTCGGGGCCGGTCTTCTGGCCAGGATCGCCAGAAAGACGCCGCTGGTCCTCGACATCGACGACTGGGACACGGGGCTGATGAACGAGGAGATCCGCACCCTCTCCGTGGGCGAAAGAGCGCGGCTTCTCGGCTACTCCGCCCTCTACCCGTTTCAGATAGGTTCAGTCCTCGGGCGCGGCGTCTGCGAGCGCCTGATTGGAACTGCGGACAGCATCACCGTCTCAAGTCCGTTTCTTCAGGAAAAATACGGCGGGGAGATCGTCTGGCACGCCAGGGATGCAGATCTGTTCCAGCCGTCCGGGTACGACCGGGCTCGTATCAGGGAGAACCTCGGGATCGATCCCGACACCTCGGTCCTCCTCTTTCTCGGGAGTCCGAGGCCGCATAAAGGTATGGAGACTCTTGTCGAAGCGGTTCGCCGTCTCGATGATCGGAATGTAACCCTCGCCATCGTCGGGATGGACGCCACCCCGTACTGCCAGGCGCTGGCCGAGCACGCCAGCCAGGTCCTCGGCCCGCGATTTCTGGCATATGGCATGCAACCCTTTGCACGGATCCCGGAATTTCTTGCGATGTCAGATATCGCTGTGATCCCGCAGCAGAAAAACGATGCAACGGCCGGACAGGTTCCGGCGAAGATCTTTGATGCGATGGCGATGGAGAAGAGCATCATTGCCACGGCGGTCTCGTCGCTCCCCCAGATCCTTGACGGGTGCGGGTGGGTCGTGGAGCCCGAAGATCCGGACCGGCTGGCTGACGCCGTACGTTTCATCGTGGATAACCCGGATATCGCGAAGCAGATGGGCGTTTCGGCCAGAAAAAAATTCAACGAGTGTTTCTCGTACGATGCGAACGCACTGACTCTTAAAAACGTGTTTGAACGCTTCAATTGACTGTGCCGGCAAAGAATGGCGCTTCTCTCTCCTCTCCGGGTGCGCGATGGGTATAAATAATGTGATGCACAGGTGTATCCTCGGAGATGAGGAGGAAGCATGAAAGCAATGGGGGGACTGCTTCTTGCCGGTGTGATGCTGCTCTTCTGCCTGACGCCGGCGGTGTATGCAGAGGATATTCATATCGTCGATGAAACCCTGGATCCGTGGCTATATGATGAGACCGTAGCGGGTGCTCCGACGATCCACATCGTCAACGAGAGCGGGAGTATCGGAGAGGCGGTGGCGCGGGCGAACCCCGGCGATCAGGTGCTGGTAGAGAGCGGCACCTATTATGAGACCATAGACGTGGACAGGGCGCTGGAACTCCGCGGGATCGATACCGGCGGTGGAATGCCGGTGGTGTGCGGCAACGGTTCCGGGAGTCTATTCACCCTCTCGGGGGCCGGCATATCGCTGGATGGGTTTGTGGTGAACGGCTCTGGCGTCACGGTTCTCTCGGACAGGAATGTCATTTCAAACAACACGATCATCGGGGGGGATATCCTGCTGACTGTCCGCAGCGGGGGCAATTCGATCTGCGATAACGTCCTTGAAGGGGGAAATATCACCATCGTGTTCGGTACGGTCATGACCGTTCGCGGGAATATCCTCCTGAACGGGAGCATTGCACTCTACCGCTCCTATGACCTGACGGTCAGGGACAATCTGATCGCCGGGGGGGGACTCACTCTGGTGAACGTCGCTGATGGCGCCTTCTTCAACAATACTATCTCGGACAACCCTGACGGGTGCGCCGTCGATGTGCGGCGATCGTTCTGCAACATCATCGCGGGCAATGTAATCAGGGACTGCGGGTGCGGGTTCAGGACCGGTGAGTCTGCCAATCAGGTCTATCTGAACACCTTCGTTAATAATACGGTACACGTTGCATCGGTTGATCTCTCCGGAGGCTGCGATCTCTGGTCGTCTTCGGATCCGGTGACGTACCTCTTCAACGGCTCCGCATTTGTCGGCACTCCTGGCAATTACTGGGATGACCACACCGGCACTGACATGGACGGGGACGGCGTTCTTGAAGATGCCTATATGGTAGGGGAATCATCAGGCGTCGATCAATTCCCGCTTGCGTATCCAGGAGAGGAGTATACCGTCACATATGCCGATGAACGCCCCTGAAGGCGTGATCAGGCGCCCCGGTGGATCATCTGAACGGCGCCGGTAGAAATGTGCGGAAATACATCACCCTCCTATCCTTTTTCAGCAGTTCTGTCCTGCACCTGGATAGGATAGTGCGCGCCTCCCCGGTCCTGCCCGAGCGTATATAGTGCCATGCCATGCCGATCTGGTAGACGGCCAGATACTCCTGCACCTCGTTTATTTTTTCCACGGGCACCTCGCCGTTCCTGATCGCCTCCTCTATTCTCGTTATCAGGTTAAGTCTCCACGTTTTATCCCTGGCCTGTTTATCGGTGCGGTTTTCAGCTTCCATGTGGTAGACCGCACCGATCTCCCTGCTGAAGGCGATCGGGTATTTCAGGGCGATATTGAACCATGTGATGAGGTCTTCCCCGATTCTGACCCCCACCGGGAACCCTCCGACCTCTTCGAGCACCTGTTTTGGTATGCCTATCACAGAGGAGCAGATCGGTTGATCTGAAGACCCTGCGGTGATGAAATATCCTGGCAGCAATCCTTCCCACGGGGCCGGCGGGATCCTGATATAGCGGCAGGCTTTCGTCCTGCCGTCAGGTCTGCAGTTCAGGCGGTCGGTTGCGTAGATCCCTGCTCCAGGATAGCGCATCCGCAGTCTCAGGATCGTTTCGAGGAAGGTGGGCCTCCACTCGTCGTCTGCATCCAGAAATGCAATAAAGTCTGAAGTCGCCTCATGCACCCCGCGGTTTCTTGCAGCGGAGACGCCGCGGTTTTCCTGACTGATCAGGCGGATGCGCCGGTCGTCGATCGCTCTGACAATATCGGCGCCGCCATCCTGCGACCCGTCGTCGACGACGACGATCTCGAAGTCCTGAATGGTCTGGGAGAGGACGGAGCGAATTGTCCGTTCGATATAGGGGCGTTTGTTGTAGAGGGGGATGACCACAGAGACTTTTGACGACGTTCCTGAAAGATCCGATAACGCATTCTCACACCTGGCACTGTGCCCCTCCATACACATGCTATCTTCCCTCTCCGACTGCTGGCGCCTGCCGATTTCTGGCGGCATATCGCGTATCAACGGTCAATTCCCCGGATAGTATATTGCCACTATATAACCCTATCGCAGACTTTCAACCGGTCCGTTTTTGCACGAAGAGGGGCGGGCAGGCCCGACGATCCTGCCGCGAAGGCTTCATCGCTCCCCGGGGAGAGAGATAGGTATGCTGGTCGGTTTTCTCCTCAACCCTGTTGCGGGTCTCGGCGGCACGGTCGCCCTGAAGGGCACCGATGGGATGGTCGCCGAGGCCGCCCGCCGCGGGGCCGTGCCGGTTTCCCGCGAGCGTGCGGTCGAAGCGCTGGCTCCTCTGCGGGGTTCAGGCATACGTTTTGTCACCTCTGCCGCGCCGATGGGTGCCGAAGCCCTTGAGCAGGCCGGGATATACGACTACCAGGTCGTCTATCGACCTGAAGCCGACGGGACCACCGCCGCCGACACCCTGGGTGCTGTCCATGCCTTTGTGGCGCATGGCGCCGATATCATCCTTTTCTGCGGCGGGGACGGGACGGCACGGGACGTGGCGGCGGCCGCGGGTGGGACCCCGATCCTGGGCATTCCTGCCGGTGTAAAGATGTTCTCCGGGGTCTTTGCGCTCAGGCCCGGTGAGGTCGCCGCCATCCTTACCGGCGCCTTCGATCTGCGGGAGGCCGAGGTGATGGATATCGACGAGGATGCCTACCGGAGGGGAGAGTTGCGGGCCCGCCTCCATGCCCTGGTGCGCACTCCGACCCTGAGGGGGCTGGTCCAGGGTTCGAAGACCGTCATTTCCGGGGACGAGTCTGCGGCCCTGGACGGCATCGCCCGGTTTATGGCCGACCTGATCCTGAGCGGCGGCACCACTGTTCTCGGTGCGGGCAGCACCACCGCGGCGATCGCCCGGGCCCTCGGCCTTCCAAAGACGCTCCTCGGTGTGGATGTGATCAGGGACGGCCGGGTTGTGGCCGCCGATGCAGACGAACGCACCCTTCTCGCCCATGTAGGTACGGCCGGGCGCTGCCGGATCATCGTCAGCCCCATAGGGGCTCAGGGCTCGGTGCTGGGGCGGGGGACCCAGCAGATCAGCCCTGCGGTCGTCCGTGCCGCGGGCCCGGAAAACGTGATCGTGGTGGCGACCCCGCAGAAATGTGCAGCCACTCCTCTTCTCTTCGTGGACACCGGCGATCCGGCGCTCGACGCCGCCTTTGGTGAGAGCATACAGGTGATCTGCGGCTATCATGCCGCCTGCCGCCTGCCACTCGCCGGTCAGGGAGGACGGCGCGGCGTGAGGTGAAACGACCATATTATATGAAAAAATAAAAAAAGTTGAATATTGTCAATTTTCCTCTTTTTCGGTCCGGCTCCTGCAGGATCTGCATGCTTCAAAAAGCATATATATTGGCGGAAACAGGGAGGGAGGATGATGGATGATCGCCGCCGATTCTATGGGGGGGTTTTTCTGGCGGGTTTCATCATTGCCGTCGCCGGTATAGCCCCGGGTTTTGCCGGCACCTTCCCGCACCTGGATCTCCGTGGGATCGTTGTTTTGCTACTGGTTCCCGGGACGATCCTCCTCGCTCTCGGGCTCCTGCTCATCGTTGCCAGGAAAAGATCTCTGGGGCAGGGGCAGACCGGGCTCAGAAAGGCAGAAGCGGTGATTCTCATCCTTCTGGTGGTATTTCTTGCCGGCATGCTGGCCCTCACTTCGTATGCACTGATCCACCAGACGGCCCTGCTCCATACGAAATGGAGCGAAGATCTGGAAACCGGGTATCTGATGATGACTTCCATGGACCAGGACAACCCCTTTTATGCGAAGAAAGTCATCATACGGGACGACGACATCGGTGCCGATACTTCCCTGTCCTCCCTCCGGTGGATTGCCGATCTTGCAGAGGAAAAAGACATCAGCATCACCCTTTCGATAATCCCGGCGCACCTCTCCGACAACCCTGCTACCGTCGATTTTTTGAATACGCTCGATCGAAACCGGGTGGAATTTGCGACCCACGGGTATGCGCATGAGGCGTTCTTTCCCCTGCCGTATGATGAGCAGTACAGGCTGATCGAATGCAGCACCGCCATCATGACGGAGGTGCTGGACTGCCGCCCGGTATCCTTCGTGCCCCCCCAGGGGAGCGGGAATGCTGACACCTCCCGTGCCGCCAGAATGCTTGGCTATACCACCATCACCGATATGATCGGTTATCCGTGTTATCTGACCAATTTCATCAGCAGTTTCGAATATGAGACCGGATACACCATGGTGTCCCACCGGAGTTTCGAGGAGTTCACCCGGAGTTTTGAGGAGTTCGAGGCTTCTTCTGAGGAGTATTATCTCCTGTACCTGCATGACTGGACATTTCTTAACGATGACGGGACTCTCAATACCACCCGAACAGAGCAGTTCGAGGGGGTGATAGACTACCTCGGGGACAAAGGGGTGGCGTTTATGACCCTCGGGGAGGCGTCTGCCTGGCATCTCGACGGACCTGCGATCCGGACCGGACAGATCGACGAGACCACCTATTATGTCGACCTGCAGGCGTGCCGGTACAATCATACCCTCACCTTCCGGTCTGACCGGGCCGATGACGGGGCGGTGGTGGTGACCGATCTCTCCCCGGGAGAGACGGAGGTCAGGTGCGCCGTGGAGAAGATAGGGCCTCTATATAGATTTTACGGTGAGCGAGGCCATCTCTACTCCGTGAGATACTGAATGAATAAAGAGGGTTCTTTATCATCCCTGCCTCTATTGAACTCTTAGAGGAGTTTAGATTCGGATATCTGTCTTGCAGGATGTTTTATCAGGCATAGTTTTGCTGCATCTGGTCATCAAATAATGCAAATATTTATATATTAATTTGAGTATCTCCCTGTTGGTCCGGGGGGACGATATGGTTCACGTACCAGATGATATCAGAGACAAAACTGTTTGCGTAGTCGGACTGGGATATGTAGGTTTTCCTCTTGCAGAGGCCTTTTCCCGACACATAAAGACGATCGGTTACGACGTTGACGGGGCGAAGATCGCTTCACTCAAGAACAAAAACGACGCCATCGCTTTCACGACCGACCCCTCTCTTATCAGGGAGGCTGATTTTGTGTTGATCTGCGTCCCGACGCCGGTGAAAAAGTCCAGAGAACCGGATCTCTATTATGTCGAGTCCGCTGCCTCGACCGTCGGGAAAAACCTGAAACCGGGAGCGGTCGTGGTGCTCGAATCGACGGTGTACCCGGGTGTGACCGAGGATCTGGTCTGCAGGATCCTGGAAAAGGAGTCAGGGCTCAGGTGCGGCGTCGACTTCAAGATCGGCTACTCTCCCGAGCGAATAAATCCGGGCGACGAGGCCCACTCGCTCGACCGGATCACCAAGATCGTCTCCGGTATGGACGAAGAGACGACCAACGCCTTATCAGCGTTATACGGGCTGATCACCACTGTTTATCGGGCGAAGGACATCAGGACGGCAGAGGGCGCAAAGGTGATCGAGAACATCCAGCGGGACCTCAACATCGCCCTGATGAACGAACTCACGATCATCTTCCACAAAATGAACATGGATACGCAGGCCGTTCTCGAAGCCGCTTCCACAAAATGGAACTTCATCAGGTTCAATCCCGGTCTTGTCGGCGGGCACTGCATCCCGGTCGACCCCTATTACCTGGTGTATAAAGCGAAAGAGCTCGGGTATCACCCCCAGGTGATCCTTGCCGGGCGGGCGATCAACGATCATATGGCCGAATATGTTGCTGATATGGCGATAAGGGGCCTTAACGATGTTGGAAAGGTGATCAAGGGATCTGATGCCCTGATCATGGGCCTCACCTACAAAGAGGATGTCCCGGACACTCGCGAGAGCCCGGTCCGCGAGGTGGTGCAGGAGCTGAAGAGTTTCGGTGTCAATGTCTATGGCTACGACCCCCTGCTGAGCAGGCGCGAGGTGGAGGCGTTCGGGGTCAGGGCGCTGGACGAGATGGAGGGGAAATTTGACTGTGTGATCGCCGCGGTCGCCCACGAGCAGTTCAGAAAGATGACCGTCCAGGACCTCAGCACCTATCTGAACGGTCGGTCGGTCCTGATCGATCTCAAGGGCCTCTTCCACGAGAACGATCCCGATATGCCGAAGGTGTATTACCGGCGGCTGTAGTCCTTTCCTGCAGCGGCCTTTCACGAAAAGGGCAGACCGAAACTCATCCTCTTTTTGTGGGGGGGGGGTGAGGAATATCGTCCGCGAACACTCTTTTATCTCGCAGGGGTAAGTGGCCCGTGGCCATTGCAGTTACCCGGGTTAAATGCTATTTTTGCGGCCCTGTTGAAAAGCTCCTGGTAGGGGCCATATCAAGTACTTCCGTCGATAATCGGGCAATATCTACGGGTTTTGTGAAGCATTTAACAGAGCCATTTCTGGATATTGTCCTGCTGCCCGGACCCCACGATATATTTAAATATTGTTGTATAGAGTTAGCCGGTGTAGATGGGGGGGAGTATGAAGAAAAGGAGAAGATCGCTACCTGAGGGTGGATTTTTTGCAGATTTTTGCCTGACTATTCCCGTTCTTTTTGAGGAGGGGGCATATGCGGAGAAAAATCCCGAACGAGTTGCTTTTCATGGCCTGCACAGTAGTGGATGCGGTGGGTATGTGCATTGTCGTCGATGAGCGTGTATGAAATGATTTACAGGAAAATCCGTGGATTTTATGGCGGTATATTCGGATATATTCGTATTTTGTCGGGCAGGGGTGCGGATGAGTGTGAATGGGAGATTTTTATCAATAGTGTCTATCCTGTTGTTGGCGTTGCTCTCTTCGGGAGTACAGGGATGGGACGCCCGGGTTGTCTCTGACGGTGACGACCTCCAGGATATCGTGGATGCGGCGTCCCCCGGGGACGTAATCGAGGTGAAGAGCGGCACCTACCGCGGCTCGCTGCAGATCGCCGTGCCGCTGACCCTCAGGGGCGTGGACAGCGGGGGCGGTCCTCCTGTCATCGATGGTGGGGGGAAAGGGAGTGTTGTAACCATCCTCTCAGACAGCGTTACCTTCGAGGGTTTTTCCGTTCGAAATCCGGGTTCAAAGTCCTCGAATGCTGCAATAAAGGTGCTCTCCAGCAAGAACGTCATCAGGAACAACATCGTCGGCGGTGGCGATATCAATCTGGGCGTCAGAAGCGGTGGAACAGAGATCACCGGCAACACGCTGGATGAGGGCAGTGTCCGGGTATTCAGGGGGACAAAGATTACAATCTCCGGGAACACGATACTGGATGGCGACATTGTCCTTTCAGAGTCTTATGACAACCTTGTCGAGAATAACGCTGTTACAGGAGGAGGGATATCTGTTGTAAAAACGGCTGACAATTATATTTACAGCAATACCGTTGATGCAAACAAGGGTGGAGCCGGGATCGATGCCCGGTCTTCTTCCTGCAACCGGATTGTTGGAAATACCGTCCACGACTGCCGCGTCGGGATCGTGGTGGGGGATTCTCAAAATCGCATCTTCATGAACGATTTCGCCGACAATACGCTGAACGCCGACTCCAGAGGTGGAGACTCAGACGACGATGAGGATGATGATGATTCCCTGGACTGGATCTTCACGAACGATTCCGCGGACAATACGCTGGATGCCGAATCCAGAGATAAAGGCTCAGAAGACCTGTGGGAGTCTCCTGATGAGATCGTGTACCAGTATGCCGGCGCTGAGCACACCGGCCATATCGGCAACTACTGGGGCGAGGCTGCCAGAGATCATGATGCCGATGGAGACGGCATCCGCGACACGCCTGTCCAGGTCGGCGACACACCCGCCTACGATCGAGTGGCCCTCATGGCCCCCTCGAAGATGTATAAAGTACCTGGCCGGGTCTGGGAGGACGACATCCCAAAACGCGCTGGCTATGATCCCGAAATCTCCTCAGAACCGTTTGAGACCTCCACGCTCTCCCTGGCCACTGCCACTGCGACATCCACGGTTTCGTACCGCATCCTGCCGCTCGGCGATTCCATCACTGCAGCCCTTGACGGAAGCGCGAGCTACCGCTACTGGCTCTGTCAAGCGCTCTATAATGGGGGATATACGCAGAGCCCGACCGAGGACGTGATGGTCGGCACCTGCTACGGTGTGACGATGGAGTGCCATCCGCCCCTGTACTCAAATTTTGATTCTGATCACGAGGGGCACGGTGGGTATCGTATCGGCGAGATCCTGTACGGCGATACCGGTCACCCTGCTGTCGGAGACCTTTCCGACTGGGTTCTGGAGTATAAGGCCGATTATGTGCTCCTGCACATCGGCACGAACGATCTCCTCTGGAAGACATGGTCGATTGATCCGGTGAAGGACAAGTGGTATCTTGATCAGCTCATCGACGGAGTCGAAGAGATCATTGATGTTCTCAGGGCCGACAACCCGGACGTGAAGATATTTGTAGCAAAGATCATCCCGGGTAATCAGGAAGATCCTGCCGCGAACGAGGCCGGCCACAACAATGTCATCGTCTTCAATAACCGGATCCCGGCCCTTGCGGCGGAAAAATCGACGTCCAGATCCCCGGTGATCGTGGTTGACCAGTGGACCGGCTTTGATCCTTCTGTGCACACCATAGACGGTTGCCACCCGAACGCTGCGGGAGAGAAGTTGATCTCGGGGAAATGGTATCAGGCGCTGAAGACGCGGCTGCCCACCCCGACCACGCCTACTCCGACACCCACGCCAACGCCCACACCAACGCCCACACCAACGCCCACACCAACGCCCACACCAACGCCGGTCCCCTACTCCTCCATCCCCGGCCGTATCCAGGCCGAGGACTATAACAGCGGTGGTTCTGGTGTCGGGTATTATGACACGACGTCCGGCAACCGCGGCGGCGTGTACCGTAATGACGATGTGGACCTCCAGGTATGCTCTGCCGACGGCGGTTACAGCGTGGGCTGGACTGCGACCGGGGAGTGGCTGAAGTACACCGTCGATGTCGAGACGTCCGGCACCTACACCGTCTCGTTCCTGGTCGCCTCCCCGTACACCGGGAGTTCCATCACCCTCCGGGTTGATGGTGTCGACGCCTGCACGTTTGCGGTCCCGGCCACGAGCTCCTGGAGTTCCTATACGACGGTGAGCAAGACGTGCACGCTCTCCTCCGGCGTCCATGTTCTGACCCTCGTATTCTCCGGCGACCCTGATATTTCCTATATGGAGTTTGTGGCCGCCAGCACCCCGACCCCGACTCCGACCCCGACTCCGACCCCGACTCCAACCCCAACTCCGACCCCGACCCCGACCCCAACTCCAACTCCAACTCCGACCCCAACTCCGACCCCGACTCCAACACCCACGCCGAGCCCCTATCCGTCTCTCCCCGGCCGTATCCAGGCCGAGGACTATAACACCGGGGGTTCTGGCGTCGGGTATTACGACACGACGTCCGGGAACTCCGGCGGGGCCTACCGGACCGACGACGTGGACATCCAGGTGTGCAAATCAGAAGGGGGCTACAATGTGGGATGGACGGCAACCGGGGAATGGCTGCGCTACACCGTGAATGTCGAGACGCCCGGAACCTATACCGCCTCGTTCCGGGTCGCCTCGCGATATAGCGGGAGTTCGATCACCCTCCGGGTTGACGGCGTCGACGCCTGCACGATCCCGATCCCGGCCACGGGATCCTGGAACACCTATACGACAGTGAGCGGGACGTGCACGCTCTCCTCCGGCGTCCATGTCCTCACCGTCGTACTCACCGGCGATCCCGATCTCAACTACTTCACCGTCTCGTGAAGATCCTGCAGAACAGGACTTTCAAACCCCCCAGAACTTTCCTTCCCTCCCGGGCTCAATCCGGGAACGCCACACTCCCTTTCTTCAGGTCCAGGTAGCGCTCTTCAAGGCGGCGTGCCATCGCCTCGTACGACCTGTTCTTCACTATCCACTCCCTTCCCCTCTCTCCCATCTCTCCTGCACGCACGGGGTCTTCGCACAACGCAAGCATCCCGGCGGCGATTGATTCGGGATCGTATTTCACCAGAACGCCGCCGCAACTTGCATCAACCGCCTCTTTTTGCTCGGGTATCTCTTCATTCGCCACGACAGGCCTGCCCATCGCCATATATTCAAGCATTTTTATCGGCGAGCTGAGTTTATACACGTCCAGCGGGGGAATGACGGAGACCCCGATCTGTGCGGCGTCGATGTAGTCAGGGATCTCTTCCGGGCGGACTCTCCCGGTGAATAGGATCCCGCCGTCAACACCGAGATCGCGTGCGCACTCTTCGAGCCGCTCTCTCTCGGTTCCGTCCCCCACCATCAGGAGCGTTGCCGTAGCGACCTGTTTTTTCAGCAGTGCAAACGACCTGATCAGGATGGTGAGGTCCCGCTCCCGGTCCATCGTCCCGACATATACGAATACCACCTCTCCGCCGAGACGGTGCTCCGCCCTGATCCTCTCCCCGGCCCCGCTGGAAAACCGTTCGAGATCGACGCCGTTCGGGTATGGCAGCATCTTCTCTCTCGCGATGCCCTTCGCGGAAAAATCATCTGCCATCCATTTTGTCGTCGGCAGCACCAGGTCCGCATTCCTGAGGATATGCATCGTGAGATGCCTGTCGATGATACCTGTGACCGCCCTGAGATGCGGAAACCTGGAATAGGTCCTGTGGATCAGCGCTCTCTGCTCTATCGGGTTTGACATCTCGAAAACGAGTGGAATCTGATGCCTCCTTTTAAGGTAGAGAGCGAGGAGGCCGTTGAATGTACCGTCACGGACGAATATAAGGGAATAATTTTCTGCTTTAGCATTCTGCAGGACGAACCTGACGATCCTGATGGCGTACAGCGCTTTCGATAGGGGGTGCATCACGCCAGTCTTGAACCGGCACGGTATCACGAAGAGCCTGATGTTCTGGTACAGGCGCTCCTGGAACTCGTCGCTCTCTTCAGAGGGGATTATCCAGGTAACCTGGTGCCCGAAGTGTGTGATGTAACTGGCGATCTCGATCTGGGGGACGACCCTCATGGCCCTGCCATATCTAAAGCCCAGCAGCATGCACGCGTGCAGGTGCATGCTCCCGATATAATCTATTATTAATATATAATGGTGCCTATTTCTGTTGTCCCTTTCAAACTTCTCCAGACTAACTACTCATGATATTCTGGCCTTTTTCTTTCTGCTCAGACCCGTACGTCCCGCAAAGGTGAGTCCAGGCTAAATCGTTAGTCTTTTCGCAGTCCACACCCGGTCCCTCTTGAACCATCGATGTTTCAGGATCCGGATGTTTCTGAATGGTACAGCCGGACCGAACGGGAGTCATAGACCGTGTCGAAACCCTGCTGACCCAGCCTGGGGTCGGGATCATAGGTGATCCGATAGGGATACTTATAAAGGGTGAATGGTTCGTGGACAATGTAATCCCTGATGAGTATCAGGTGCAGACCGGTCCCGATGAAATTGCTGTTCTGCAGCGCACTGTCGATCGAGATGGTTCGGGCGTCAAGAAGAAGCGAGCAGATACTGTTCCAGTAGAAATCCGTGCCGATCCTTCCATCTGCCATACCGATGATTGTCATCGTCGATTGAAGTTCTGGATCCGTGAACGCTGCCCTTGTGGCGCTGTTCGGAGAGAACAGGTTGTTGTCCACGTTTGCAGGTGGGCTCAGTATCATCAAAAACGCCAGTCCGCAGATCAGTGTGAACATGAGGGTTTTCCCGACGGTCCCCGTTCCCTTCTTCTCAGTCCCGGCCGCCACCAGCAGCACTGATACAGCGAGAGGAATGGCGAGCAGGATCTGGGAGAGATACCACCACCTGTGCTCGATTACCGAATGGCCTGATACAAGGGAGATAAAACCTATGAAGAGTGGCGTGAGCGCGATAAAGGCAAATATCCAGACGTGATGGCTTTTTCTTGAGAGAATATAGAAGATACCGATGAAAGAAAGGGCGAAAAAGAGGAAAAGCCCGATATTATTGAAGATCTGTTCTGAGAGCGGGACTATGGCGACATTCGTTGTCACGCTGATCTCACCGACAAAAATATCCCTGTTAAATCCCCACTCGAGAAGTTTTACGAGGGTGCCGAATGTTTTTGAGGCGTACATCCACCAGGAGAACATCCCTATAGTAAATGCACATGCGATGCGCAAAAATACGGGGCCTCGGTCCTCCGGTCTGATCATGTTATAGAGATAGTACAATCCCTCCCCGAGCAGCAGCAGGATCACCAGCCCGAGCGCCCCGATCGTATGCGTGAGGATCAGGGGGACCATTGCCACGATCGAAAGAAGGTAGGGAACTTTCGACTGTTCCATCCGCGTCTTGAAGAGCAGGAACAGAATGGCCAGGATGTATATCGCGGCGAGACCGTTCGGGATGGACCAGTAACTCATGTAAATCTGGTGGTTCGCAAGTGTCGCCAGCAGTGCCGCCATCAACCCTACTTTACTGCTGGAGAAAAGGAATTTGCCGAGAAGAAAGAGAAAAAGCGGTATGCAGATGATCTGTCCGAGCCCGACAGAGAGCATCGTCGCGATCTTGTAGTCTGTGGCGGTGAGGATGGCGTTTGTCCCGACGATCAGGTGGAAGACCGGCAGGCTTGAGTAACTGAACCCCGCGGGTATGGACGCCGATCCGATCAGATCCAGGGTAAAATACCGGTGGAACCAGGGATCGACGCCCAGAAGGCCGGGAAAGATCAGGATCTGCGACCATGCGATGCTCAGGCCCAGGAGAACAGTCTGGATCAGTATCGGAGCCGTATATCGTTCCGGGGCGATGAGCGCTTCAAGGGCGATGATGCCGGCGATCGCCGCGGTTATTATGAAATAGAGGAATGGTCTTTCATAGAGTTCAGGCCTGAAATGCAGGACCAGGATGCTTGCCGCCAGAAGGATCGAGAAGAGGGAGAACAGGACGATCAAAGGCTGGCGGTGCTCCTCCAGGTGCACGGGCAGGACGGCGCGCTTTCTGATCACCAGCCATATCAGGCAGGATATAAGGGTGAATACGCCGACCAGGCCGTAAATCACCCTGCCGATGTTCTCCATGACGTACACGATGAGAAGGATCGAGCCGGCGACGCCAAGGATCGCCAGGTTCCGGTCAACATGATTGATGAATCGAGAGAGATCGAGCGCCGTGATATCACCCGCACATCCGCTTCAGGGCCATGGAGCATTTCTGGACTGCGGCTTCGAAACCGAACTCCTTTTCTACGTGATGCATGCCCTGTGCTGCGATTGTTTCGAGGTCTGGATGGCGAAACGCCCTGATTACGTTCAGGGCGATACAAGCGGGGGAGTTGTCGTTCATGATAAAACCGGTCCGGCCGTCCTGTACGATCTCGGGTATCACACCCACGGCATGGGCAACGACCGGCGTTCCGCACGCCATCGCTTCAAGCATCAGGTTGGGGAGCCCTTCGGTATAGGATGGCAGAGTGATCAGCCTGATCCTGTTTAAATATTCCGGAAGTTTCTCATGCGGGATCCATCCCTCGATCCGCACCCGATCCTGAATGTTCATGGCAGCGATCTGCTGTTGAAGTTCGCCCTCGAGAGGGCCGCTCCCCCCGATCAGGATCCTGGCCTCAGGGAGTGCTTCCAGAATTGACGGCACGGCCTGAACGAAATTTCTCACCCCCTTCTCCTCGCTGAACCTTCCGATGAACGCGATCAGCGGTTCGCGCCCATCCATACTTTTTTCCAGGTGAAACCTCCCGAAGTCGATATAATGCTCATGGGCGATATGCACCTTTGCCTCAAAAGGCTCCAGGTGGTATTCCTCGACGAGGCCGTGGGCGTACAGGACGACCCCGGTGGCCAGCGTCGATGTGAGGCAGGTCAGCGCCCTGATCGTATGCCCGAACCTGCCCCCCGAACTCCGGGACTTTTCGATCGCCGACCCCGCAAACATGAGGAGCACCTTTTTGCGGAGGATTCGTGCGGTCAGCATCGGCAGCAGGAGGAGATCGCCGCCGATAAAGAAGATCCATACGTCCACGTCCCTGATCTGCACAACCTTGCGCGAGATCTTCACCTGGGTCGCCAGAAACCTGATCGCCCTTGCAATCGGGCTTTTCGCTTCCTCGTGGGATATACCGAAGGTTCTGAACCGTTCGTCGCTGGAAAATGCGATGTAGCCGTCGTTGCCGGTGATCAGGGAGGGCCGACCCCCTGAGAGGGAGCAGGTGATCTCCATGAGGTGCGAGAGCGGAATGGTGCCGGCCTGTGCGATCGGGAAGGTGAGGACACCGATGGTGCGGCTCCCTGCTTCACCCGCCGATGAGTCCTGCATAAACATCCTCTGTCATCTCCGCAACTTTCTCCCAGCGGAACGCCTCTGCTTTTTTCCTTGCGTTTTTTCCCATGCGATCGCGCACCTCATCGTTTTTCAGGAGAGAGAGGATCCGATCGGCAAGATCTGCCGGGTCACCGCAATGTGCGCACACCCCGTTATATCCTTCTTCAACGATCGCCCTGAAACATTCGAGATCGCTCACGACGAGAGGGAGGGATGCGGCCGACGCTTCGAGCAGAACGATGCCGAACGACTCCGAGGTCAGCACAGACGGAAGAACAAATATCTCGGCTGCATTATAATAGAGGGTCTTCTCCTCTTCGGTGACGAACCCCGCAAACCTGACACGGTCCTCGACGCCGGAACTCCGGCATAGCCTGACGAGTTCTCCTTTCATCTGACCGTCGCCGACGAAGACCAGGTATGCGTCGGGGAACTCCTCAACGACATGCTTCATCGCCTTGATCAGCACGTCAGGTGCTTTCACCGGTGTCAGGCCTCCGACAAAAAGGACGATCCTGCCTGTTTCCGGGAGTCCAAGCCGCCTTATGCATTCAGCCTTCGAGTACGGCGTACAGAAATCCTCGATGGCGACACCGTTCGGGATATGTCTGATCTTGCTGTGGAAATCCCTGAGGTAATCGGACTGGCCTGACTGCTCCTTTGAAAGGGCGATGATCGTGTCGGCCCTGGCGAGCAGTTTTTTACAGAGGAATGCGTTCTGCAGGTACACGCCGAGGCGGCGGCCTGGACCGCCAAAACCACTCGAGTAATCCCCGTGATAGGTGACGACAAACGGCGTCTCTCTCCCGGCATAGAGGCATCCGATCAGGGGTGCAGGATGGTTGCCCATATGTGCGTGGACGATGTCGGGTCGCTCCCCTGAAAAAAACGGCCTGTAAAGGATTTCCGGGGAGAATGGACTGTGCCCGATTGAAAAACGCCTGCCGTACCGAATGACGGTGATGCCGGGGTAGTCCTCGACGACCGTATCGGGCCCGATGGCGGTGGTGAAGATCGAGATCTCGTGCCCCCGTGCCGCCATCTGGCGGGCCAGATGGTAGGCCACCATCTCGACGCCGCCCCCGATATAAGGCTCTGTCAGGTCCCCGGTCTCAAGGTTTTTGTACGGGAAGGTCTGGGTGAAATATCCGATTCTCATCTCTGCAACCTCCGGATAGGATGAACCGACAGGAGCGGTTCTGTCATTCGTGTTCAGGAACGTGGTACCCGAAGATTCCCGGCAACTTCCTTCTTCTCCTCAGGTTTATCGACTCGAGGGTGTCTTCGTAGAGTTTGCAGGTCAACTCGACGGTTTTTCTCCAGGAATAGTTGTTAATGACCTTGTACCTGCCGTTTCTGCCGAAATCTCTTGCCATGTTCTCGTCTTCGAGGACTGTTGCCACCGCGTCGACGAGGGCCCGGACGTCTCCCTTCGGGAACATCAGACCGGCGTTCTGGACGATATCTTTCAGGTGAGGGAAATCCGAGATGATGACCGGAAGCCCGCAGGACATCGCTTCGAGCATCGTCCTTGGCACACCTTCGTACAGGCTCGGCAGGACGAATATGGACGATCGCCGGTAGATCTCGGGCATCTCATCGTACCGGGAGAAATCTCTGAGCGAAACGCTCTCCTGCAGCCCGTAGCGTGCGATCAGGTTTTCTATCTCAGGTTTTCCCGGGCCGTCCCCCACCAGCACGAACTTCAGATCCGGGTAGCGCTCTCTCAGGATATGCGCCGCTTCGATGAGAAAATGAGCCCCCTTTCCGGGAACCAGGCGTCCGACAAAGAGGACCGTCCGTTCGTCGCCGGCCGGGTGCGGCGCCGGAGAGAACATCCCGGGATCGATCCCGTTCGGGATCAACTCGATCTTATCCTGGTCTATGCCGAACTCATCGACGAACCTCTGCTTCTCAAGCGGGGTATAGCAGATGATCCGGTCGGCGGCATTGAGGGTTGCCCGCCCGAGCGTTCTCATGTAGCCGTTGTTCACCCATTCGGGTGCGCTGCTGGACATAATGCCGTGATTTGTGATGATCAGCGGGGCGGACCCGAACTTTTTGACGGCCGCACAGAAGTTGGTGGATAAATACAGGTGCGAATGCGCATGGATAATGTCGTAATGGTTTCTCCCCCTCATCAGTTCGACGAGGAGCCGCGGGTTGAATGAGTTGCCCAGCACCCTGAAGGAGACGGGGTACTCGACACGCACGTAGCCTTCGGCCGGCTCCGGTGCCGTCATCTGGCGCGGCGGCAGGGTGAATACCGTCACCCGGTGTCCCATTTCAGCCTGCATTGCAGACATCTCATGGGCATGAATCGCATTTCCTCCTGTTATGTATGGATAGAGGTCGCTTGCAACCCGTAATATCTCCATGTATTTCCCCCCCTCTTTTCTTCCGGTCACAGAGCCGCTTTCAAAAAGAGATCATGACTCCTTTGCCCTGATCATCTGGACGAGCGTATTGATGGTGAGCCCTGAGGTGATCAGGAGCAGCCCGGTGATGCTCAAAAATACGCTCAGCACCGACTGCAGATAGGGGAATATCAGGGTCGCCGAATAGGTCGAGTATGCCCACGCTCCCACAGCGATGCCGGCGCCTGCAAGTATGAGCCCGAAGAGGCAGAACGTGAGCATCGGCTGTTTGTAACAGATAATTCCCATCAGGTTGGTGAGCACGCCGATGCCGTGCACGACCGGGTTCTGTGAAGAGGTGTTTTCGAGATCATATCTGACGGTGATCGGGATCTCCACGCTTTTCAGGCCTTTCTCAGCCATCTGTGTCAGGATCTCCGATCCGGCGCTCATGTCGCCCCCGGTGATCCTGATCCGTTCGATCGCGCTGCGGCTGTACGCCCGGTAGCCGCTCTGTGAGTCGGTCACCCCGGTGCTCCCGGCCATTGCCGTGGCATGATCGAGGATTTTCATTCCCAGAACGCGGTAGCCCGGTATGTTCTGGCTCTTTTGCATGAAACGGGAACCGATGACGATGTCTGCGTTCTCCTCGGCAAGAGAGGCGAGGAACCCGGGTATCATGGCGGGATCATGCTGGCCGTCACCGTCCAGGATCACCATCTGGTCGATGTTGTGATCCTTTGCGTACTGGAAACAGGACTTGAGCGCCGCCCCATAGCCCTGGTTTTTCTCGTGCGAGACGACAACTGCACCGGCGGCTCTGGTGATCTCGGCGGTGTCGTCGGAGGAACCGTCATCGACCACAAGGACTTCGTCGACATATTTCCGGGCTTTCAGTATGATCGACCCGATGGTGACTGCCTCGTTGTAGCAGGGAATCGCCGCAAGCGTACGTTTTGGGCCCTCCCAGGCAGATGATTTGTAGGTCGCCAGGTCTATGGGTATGCTGTCCCTATGAAACTGTATTGTCGCTTCTGTTTTCATCATTCGTGATCCCCCGACATGATACCAATCAATGATTTGACGATTTTCCGGGGGTACTGGCGGATGATGCGCTATGATAGGGTTTTCCTGCGGTATATCTACGCATGAAACCATATTCCGACAGCAGAAGTCCTTACTTTCCTCATAAGGCGCGAACTGCTGCCTCTGCTCATCAGCATGATCTGTCCCCCCCGGACGATCTCAGCCGTAAGGTGTAGAGCCTGAACCCTAATCGACTATCTTGTATATAAATATTTGCACGATATTGAATCTAAAAATCGGTTCTGGAGCCGCATTGGGATTAAATCATTAATAATATAAATAATATCATATTATATTCCGATCAATGGCGATAACGGTTGAAATTTTCAGGATCTAGATTCTACCACTCCTTGTTCGCCTCTACCTGCTGCTTTTTTAGACAATCTCTCATTTGTGTGCTGATGCGATGTTTTAACGCTCTTATTTGATTAATCCAACGTTTCTGCTCTGATCGCTCTGATCCATTCGCTGCAAATATTTTGTATTTTTTTCACCCTGTGCATCGTCCTGTACGGTTCATGTGAGGAGTTTTCCCGGGTTCTCTCACCTCCTGTTCTGGAGAGGAGAACGCTCCTGGCCCCTCCTCTCTGCAGGCAGAAGGGTAATGGGTGATGAGGGCTCATCTTTGAGGACAGACGGGGTTGTGCTGGATGGACGGGATGCTGATGGAGTTTTTGACCGTGGCCGACCAGATCTTTATTCTGGTCCTGCTCATCGCCGCCGGCTATATCGCCCTTGCCGCCGGCATCCTGGACCGGCACTCGACCAGGAAAATCTCGGGGTTCCTCATCAACGTCACCATTCCGGCCCTGATCGTCGCCTCCATGCAGGTGCCTTTCTCTTCGACCCGCCTCGCTGAAACCGGGGAGTTGCTGATCCTCACCGGCATTCTCTATATTTTTTCTTTCTTCTTTGCCTGGCTTGTTTCACGGACACTCTCCAGATCGCCACGCGAACAGGGGGTGTACCTGTTCGCCGTCGTCTTCGGCAATGTCGGGTTTATGGGTTTCCCCCTCATTGGCGCCATCTACGGGAGCGATGCGCTCTTCTTTGTCGCCATCTTCAATCTGGTCTTCAACATCCTCGTCTTCTCGGTGGGCATCGCCATGATGACCAGGGGGCGGAGCGAGGGGTTCGACCCGCGGATGCTGCTCAACCCCGGCATCGTGGCCTCGGTGATCGGGTTTCTTCTCTTCCTTGGATCGGTGGAGATCCCCTCGCCCTTCATCGACTCGATCGAGATCCTGGGGAACGTCACCACGCCCCTTGCGATGATCATCGTCGGGGCGCTGCTCGCCACTTTCCCTGCCGGCGAGATGATCGGGAACTGGCGGACGGCGCTTGCGAGTTTCGTCCGCCTCCTCCTGGTTCCGGTGGTGTTCTGGTTCCTTCTTCACCCTTTTGTCGCTGACCCCCTGATCTTCGGCGTGCTGATCACCCTGGCCGCGATGCCGGCCGCCGCAAACACCTCGATCTTCGCGGAGGAATACGGTGCCGACGCGCGGCTGGCGTCGCAGGTCGTCTTTGTCTCGACGATCTGCTCGCTCGTGACTATTCCGCTGATCACGACGGTGCTGGTCTGAAAAAAGGGGTCAGGGCTCCTGCAGCGCCGCCATGAACCGGTCCCTGATCGCCTCAGGGGAGAGGGGTATATTCGGCACGGTGGCGTTTTCCGGCCTGATGATCACGTGGATGAAGTTCGGGCCGCCCCCTGCTGCGGCTGCCATCGCCTCCCCGATGCCCCGCGGCTCTGATGCCTTCCATGTCCTCGTAAAGCCCGCGGCCCGTGCCATGAGTTCGAGGTCGGCCCCTGTGGCGGCGCAGGTGGGCTGGTTGCCGGTGGACCCGAAGGCCCCGTTGTCCAGGCAGACGATCGTGAGGTTCTCAGGCGCTCTGGCGGCGATCACCGGGAGGACGGCGCTGCCGAGGAGACTCCCGTCGCCGTCCAGCACCACGACCCTCCGTTTCGTCCCGAGGGCGATCCCGAGGCCGACGGCCGATGCCTGGGTGTAGGAGCCGAGCATATAGAAGGCGAGCGGTCTGTCGCCGGCCGCATAGAGTTCCTTGCTCGGGACGCCGATGTTGGCGACGACGGCGGCGTCTGCAAGGTGCGGGACGATCGCCCGGATTGCGTCGTACCTCGCCATCGAGGGCTCCGGGATCTCGCGCCGGTAGGTGAGGGCCGAGGTCCTGGCCCGCTCCGGCGCCTCCCTGCAGCCTGCGGTGCACCTCTCCCCCTCCCAGACCCGCGGCGAGATCAGGGCGATATGCGGCCTCTTGTGGGTAAAGGCGTCCTCGATCACCTCTTCTATTCGCCCGAGGTCGCCGGCCTCCATGATCTCGGTGTGCCTGATCTCGAGGGCGTCGAGGAGGGCGGGCAGACGGCTGTTGAACGGGACCTGCGCCGGGATCTGCTCCCTGTACACCCCGCGCCAGCTCGCAAGGACCGGCAGGGGAAGACCGAAGGTGACCGTAAGGGACATGACGGCGTTGAGCATGTTCCCGAGGCCTGAACTCTGGATAACGACGACCGGCCTGAGCCCTGCCAGGACGGCGCCGGCGGCGATGCCGACCCCGTCCTCCTCGCGGTTCAGCCCGACGGTGCGGATCCGCTCTGGAAGGAGGAAGCAGAGGTCGCCGGCCCGGTCGCAGGGGAGGGTGAGGGCGAGGTCGATCCCTGACGCCTTCAGCAGGTCGCATACGCCCTCTTCATGCATGGCGCTTCACCCACGAGAGGACGTCGGCGGCGATATCGCCTGCCCCTGTTCCTGCGGCGACCTGAAAAGCGGGCCTGACGACGATCTGATCGTGGTCCTCGGCCGCCCGTTCGTAGCCGCCGCCGGTGATGTTGAGCAGGACGGTCGAATGGGGATCGATCTCCCCGGTCTCCACCGCCTGGATGAGGGCGGCGACCGCAACGGCGGCGGCGGGGTCGAGATCGATCCCCTCTGCCTCGACAAACCTCTTCTCCGCGTCGCGGGCATCCCGGTTCTCCACCGCATACATCGCCCCGCCGGTCGCCGTGAGGGCGTCGAAGACACCGCCGCCCACCCCGTACGGCGGGTTCCGGTTGGTCAGCACATCGGCGTACACGGCGGCGATCGCCGATCGCGCATCCCGCATGTCGGTCTCAGGGAGGATCTTCCGCCGTCCTGCCCGCCACGCACTGACCATCGGGACGAAGGGGGCGTTCTGGGCGAGGTGGAGGCGGGGGAGGGCGCCGCCAAAGCGCCCGTCGCCGATCAGCCGCATCGCCGCTTCCCATGCGGCGATCCCCCCGGTCCCGCTCCCGACCGCCTGAATGTAGTGATCGGGGATCCGCCCGATCGTCACGGCGGCGTCGAGCATCACCGTGCCCATGCCGTCCCTGCGGGCGACGTTTTTCGCCCCGCCCTCCGGGACGAGGCCGGCATGCGTGCAGAGATCGTTTGCGGCGGCGATGGCGTCGGAATAGTCGCCGTCCACCGTGACCAGGCAGACCTTCTCCGTCTCCCTCGTCGTCCAGAGCCTCTCCGCGGCGGCCGACGGCACCACCACCACGACCGGGATCCCGGTGACGGCGGCGGTCTGGCAGAAGGCCCGGCCTGTATTGCCGGCCGAGGCGATGACGAGCGTCCCCCTCCCGGTCTCCTTCATCCGCACCACCGTCGGCAGGGCCTCGAGCTCCTTGAACGAGCAGGTCGCGATCTCTGCGTTCCGCTCAGGCCAGTAGCCGGAAAAACCGATCCAGAGGTTCTTCATCCCGAGGTCCCGTGCAAGCCCCTCCGAGCGGTAGGTGACCGGTCCGGCCGGCGAGGGGATCGTCCCCTCGACCGGGAGCCAGTCTGCAAAGCGGAATATGCCGGGTTCTTTTCTGAGGTCGAGGGTCCGCTTCAGGTAGACGGTGCGGATCAGGGCATTGCACCCGGCCGGGCAGGACAGGGTGTAATGGTCTTCCATTCTCTGCCCGCAGTCAGGGCAGAGCAGGGTATAGGGTCGCATATCATCTCTCCATCATGGTATCGGGAATCTATGGTCCAGGATCCTCTCCCTGAGGTCTGCGCAGAGGGTCTCGGCGCGGTTCCGGTCTGACTGGCGGAGGGTGATCGGGACCCTCACACCGTCGAGGGCGATGGCGCCGAGGTCGGCCTGTACGGCCCCGCCGGTGCAGGACGAGGCACAGGCGCCGCATGAGACGCACAGGCCGGGATCGATCCCTTTCCCGGTCATAAAGGCCCCGGTCGGGCAGACCGCCCCGGCGGCACAGTGCTCGCAGAAGGCGCAGGCGGCGATATCGTAGGTCACGTGCCGGTCGGTGCCCTGCCATACCTGGCCGTAATCGGCAAGGGCGAAGGGCCGGCGATCGTTGATGTCGGCCACCGGCAACGGGATTCCCTCGTCGAGCACGGAGAGTGCATCGAGAGCGGCCCGGTCGAGGACCGGGATCGCCGTTGCGATCGCCGTGATGCACTCGGGCCCTGCCGAGGTGACGAACCCCCCGCAGTAGCGGGAATCCATCTCCCTGATCTCGGCGAAGGCCATGAT
This sequence comes from Methanofollis liminatans DSM 4140, assembly GCF_000275865.1. Classification (NCBI taxonomy): domain Archaea; kingdom Methanobacteriati; phylum Methanobacteriota; class Methanomicrobia; order Methanomicrobiales; family Methanomicrobiaceae; genus Methanofollis; species Methanofollis liminatans. Next base: position 29,701 of record NZ_CM001555.1, on the reverse strand, counting down.
GTTCGGGCGCTCCTTTGAAGAGCGCGTGCCCTCGCCCATCACAAAACCGGGTGCGCCGTTCACGAGCACGCGGCTCCCTGGCCTGATGAATCGCAGGGCGGGATCGTTCTCGATCGGGTTGATCTCCCCGCACCCGCTGACCGAGGCCTCCCTGCAGGGGCCGAGGAGCCCTCCGGTCGAGAAGATTGTCCTGACAACGGAGTGCTCCCGGTTCACGTAGGCGGTATAGTTCTTGAAGGCGCTCCTCGTGGTAAACAGCCGTGCGGCATTGCACTCGTCGATGGTGACCGTTCTCGCGTACTCCCGTCCGCCGGCGGCGACCTCGACCTCGATCGCCTTTCCTGCCACAAGATCGGCGAAAAGATGACCACCGCCATAGCGGGGCCCGGCCTGCGCCGTCCCGTAGACGATCAGGTCGACAAGGCCGAGCCGTTCGTTCGGGCAGGGGCCGGGAAACGCCGGGACCCCGTTCAGGCGCACCGATTCGGCGCGGGAGAAGACTCCGGGTTCGGTCACCGGGAGGGAGAGGATCGCCGCCGTGCCCGACATCACCCCGCAGGTGCCGCAGGTAACCACATCCACATCCCCGGGCGTCAGCCGCTCACCCTCGCGGATCCGCTTCTTGAGGTCTGCGGCGGTGAGCACGACGGCGTCTCCGCCCCTGATCCGCTCCCCGATCTCCTCGATCCTTCTCATATTCTGATGTCCTCCACCCGGATCAAGAGTCCCTCTGGACGCTCGATCACCATATTGGTAACGCCGGTATGGGTGAGGGCCATCATGCAGAACCCCGGGAGGAAGCGCTGGCGCATCCCGAAGGTCGGGGGGCGGCGTATCACGCGGGCAAGCCCTTCGAAACCGATCATGTGGTAGGCCTGGACGTCGTGACAGGAGGCGCCCCGCGAGAAGGCCGGGCCGACGACATGGGTCGTCAGGACGCCGGTCACCGGGTTGGCGTCGATCACCCGCAGGACATGCTGGACCGGGCACCCTGCCCCCATCGGGCGCCCGAGCACGATCTCCCCCTCTGCGATCCCCCATCTCTCGACGAGGTCGGGGCGGAACGGCAGGACGATCTTGCGCGCCGAGGGCTCGCCAGGGGCGGGATCGAGGACGAAGTCATAGGGGTTGCCGAGGATATCGCGGAGGTCCTGCGCCGCCTGTTCGCCACCCGTCTCCTGATAGAACGGGCAGTCAGGATACGACCGCTCCCCTGACCTGACCATCTCCAGAAACGCTCGGCAGGTCTTCGCACCGCAGAGCCCGCAGTTCTTCCCGGGAGGTTGCCAGGCCATTCACTCCCCCCTGAAGATCCAGTCGGCGCCGTCGAGTTTCCTGACGACGCCGAAGTGGCGCTGCCACCCGATCTCCCTCTTCCCGACACATATAGTGCAGACCCCGAGGGGCGGGACGCCGCGGACCTCGATCGTCTCTTCGTCCTCGATCTCCCCGGCCTCCTCGATCCTGCGGATGAGATAGCGCATGCCGGTGCCCTGGAGGGCGTTTGTCTCGACGATCTCGATCCCCGGCGCCACTTCAAGGATACGCTCGCGGAAGACCTCCTTCTCGGCCTGCGAGACCAGGTCGATCCTGGTGACCACCGCCACGTCGGCAAGGGCGATCATCGGGCCCATCTTGAGGGGGGCATGCGTGCCCGAGACCGCACTGATGACGACGATCCCGAGGGACTGCGTGAGGTAGGGCGAGCAGCGGAGGCAGAGCCCGGCCGACTCGACGATCAGGATATCGGCGCCCTCGCCGGCGGCCCAGGCGATTGCGTCCCGCATCACCATGATGCCTGCATGGTCAGGGCAGAGGTCGCCTGAATAGACCTTCCGCGCCGGGATGCCGAACTCCTCCTTCAGTTCCTCGTCCTCGAAGGCGCGCACGACATCGATCTTCAGGTAGGCGATCGCCGCCGTCGCCCGAAGGTTGCGGACGATCTGCCTGACGACCGCCGTCTTGCCCGCCGAGGGGGGACCGGCAATGACGATCAGTTTCATGAGGCGAATGCGGCTTCGGTGATCGACTCGCCGGCGCGGATCCGCTCTCTCAGGGCAGAAAGGATCCCGTCCATTTTTCTGATGGCGGCAAGGGCCTTTTCCTCCTCCCCGTCGCGCTCGATGATCTTTGTCACGGTGCCGTTGCGCATCACGATCCGCCGGTCGCACATCAGGGAAACGAGAGGGTCGTGCGTGACGAAGATGACCGCTTTTCCATATGCCCTGAGGGTCTCGATCACCCGGTCCTTGAAGATACCGGCGTTCTCGACCTCGTCCAGGATGATGATCGGGGTGTTGCCGATCGTGATGGCGTCGGCTACCATCAGCGAGCGCGTCTGGCCGCCCGAGAGCGCGGTCATCCGTGCGCCGGCGGTGATCTCTTCGCCGGTGAACTCGTTTGCGAGGGCGATCGTCTCCGCAACGATCCCGTCACGCTCGATCCGTCTCGACCGCACATGCATCGAGAGGAACTCCTGCACCGTGAGATCGGCGAGGCACTTCGTGTTCTGGGTGATCAGGGCGACCGGTTTTTTTGATGGGTCCCGCACGAGATCCTCGGGTGGCATCCCCCCGTTGACCAGAACGGTCCTGCCGGTGGCCGTATCCTCCCTGGCGAAGATCTCGATGTCCCCGATAAGGGCGCTCTTGCCCGATCCGGTGGGGCCGACGATGGAGAGCGTTTCGCCAGGTCTGATCACGATCCGATCGAAGGTCTCCTGCATGCCGTTCTTGTCCCTCCCCGGGAGAACGGTGATCTCGGTGATCTCCGGGTCCATGCATGCGGGTGCGTGCCCTCTGCAGATAATAGTATCTTTTTGTCATATTTTTGCGATACATTTGTGCTTAATATTCTATTTTATTGGACAAAAAGGAGAATTGGATCTCAAATTCTGTGTGGTGGTCTTCCTCCCGGTTTTTCGAAGGGCTTATCTTCTCCTCCACTCCATACGGGAATAATGCTGGACCGCTTCAGGGGCTGCATGCTCGGGGCCGCCATCGGCGACGCACTCGGCATGCCCGGTGAGAGTGCGGCGATGAACCTCTCCCACATGTACCAGGGCTATCGCCGGGCCTGGAAATGGCATCCGAACGCCCATCTGGAGCCCGGCCAGTACACCGACGACACCCAGATCATGCTCCTGGTCGCAGGCCTGATCGCCTCCGGGAACTATTCGGAGGAGCGTTATGCCGCCGATCTGGCGCGGCTCTGCATGGAGGGCGATCTCCGCTTCCCGGACGGATCGGTGATGTCGGCCTGCGAACATCTCCTCACCTGCGGGATCGAAAAAAGCGGCGTCAGCTCCGATACCTCGGGGTGCATCCCCCTTGCCGTGCCGTTCGCCCTCCGGTACAGCGACGCGGTGGAGCGCTCCGGCCGCCTGGTGAAGGCCTGTTCGGTCACGCACACGAACCCGGTCGCCCACGCCGGGGCGGTGACGGTGGCCGCCCTCCTCGCCAGCGCCGTCCATGGCGAACGGGAACCTTTCGCCGCGGCGGTGCGCTGTGCGGCGGCCGAGGATCCCGAACTCGGGAGGCGGATCGGCCGTGCTCTTGGGCTCGAACAGGAGGGGATCAGCCTTGAAGGCGCCCTTCCCTCCATCGGGAGCGACGTCTCCATCTACCAGACCGTCCCGATCGCCTTTTTCCTGATGGGGCGGTACAGCGACCCTGCAAACCTCCTGTACGTGGCGGCGAACATCGGTGGGAACACCGACACGATCGCCTTCATCTGCGGGGCCTATATCGGTGCGAAATTCGGCGTGAGCGCGCTCCCTCCCGACCTGCTCGCCGGGCTTGAGAACCGGGAGGGGATCGATCGCCTGGCCGGCCTGCTCTTCGACGCCGCATCGCATCCCTTACCTGCCTGAGGTAGGTCTCCTCCCCCTGACCGGCAAAGCATTAAGTTTTTTCTCCGGTATATCTCCTGTATGGATGTCGCAATCGTAGGGGCGTCGGGCTATGCCGGCGGTGAACTGATCCGCCTCCTCCAGACTCATTCTGAGGCTGAAGTGGTCACGGCGACCTCGCGTGCACTGGAGGGCCGTCCCGTCTCCTCCCAGCACCCGCACCTGCGGGGCTATACCGATCTCGCCTTCTCAAACCCTGCTCCCGGGGATATCGACGCTGACTTCGTCTTTCTGGCGGTGCCGCACACCGCGGCAATGAACTATGCCGGCGCTCTCCTTGAGGGCGGGGCGCGGGTCGTCGACCTCTCGGCCGACTACCGGCTGCCAAAGGCGGTCTTCGAGGCCGTCTATGGCGTCCCCCACACCGACTACTTCGAAGCGCCGTACGGCATCCCCGAGCTCCGCCGCGACGAGGTCCGGGGGAAGCAGTTCGTCTCGAACCCTGGGTGTTTCCCTACGGGTGCGACCCTTGCGGCGGCGCCGCTCGCCAGGCAGGCGGCCTACGTGATCTACGACTCCAAGACCGGTGTCTCGGGCGCGGGAGACAACCCCTCGGCGACCACCCATTACCCGAACGTGGCCGACGGCGTGAACGCCTACAAGTGGACGTCGCACCGGCACCTCGCCGAGATGAAGCAGGAACTCGCCGCCCTGGGATCGTCGGCGCACTGCTTCTTCACGCCGCACCTCGTCCCGGTGAACCGCGGGATCCTGACGACGGCGCACATCATCCTGAAAGAGCCGATGGGGCAGGAAGAGGTGGAGGCGCTCTACCGCCACTTCTACCAGGGCGAGTACTTCGTCCGCCTCCAGAAGCCCACCCTTTCCGCGGTGCGGGGGAGCAACTTCTGCGACATCGGGGTGGAGAGCGAGGGCGAACGAGTCGTCGTCGTCTCGGCTATCGATAACCTGGTCAAGGGCGCTGCAGGGCAGGCGATCCAGAATATGAACATCATGTGCGGCTATGCCGAAAATGACGGGCTGAAAGTGCCCCCGTGCCTCCCGTAAGGAGATGAATCAGATGAAAGTGCGTGAAATCATGACTGTAGACCCGGTCACCGTCTCGCCCGAGGAAACGGTGCGCCGGGCGGCGTCGCTCCTGCGGCGGCACAATGTGAGCGGACTCCCTGTCGTCGATGAGAACGGGGTTGTCGGCATGGTCACCGAGGCCGATATTCTCGCCCTGCTCAAGACCGGCGATCTCTCCAGCGATCTCTGGCTCCCTTCCCCCCTCGAGTTCATCGAGGTGCCGATCAGGGAGGCGATCAACTGGGAGAAGACGAGGGCGGCGCTCTCAGATGTCGGCGAGGTGAAGGTGCGGAGGGTGATGTCGATGCCGGCGATCGTCATCTCCCCTGACGAGGAGATCGATCGGGCGGCGGCCGTGATGCTGAAGGAGGGCGTCGCCCGCCTCCCGGTCGTCGAAAACGGCCGCCTTGTCGGGATCGTCGCCCGCCGGGACATCGTGCAGGGTCTTGGCGCCTCGTTCTCCGAGGAAGGTGGGGTGGAATGAGGAGTATCTGCGCCATCGAGGGCGTCGAGGCGGCAGGCATAAAGGAGGGGAAGTACGGCCTCGCCATCATCCGCGCCAGCGGCACCGCTGCGGCGACCTTCACCTCCAACCTGGTCTCTGCCGCCCCGGTGAACCTGATGCGCGAGCGTATTGCGGCCGGGCGGCTTGAGGCGATCGTCGTGAACTCCGGGTGCGCAAACGCCTACACCGGGAAGAAGGGCTACGCGGACGCCGTCGAGATGAGCCGGATCGCTGCCGGTGCCCTCGGGATCGAGGCCGACCGGATCGGGATCGCCAGCACCGGCGTGATCGGCCGGTACCTGGACCTCGAGCGGATCGGGCGACAGTGCAAAGAGGTCGTCCCGCTCCTCGAGCACTCGGCCGCGGCCGAGACAGCGGCGGCCCGCGCCATCATGACCACCGATCTGGTGGAGAAGCATGCTCTCATCGAGGCCGACGGCTTTTCGGTCGGCGGGATCTGCAAGGGGAGCGGGATGATCGCCCCGAACATGGGCACGATGATCGGCGTCATCTACACCGACGCCGAGATCGGCGCCGCCGACCTGCAGACCTCCCTGCGACTGGCAGTGCGGCGGAGCTTCAACCGCGTCGTGGTGGACGGCGACGAGAGCACGAACGACTGCGCCTTCTGCACGGCGACGGGTGCCGCCGGCAGGGTGCCGCAGGCTGAGTTCGACGCCGCTCTCCAGGCATGCTGCGCCTCGCTTGCGCAGCAGATCGCCGCCGACGGCGAGGGTGCCACAAAGCTGATCGAGGTGCGGGTTTCGGGTGCGGTCGACGAGGAGGCGGCCGAGGCCGTCGCCAGGACGGTCGTGGGATCGTCCCTGGTGAAAACGGCGGTCTACGGCGAGGACCCGAACTGGGGCCGCGTGATCGCCGCCGCCGGGCGCGCCGGCGTGCGTTTCGATCCTGACGCCGTCTCCCTCACCATCGGCGAGGGCGAGGCCGAGACCCCCCTTGTCAGGGACGGCGTCATCGTCTCAGACCTGGTGCGGGCGAAGGCGGCGATGCACGGCCGCCGCGTGGTCTTCACTCTCGCGATCGGCGAGGGCGAGGGTTCGGCCGCGGCCTGGGGCTGCGACCTCACCGAGAAATACGTCGAGATCAACGGGAAGTACACCACATGAAGCGCGAAGAAGTGTTGATGGAGGCGCTGCCCTACATCCAGCAGTTCCACGGCCAGACGATCGTGATCAAGCTCGGCGGCCATGCGATGGTCGACGAGGAAGTGCTGATGAACGCGATCAAGGACGCCATCCTCCTCCACTATGTCGGGATGCGGGTCGTCCTGGTCCACGGCGGCGGCCCCGAGATCACCGAGAAGATGAAGGCCCTGGGCAAGGAGCCGAAGTTCGTCGGCGGGCTGCGGATCACCGACGACGAGACCCTGGAGATCGCCCAGATGGTGCTCGTCGGCAAGATCAACGACGGCATCGTCTCCCTGGTCGCCCGGTGCGGTGCTCTCGGGGTCGGGCTCTCGGGTAACGACGGCAACCTGATCATGGCGAAGAAGATCGGCAAGCAAAAGGTCGTGATCGGCGACGAGGAGCACGAGGTCGACCTCGGCTATGTCGGCGAAATCGAGCGGATCAACCCGGAGATCCTGGACACCCTGCTGAAGAACAACTATATCGGCGTGGTCGCCCCGATCGCCATCGACCGGGCCGGTCGCAGCCTTAACATCAACGCTGACACGGCGGCCGGCGAGATCGCCGTCGCCCTCGGCGCCTTCAAACTGATCAACCTTACCGACGTCGACGGCGTGATGGACAAGGAGCGCACGCAGGTCTTCCGCCGTCTCCGCGTCACCGAGACCGAGGACCTGATGGCCGACGGCACGATCTCCGAGGGGATGATCCCGAAGATCGGCTCCTGCGTCAGGGCGGTGCGCGGCGGGGTGCCCCACGCCCATATCGTCAACGGGAACAAGCCCCACACGATCCTCCTCGAACTCTTCACCGACGCCGGCGTCGGGACGATGATCACCGAGTGAGGGTGTGGATCTCTCTCCCCGCTCTTTTTCTGCTCCACTCGAGCCCGTCCATCCAGCATTTTCATCCCCAGACGCTCCGGCCTCCCCGTCCCCGTATATCCGGGGGCAATCGTGTGCGGGGGGTCCGGGGGTGCAACTCCCGGGCAGAGGCGAACTTCGCTATTCGTTGTATCGCATCTTCTCCCGGGGAATCGCGCGAAGATTCAAAAAAGAGATGAACCTGATCTCCGATCAGACCATCTTCGATCCCCAGAGGGTGTTCTCGTAGCGCTGCGCTTTTTCCGATCCCCTTGTGCAGAAGGACGAATATTTAAGGCCCAGGTCCTTTGCCACCGGGCATGTCGGGCAGATGCACTCCTTCTCGTAGGGAATGCACATGAAACTCTTCCCGGTGGCGCAGAACATCAGTTCGTTCCCGTTCTTTGCGCAGGTCGTGTAGGATGGGCATGTCGGGCAGGTGCACATCGCTTTCTTCTCTTCCATGACCGCCTTCTGCTCTTCCGGGGCCATCTTTTTCATTTCCTGGAGTGTCGTCTCAAAGGTGTCCACTTTCTTTCCCCCGGAAGAGAGACATGCGTGTCGAAATATATTCCTTTCCCTATCCTCGTTCAGGCGCCTGCTCCGGCCAGGTTCTGGAGCATCTTTGCCATATCGATCCAGATTATCAGCCCGGTGGAGCCGGTGTTCCCTCCCTCTCCCGCGCCCTCCCTGATGATCCCCTTGATATAGGCCTCCTGGCAGAGGCTCTCGTCCATCCCCTCCACGTCCTCTTCGGCGACCTGCAGCACCGAACGGACGTCGTCGACGATGATCCCGAGGTTCGATCCCCCTGCCGCCTCGGGTACGAGGACGATGATCTTCTTCTCGGCCATCGCCTTCTGGTCGGGGATCTGGAGGAGGCTGTTGAGGTTGATGATGTTCGTGATCTCGCCCCTGAGGTTTATGATCCCGGCGATAAACTCCGGCGCCCGCGGTACCGGGGTGAGCGGGACCATCTCGACGATCTCGCGCGCCATCACGATATCGAGGGCGTACCTGGTGCCCCCGATCTCGAAGTCCACGACGTCCACAGATGTGCTCATCCGACTCGCCCTCCCCCTAGATCCTGAACCGGCCCATCTGTTTCCTGAGTTCTGAGGCGAGTTCGTTGAGCTCGTGCGTGGCGCTTCCGATCTCTTCGGTCGAGGCGCTCGTCTCCTCGGCAAGGGCGGCCAGGTCCTCGATCTGGTCGAGGTTGTTTCTGGTCAGTTTGGTCCCGTCGTCGACGATCTGGACGACCGAGTTGCTCGTGTTCGCCTGGTCCTCGATCGCCCTCGCGATCTCGCTCACGTCGTGGGTCACCATCCCGGCCCCCTCGACGATCTGGTTGAGCGCCCGGATCGCCCGGTCCACACTCTCGACGCTCGAGGTGATCTCGCTGTTTGCCGACATGATCGCCCGCGCCGTCTTCTCGCTCTTTTGCTGGATCGTCGTGATCAGGTTCTCGATATCGTTGGTCGCCTTCTTCGACTCTCCGGCAAGGTTTCTCACCTCGCCTGCCACGACGGCAAAGCCCCGCCCGTGCTCGCCGGCGCGTGCGGCTTCAATTGCGGCGTTGAGAGCGAGGAGGTTGGTCTGGTTGGAGATGTCGGTGATCAACTTGACGATCTTGTTGATCTGCCGCATCTCCTCGTTGAGCTGGGTGATATCGGTGGCGCTCTCGGTGGCGATCTTCTCGACGATCGCGATCTTGGCGTTGGCCTCTTTGCCGAGTTTCTGTGCGTCCCGCCCGGTCTGGGCGAGGCCTTCGGCCCGTTCGAGCACTTCCTGCGAGGTGCTTGCGATCTCCTCGTTGGAGGCGGAGAGGTCGCTGATCCGCCGGCTGATCTCCTCCATGCCGGTGAGGGTTTTCTTGCCGAGATCGGCGCACCGCTGGCTGGTGAGCGCCACCTGTTCGGTGGCCTGTGCGATCTGATCGCCGCCTTTGCTCGCCTCAAGCGTGCCGTACTCGACCTTTTCAGCCGCATCAATGACCTGCCTGAACGCTTCGCGGCTGTTGACGATGATCCTGTTCAGGGCGTCCTTGAACTCCCTGAAATCTCCGGCGACCGGGACGCTGTCGGAGAAGGACCGGGTGTAATCCCCCTGTGCGAGCGCTCCGGCCACCTTCATGCCCTCGTCGAGCGGTTGGACGACGGCATCCAGGAGGTTGTTGACGCCGTCGACGACATCGGCGAACGACCCGCGGTGTCTGGAGGCGTCGGCTCTCACTGAAAGTCTGCCCTCCCGTCCCGCCTTCGCAAGCATGTTCGCGTCTTCGACGAGGGCGAGGAGGCCCTCCTCCATGGCGATGAGCGCCGGGCGCAGGTTGTCGTTCTCTGATCTCTTGCCGATCTTCTTGAGTTCGGTGAGATCGGAGAGGTCACCCTGCGAGATGTGGGTGACAATCCCCTGTATGATGAGCAGGCGGTCCATTACCTCGTTTATCGCCCCGGCGAGCGCACCGTAGCCGCCCTCGTAGTTTCCCTCCATCCTGACGGTGTAGTCGTTGACCGCCATGCGCTGGAGCACTGCAACGCACTGATTGAGCGCGAGGAGCTTTTCAGAGCAGAGGTTGAGATTTTTCACAAGTGTTCCGAGATCGCCCTTGTAGTTCCCCTGGACTTTTTCAGGCGTTATGCCCCGGCTGATTTGCTCCACATGGCTGGAGGCGAGCTGGAGTGGCCCGGTGACGGCGTCGAGGATCCCGTTCACGCTCTCTGCAATCTTGAGGAAGTCCCCTTCTGCTTCGAGGCTCGCCCGTGCCGAGAGGTTTCCGTTCCGCGCCTCTTCGCCAACCCGCAGGAGGTCGCTGACCATCCTGACCTGGGCCGTGGTGTCCGGGAAGTATTCCACCGCCCCGGCGATCCGGCCGGAGGCGTCCCTGAACGGGATGCCGGTGCAGGCGATCCAGCGGCCGTCGCTGAGTTCGTTGTTGATGTTGCTGGTGCGGCCCTCGTCCATGGCGACCCTGCACGGGCAGTTTTTCGAACCGCAGAGTGCGGTTCTGTAGAGATCTCTGCAGGGCTTTCCTATGCAGTCGGCGGCTTTCATCCCGAGGAGGTCGGCCGCCGCTCTGTTGATATAGACGATGCGGTAGTCTTGGTCGATGATATGGAGCGGGAGGGGGATCTGGTCCATTCCCTCCGCCAGGACTTCGCTTTTCCTGCTCTGCTCCTTGATTGCAGCGATCTCGCGCCGGCAATCTTCGATGGTGGCATCCTGTTCTGACATTTTTCTCCTCCCCTCCGTTGCGGCTGCTGGAACTGAGGCGGATCCTGGTGTTCTGCTGTGTGCCGGCTATCCTCTCCCGTCCTCCCGGTGAGAGGACGTGTTTCTGGGGTGTATTCCGCCGCTTACTGATCTTTTTAAAGTCACTATATATTATTTTTTCTAACCTTAATTTTTAAATTTAAAAAAATTATATCAATTATTTTTAGAAAAAATCCCTTTTTTAATCGGATATTCTAATTCGGTGTTGGTCTGCCTGGTGGGGCGGCTGGAGGGCGGTCGCTGGCGCCTGGTTTCGATAAATCTGGCCGCTGGCGTTGGCGGGAAAAATAGTGGTTTCTCTTCTTGAAAACGGAGATATGGTGAGATTTACCTGAGGAGCGCCGAGAGCACCCTCGCCACCGGCCCCTGCCGCAGGTCGATCGCCCCGAAGGTGCACATCTCATGGCAGCAGTAGCAGCGGATGCACTTCGTATGGTCGATCTCTGCCTTTCCTCCCTCGATATGCACGGCCGCGGCCGGGCAGGTGCGGACACACCGCCCGCACCCGGTGCAGCGCTCGGGATCGGGGACCGGGAGGGGGCGGAGGTCGGTCCCCCTGCGCTGCAGAGACCTGAGGATCTGCCGGTTGATCCATGAAGTCCTCATCGTCCCCTGCCCGGTGGACGGGCGCCTGAAATCCAGGACGGTGACCGCCGCCGGATCGTCGCCGGCGATCCTGACGTCCCCGAAGTCAGGTCTGACCATCTCCCGCCGCACCGCCGCCGCCACCGTGGGGATGGAGGCGGGGTCCATGCCCATCAGCCTGATCGTCGCCACGTCCACGGCGGTCGGATCGGCGCCCGCGAGGACCGCCCCGATCGGCCGCGGCTCTCCTGACATCGGGCCGTCGCCCTCCATCCCGACGACGGCGTCCATGATATGGAGCACCGGAGTGACGCAGCTGTTGAGGTCCAGGAGCATCCCGGCGAAGTCGTCCGGTTTCCTGAACCTGGCATGAAAGATCGGCTTTTCAAGTCCGGGCACGATCCCGAAGAGGTTTTTTACCGCCCCGGTATAGCCAGTGAAGAGATGCGTCTTCGCTTTGGAGACGACGACGACGGCATCGGCCCTGAGCGCCTCCTCGATGATGGCGAAACGTTTCATCACCGTTCCCTGCGGGTAGGAGACGGTTCGTGAGGCGGTGTCGGTCGAGAGGGTGACGCCGGGGATCGCCGCAAGCGCTGCGAACCCGGACTTCTCGTAGGCGCGGCCGAGGTTTTTCTCCGTATAGCGCGTCCCGGCGCCCGGGGAATCGGCGATGACGACGGTGCAGCCGTAGCCGACGAGCAGGCGGGCGACGGCGCCCAGCACCGCCGGGTGGGTGGTGACCGCCTGCGCCGGTTCGGCCCCCATCAGCATGTTCGGCTTGAGGAGCACCCGCTGGCCGGGCCTGACGAAGGCGCCGATCCCGCCGACCAGCCCGATCGCCCGCTCCACCGCGCGATCGACCTCGCCGGGGTCGTAGCGCCGGCAGTGGACGAGACCCACCTGTTTCTCTCTCATCATCCCTCCCTGTTTTTGCGCCGCTCTGATATATGCGATGGGGCAGGTGCACCCTTCGCGCCTGATCGCGTGAGGCGATCGCTCCCGCTGCCCGGGATCATCCCTGTAATAAATCGAAGAACAAAAAAAAGTTATTTTTCTTCTCTGACCATTGCAATTGCCTTCTTCGGGCAGACATTGGCGCAGACGCCGCAGCCCTTGCAGAAGTCGAGATCGATGTTGAGCTCCTCGTCGATCACGCCGTCCGGGCAGTGGATCTGGCAGATTCCGCACTGGTTGCACTTCTCCCGGTCCACGACCGGCCGAAATTCGCGCCAGGTCCCGGTGAACCCGCAGGCGCCTCTGGTCGGTTTGCTCAGGGCAAGCCTCTCTCTCATATGACCATCTCCTCGTAGGCGGCCTCGGCCACCTTCACATTCCGCTCGTCCGAGAACATCTCCCTGATCGCCTGCTTCGCCGAATCGACAGAGACGATACCGAGTTTTGCCGCCGCCCCCAGGAACGGGGTGTTCACGATCGGCGTCCCGGCGATGGCGAGGTTCTCTGCCAGGGCGATCCCGGTGAGATCGACGTTATAGGAGGCGAACCCCGGGAACTCGTGGGGCTTTTCGCTGTTGATGACCACGGTGCCGCCGGGCTTGAGCCCCTGGAGCACGTCCACCGTGTCCATCACCGAGGCGTCCAGGACGACGACCATGTCCGGGCTCCTGATCTGCGAGTAGACCTTGATGGGTAGATCGTCGATCCGCACGAAGGAGACGACCGGCGCTCCCCGGCGCTCGGCCCCATAGAAGGGGCACGCAGTGGCGTATTTCCCGTCCCTGAATGCGGCGAGGGCGAGGAGGCGTGCCGCCGTGACCCCGCCCTGCCCGCCGCGGGAATGGATCCGAATCTCGTACATTATTCGCTCACCCCGAACCACATCTCTTCGCCGATCCGGCGGGTCCGCACAAACTCGGCGATGTCGTCGTAGGTGACCTCCTGCCCGCCGAGCCCGGCGATCACGTTGTAGCACTCGACGCCGGTCTTCGCCCGGATCGAGGCCGCCACCACGCCGCCGAAACCGAAGGAGTAGTCGCGGTCGATGACCACGACCTCCCGCCCTTTCAGGTCGAGGTCAGGGAAGGGCCTGAACCAGCGCAGCCGCATCGATCCGGCCTTCACGCCCTCCTTTCTCAGGACGTCGACGGCCACCTCGGCCTCCTTGCCCAGGGTGCCCACCGAGACGACGACGACCTCGGCGTCCTCGCAGCGGTAGTCCTCGGTCGGGCCGTATTTCCGCCCGAACCGCCTGGCGAACTCCTCCTCGGTCTCCTGGATCACCGTCCGCGCATCGCGGATCGAGCGCTCGATGTCCCAGCGGAAGCGGAAGTAGTCCTTCGGCCCGGTCATCGGGCCGTAGCCCATCGGATTATTGACGTCGAGGGCGTGCGTGAGGTGGTGCGGCGGGATGAAGTCCCCGATCTCGACGGTCTCGAGGGACTGCATGATGTGTGAGAGGGAGAAGCCGTCTAGGTTCACCATCACCGGCAGCACCACGCGCTCGTCCTCGGCGATCCTGAAGGCCATCAGGGTGGCGTCGTAGGCCTCCTGCACGGTCCCGACGAAGACCTGGAGCCACCCGGTGTCCCGCTGCGAGAAGGCGTCGGTGTGCTCGGCCCAGATGTTCCAGCCCGGTCCGAGCGAGCGGTTCACGTTCGCCATCACGATAGGCAGGCGGGCGCCGGCAGCCCAGTGGACCATCTCGTGCATGTAGAGCAGGCCGTGGGAACTCGTGGCGGTGAAGGTCCGCACCCCCGCGGCCGCCGCCCCGATGCAGGCGGCCATCGCCGAGTGCTCGCTCTCCACCGGAATGTACTCGGTATCGAGCTCCTTTGTGGCGACGTAGTTTGCGATCTGCTCGATGATCTCGGTCTGCGGCGTGATCGGGTAGGCGGCGACGACCGCAGGCTTCGCCTCCTTTACCGCCGCGGCGACGGCCTTGTTCCCGGTTGCGATCGTCAGCATATCCCTTCCTCCTCCTTTCTGATCCGTTCGATGTTCTGCTCGACCGCCTGCTGGAGTTCGGCGATCTGCGCCGGGGTTGCGGCCTTGAAACGCCCCTGTGCCTTGATGTACTCGTCGATGGGCTGCGGTTTTTTCATGGCGGTCTTCGACGGGCCTGAGACCGTGACTTTCCCGTACTCCCGTTCCCAGAGGACCCACATCCCGGTTTTCACGGCGAGTTTTCCGATCTCGATCGTCCGGTCCGAGTCATAGCGCCAGCCCGGCGGGCAGGGCGCCATGATGTGAATGAACTTCGGGCCCGGTATGGAGAGGGCTTTTTTCACCTTCTTATACAGGTCGAGGGGATAGGCGCTCGACGCCGTCGCCATGTATGGCGGGTTGTGGGCGGCGACGATCGCGTCGAGATCCTTTTTGAACTCGGTCTTCCCGACCGGCGTCGTCGTGGTCAGCGCCCCGAGCGGCGTCGCCCCGGAGCGCTGCATGCCGGTGTTCCCGTAGGCCTCGTTGTCGTAGCAGATGTACAGGAAATCGGTGCCGCGCTCGAAGGCGCCCGAGAGCGCCTGGATGCCGATATCGATCGTCCCGCCGTCGCCGGCATAGGCGATGACGTTCGTCTTCTTCCCCTGACTCCGGAACGCCCTGCTCATGCCTGAGGCGCACGCGGCGGCGGCTGCAAAGGCGATATTGTACACCGGCACGTTGAAGGCGGTGTTCGGGTACATCCCCTGGATCACGCTCGTGCAGCAGGCCGGTATGACCAGCACGGTGTCGGGTCCTGCAGCTTTCAGGACGTAGCGGAGGCAGAGAGATGAACTGCACCCCGCACACGCCGCCGTGCACGGTTTGAGGTACTCCTCTTTTGGAATTTCAGAAATGGTGCTCAACTCCTCATCGGTGTAAAATGAACATTATCGATCATTACATTTGTCGATGTGCTCTTCTAGATTACTATGGAAGCAGGGAGACTTGGCTTTGTTGGTCCGGCGGTCCCCTGATCGCTTCTGGAGATCCCGGCTCAGTCCGAGCAAGGCGCCGTTCACGCGCTCTTTCAGCCTGAATTCCTCCCGCCGGGCGTCAAGGGCCGACGTCGCCTTCGGCGAGGGGGGGAGCGGGGTAAAGGGGAAGCCGTAATCGACATCCGTGAGGATCAGCCCCTCCGGCCGTGCGGCCGGCACCCGCCGCTCTCCCTGACGCTGGAGGAGGGCCCTGATCTCCTCCCTGCTCATTTCACCCCGCCCGACCGCTGCAAGGCTCCAGGCCATGCACCGCACCATGTTCCAGAGAAAACTCTCCGCGGTCACCTCGAAGACGCGGAAATCGTCCTCTTCCCTGACGCCGGCGGAGATCACCCGTCTGATCGGGCTGCGCTCGCTCTGCCTGGAGAACCGCGTGAAGTCGTGCTCCCCGACAAACTCCTGTGCGGCCTCGTCCATCGCCGGGACGTCCCCGAACTCTTCGGAAAAATAGTAGCGGTAGGTCCGGGACCGCGCCTCTTTTCGCGGGCTGAACCCGTCGTGGACCGTCGCCCACCCGGTAGTCCATATGTCGCCCGGGAGTTCGAACCCCAGGGCGGCCACCGCCCGTTCGGGCTCTTCGGTCGAGAAGGCGCAGACCTGCCCGACGGCGTTGACTCCCCGATCGGTCCGCCCGGCAAAAGCAAAACGGGCCGCCCCTGGATCGTCGAAGAGCCCGACACGGCGGCAGGTGGCGATCACCTCACCTTCGACGGTCCTCACCTCGGCCTGGACCTGCGAGCCGAAAAAATTCTCTCCCCAGTAGCCAAGCCGAAACGCCAGCCTCATTTTGGCATCCGCGCCTGGATCCTCTTCCAGGAACTCTTCAGGGACTGCCTGGTGTACGAACTGATCGGGGTCATCTGCCCGCCGGCCGAGGTCCGCCCTTCCCTGATTGCCCTGAGGATCGAGGCTGCGTCCGGTTCGGCATCGACCAGGGTGTAGCCGTAGCCGACGAAGCGGGCGTGGTGTGCGTCGCTCCCGCCGACGCCGGGTTTGCGGAGTTTGCGGGCGACCAGCGCCGCTTTCTGGTTTGCCGTCCCCGTGATGTAGCGGCTGTTGAAGACCTCGATCGCATCGACCATGGAGAGCCCGGCCTTCAACTTCCGCCCGACGCCGTGCCGCCACATATGGAAGGGGTGGGGGAGGATGAGGACGGCCCCCTCTGATCGAGCCCGCCGCACTGCCTCGAAAAAGTCCAGCCCTTTCGGGAAGGCCGTGGTGACCCCGAGGGCGAGGAGGTGCCCCTGTTTTGTCGAGATCTCCGTTCCCGGAATGACGATCACCCGGCTCCTGCAGGCGAGGGCGTGCAGGGCCCCGTCGGTGGTGTCGTGGTCGGTGATCGCGATGGCGTCGAGCCCGACCGCTTCGGCTCTCCTGAGCACGTCCTCGACACTGCTCTCCCCGTCGCGGGAGAACGAGGTGTGGATATGGAGATCGCACCGCAACATTCTGGATAGACATTCAGCCTCAGAAGGTGAAGAGGTTGACGGATCCGGATGCCACCCCGGTCCCCCAAGACTTATGCCCTCTCCGGTGAAGGAAACTGCATGCGTATCCTCCTCCCTACAGGCTCCCTGACCGCCGATATCGTCAGAAAGGCCGCCGATGGCTACGATGCCGAGGTTGTGGTCGCCGGCGAGATCGCCGCCTTTCTGACCCCGGCCGACCTGAAACGGATGATATCGGCCGGAGCCTATGATATGGTGATCGTCTCCGGGATGTCGACGGCCTCGTTCGCCTCTGTCGAGGAGGAGACCGGGGTGCCCGTCTACCGCGGGCCCAGGCACGCTGCCGACCTCGGCATGATTCTCCCCCTCGCCGGAAAGATCCCGCTCTCCAGGACGGTCCCGGCCGACGAACTCTTCGCCGCCGAACGGCGCGAGGCCGCGTTCCGGCGCCTTGCCGAAGTCGAGGAGAAGGCTGAGCCCGAGTTCGTGATCAGGGGCACAAAGATCGGCGGCGGGTCCAGGATGAAGGTGCTCGCCGAGATCATGGACGCCCACCGCCACCCGGCCCTGCGGGAGACGGTCGAGGAGCATTTCAGGCGGGGCGCCGACATCGTCGACCTGGGCTTCGGCTTCGACGCCGCTCCCGAGGACGTGGAACGGTGTTTTGCGGCGCTCGACGGGATCGACCGGCCCCTTGCGGCCGACACGCAGGACCCGGCCCTGATCCGCGCCGCCCTCTGCCGGGCCGACCTGATCCTCTCCCTCCACGAGGGCAACATCCCCGCCATCGGCCATGACGTGGCGGCGGCCGGCGCCGCGGCGGTGATCGTCCCGGGCGATGCCGGGCTTGACGCCAATCTGAAGGCGGCGGAGGCGGCCGGGATCGCCGCCCTGATCGCCGACCCCCTCCTTCAGCCCGCGGGCTCGGGCTTCGTCGCATCCCTGGGGAACTTCTCAGGCGCCTCCCGCCCCCTCTTCTTCGGGGCCGGAAACGTCGTCGAACTCCTGGACGCCGATTCGGTCGGGGCGAACGCCCTTCTCGCCGCCTGCGCCCATGAGGTCGGGGCGGCGGTGATCTTCACGAGCGAGCACTCGGACAAGACGCGGGGCTCGGTCGCCGAGATGCGGCGGGCAACCGAGATGATGGCCGTAATGGGCGACCACCCGTACCCCAAAGACCTCGGGATCGACCTTTTCGTGCTCAAGGAAAAAAGACGCCGCCGCGAGCCCGGCCCCGAAGGGGAACGCCTTGACGCTCCCCCTGCTCCTGAAGGGTTCATCCCCGACCCGGCAGGAAACCTCAGGATCGCCATCGAAGAGGGCTGGATCCTGGTCGGGCATAAAGGAAGGGTTTTCTGGGGCCGGACGGCGGCCGATCTCGCCGCTGCGCTCGTGGAGAACGGATGCGTCTCCCGCCTCGACCACGCCGCCTATCTGGGCCGGGAACTCGCCCGCGCCGAGACCGCTCTCCTCCTCGGGCGAAGCTATGTGCAGGACGGCCGGTTCTGAGCGGGGTGCGATCCAATCATTCATTGCGCATGGCCCACAACATGGATGCACACATGAAGATCAGGGGCATCTCCGCCGACCTCCTCGACCTCCTCCTCAGGCTCGGGGCAGAAAACCACCCGTACGAGTTTGCGGCGATCCTTCGGGAGGTGGACGGCGTCATCAGCGAGATCGACCTGGTCCCGGGCACGACGAGCACCGAAGAGAGCGCGAGCATCTTTGTCGACATGCTCCCGCTCGGCACCCACAAAGCCGGCAGCGCCCACTCGCACCCGAACGGCGTGCTGTGGCCCTCTGACGCCGACCTCAATTTCTTCCCCCGCACCGGGCGCTACCACCTGATCATCGGGGCGCCCTATGGCCCGGACGACTGGGCCTGCTTTACGGCGAACGGCGAGCCCTACGAGATCGAGGTGATCGGATGAAGCGGGTCGTCGCCACCGGCACCTTCGATATCCTCCACCCCGGCCACCTCTTCTACCTCGAGGAGTCGAAGAAACTCGGCGACGAGCTCCACGTGATCGTGGCGCGGGACGCCAACGTCCGCCACAAACCGCGGCCGGTGATCCCGGAGGAGCAGCGCCTTGCCATGGTGGCGGCCTTAAAACCCGTGGACCACGCCCGTCTCGGCGACAGTGCCGACATCTTTGCGCCGATCCGGGAGATCGACCCCGACGTGATCACCCTCGGCTTCAACCAGTTCTTTGGAGAGGACGACCTGCGGCGTGCCCTGGAGATACGCGGCCTTCGCGCCGGGGTGGTCAGGATCGGCGGTTACGAAGGCCCTCTTTCGAGTTCCTCCAGGATCGTGGCGGAGATCCTCGCCCGGCGCCGTCAGCCCTGATCCAAAATCTTATCCTCTCCTCTGCCGTAAGGGCGGTGTGGTTTGAGATGGGGGAGAGGCTGAAGGCTGAGATCGAGAAACTCACGCGGTGTGCAGAAGGGCGGGGTGCGGCGGCGGCGCCTATCCGTGCGTCAGAGGTGGTAGTCGCCGACTGGGTCGCCTTCAAGTGCCGGTACGGCTGCAAGGGGTATGGTAAACATCTCTCCTGTCCGCCCTATGCCCCGACGCCCGACGAGACGCGAAGGATGCTGGCCGGCTACGAGACCGGGCTCCTCCTCCGCTTCGACGGCGACCCGGCGCACCCCGACCTGGGGCCGGGCGATATCCCTGACGATTTTCATCCGTTCTTCCGCGACCTGATCGTCTGGGTGAACGGCACCGTCCACGCCCTTGAGAAGGTCGCCTTCTTCGACGGCTATTACAAGGCCTTCGGGTTCGGCGCCTACCCCTGCATCTTCTGCGAAACCTGCATCCCCGAGGAGACCGGGGGCCCGGTCGATGCCGCCGCGAAACGCTTCTGCAGGCATGCGGACGTGATGCGCCCGAGCATGGAGGCCGCCGGCATGGACGTCTTTGCGACCGCCCGCAGCGTTGGATGGCCGCTCTCCACGATCCCCTGCGAAAACATGGCCTACGGCAAGATCGTCCACGGGAAGATCACCTCGGTGGCCCTGGTCCTCATCGAGTAGAAGAGGCCGTTTTTTCCCGTATCGACGGCATCGGATACGCTGCTTCATATGGGAACGAAGCGAAAAATCATCTGAGATGATCAGACCCCCGCCCCTTCAGGACACCCTGTTCCATGCCGATCCCACGCTTGACCGGGCGGCCAGGCTCGGCATTCCTGTCGGGCTCGCCGTCCTCTTCTTCCTCGCCCTGTACCTGACCAGGCCGTACCCCGAGTTCCTCCTGCTCGGCGGCCTGATCCTCGCCTATCTCCTTCCGCCGGCCGGCAAGGAATCGGTGATCCCGGCAGGGCTCCTCCTGGGCGAACCCTGGTGGCTGATCGCATCGAGCACGCTCGTCATGGACCTCTGCTGCTCCCTCTTCGTCGCCCTCAACCTCGACCTCGTCCTCCGCATCCCGCTCCTC
Source organism: Methanofollis liminatans DSM 4140 (assembly GCF_000275865.1). NCBI lineage: Archaea > Methanobacteriati > Methanobacteriota > Methanomicrobia > Methanomicrobiales > Methanomicrobiaceae > Methanofollis > Methanofollis liminatans. The sequence continues at coordinate 9,554 of NZ_CM001555.1, read as the reverse complement.
GGGCCGTTCGTCGGCCGGTTCATGGAGGGAGGCCAGGCCTTCGTCAAGGCGCGCCCCTGGCTCGAACGCCTCTCCTTCGTCGGCCTCATCATCTTCGTGATCGTCCCGTTCCAGGGATCGGGCGGGGTGAACGCCACAATACTCGGGCGGATCCTTGGCATGGGCATACCGGGTGCGGTGGGGTGCGTCCTGATCGGCAGCGCCATCAGCAGCTTCGGGATCGCCCTGGGCGCCGGCACCGTCCTCGCCCTCTTCAGGCAGAGCCCGGCCCTTGGTGCCGGTGCGCTGGCGGCGGTGGCGCTGGCAATCGTCGTGATGGTGCAGATCTGGCGGCGGTATCTGCAGTATCTGCGTCTTTGAGCCGATCGAATGGACAACTCCGGGGTTCAGAATATTCATATCTCCCCGGGCTCAGAGAGATGTTCGGTGATGAGATGATGAAGAGGACAGCGGCGCTGATTTTGATCGTCCTTCTCCTGGCGAGCCCTGCATATGCGGCAGCGGCCGGGGATCAGGGCAAGAGCGACCGGGCATCGGATGGAAACAACAGTGCGGGTGGGAACGGCAAGGCAGTTTCCCATGGCAACGGCGTATCTGTCCAGAATAAAACGGCTGAAAAGGAGCAGAAAACCCTCCACGAGCAGCTGCGGAACCGGATCAACCTGACCCTGGAGAACGAGACGGCGGGGCTTGAAAACCTCAGCCCGTCTGCACAGGCGGCGTGGAAAAACCAGAACGCCGTTCGTACCGCTGTCCACGCCTTCCTCGCCCTCGGCGACCTCGACGGCGGCATCGGCAAGAACGTCTCGGCAATCGCCCGGGAGTACAACAACTCGCTTGCGACCAGGCTCCAGGCCGAGGAGCAGATCCACCAGCATGCCGGGCTGGGGCGCTTTTTCTTCGGCGGCGACACCGAAGCGGCCGGGACGATCCTTGCAGACCTCAACAGGAGCCGGGAACAGGTCAGGGAGATGAAGCGCCTGGTTGAGAACTGCACCTGCGACAACGAGACCGGGGCCCTCCTGATGGAGCAGATCAGGGCGATGGAACAGGAGCAGGAGCGGCTCAGGGAGCTTGCCGAGGGAGAGATCTCGGAAAAAGGGCTTTTTGGATGGATATGGAAGTGAGGGGATCGTCCCTCACTCCGCTTTCTCTCCCTTCGCCTTTGACACCGCGCGCGCGATCATGATGGTGGCGAGGACAGCGATGATCGTCACGATGATCGCATAGATCAGTTGTGCAGAGAGATTCTCGGTGGTTCCGAACACCTGCTTGAAGAGTTCCTGTATTGCTCCGTTCCATGCCAGTGCGGCGACCAGTCCAAAGGCTGCGGCCATCAGAGCCGCAATTTTTTCAAGCACTTCTTCGTAGAACGTCATATGGCAGAATACACTATCCTCGTATTAATATATTTTTAGTGCGCCCAAGCCCTCTTATTCTTTGACCCCGATATTCGATCGAGGGTATCTGATGAGGATTGCAGGGGTAGATATCAGGAATTTCAAGAGTTTTGGCAATGCCGCGGTCACGCTCGGCCGGTTCAACGTGATCATCGGTCCGAACGCCGCGGGAAAATCGAACTTTGTCGATATCTTCTCCTTTCTCACCGACTGTGCGCGGGAAGGATTTGCCAACGCCGTCTCCCTCCAGGGGGGCGGGGAATATGTCAGGAACCTGAGGGCCGCCCCCGCGGAGACGACGGAGATCGCCGTCTCTCTCGACGCCGGCGCAGCGCCGATCCGGGTCAGGTTTTTCCGGGACGGGGGCCGTGTGGTCGAGGCGGTCGTCGGTTCGTGCACCTACTCCCTCTCCCTCCACTGCACGGCCGCCGCCTGCACGATCGCCTCTGAGGAGATCGCCGCCGCCTGCACCTACCACCTGGTGGACGGAAACGGTTTTTCCTCCTCGCTGGGCGCGGGGGAGATCAGGCTGTCCAGGTCGGCGGACGGCGGCGTCGGCTGCACCGTAGCGCCGCCGGGCATGGCCCCTGAGCCCGACTGCACCCCTCTTGCCACCGCCCCTCTCGCCCCGGACGAGTCGATGCTCGAGAACCCGGTGATATATCCGTCATTCTCCCCCCTCGTCTACCAGATCAGGAACTTTTTCCGGGACATCGGCCACTACGACATCGATCCCCGCCTTGCAAAGCATGCGGCCGAGATCTCGGGCCGCGCCGACCTCGACCGCGACGGCGGCAACCTGGCCGTGGTGCTCAGGGCGATCCTCTCGGACCCTGAACGGCGGCGCCGGGCCTGGGCGCATGTGCAGGAACTCCTCCCCTTCATCAGGGAGATCGGGGTGGAGCGGGTCACCGACCGCTCTCTTCTCGCCACCTTAAAGGAGGAGTACGCCGGCAGGGCGATCCCCTCCTTCCTGGTCTCGGACGGCACGATCAACCTGACGGCGCTTGTCGCCCTGCTCTACTTCGAGGACAAACCGGTCGTCATCATCGAGGAGCCCGAGCGGAACATCCACCCGAACCTGATCGCAAAACTCGTCTCGATGATGCAGGACGTCGCCGAACACCGCAATCGCCAGATCCTCATCACCACCCACCACCCCGAGGTCGTGAAATATGCCGGCATGACGAACATTCTCCTCCTGAGGCGGGACCCGGACGGGTATTCGGTCGTCACCCGCCCGGCAGAGCGGGAGGAGCTCGAGGTCTTCCTGGAGACGATGGGGATCGACGAACTCTACGTCCAGAACCTTCTCTGAGGCTGAGAGAGATGACCCCCTCCCCCCTGTACGTCCTCCTCGAGGGCCCTGACGACGAGCGCTTCTTCTCCAGGATCGTGCGTCCCCTCCTTGCCGAAAACGGCTACGAGATGCGTGTCTGGAAATATGCCTGCGAGAAGCGGCAGCTGACGATCAACCTGCTTCATGCGGTCAAAAAAGGCGGCCACGCTTATATCTTCGTGCGGGATCTCGACCGGACGCCCTATGCACGCCTCAGGGTGCAGGAGACCCTGGACCGTTTCGGGCATGCGATTGACCCGGAGATGGTCGTCATCGTCGTCCCGGAGATCGAGGGGTGGTACCTCGCCGGGGTGTCAGAGGGTGCAGCCGCCCGTCTCGGTGTCTGCGTCCCGTCCTGGCGGACCGACCGGATCACGAAGGAGGTGTTCAGATCCCTCATCCCGCGGGGGATTTCCAGGATCGAGTTCATGCAGGCGATCCTGGAAGAGTATGACGTCGCCCTGGCGCGGAAAAAGAACCGTTCGTTTCGTTTTTTCATGGACTGGTTCGTGGACGGCGAACGGTTGACGGCCGGAGGAGAGAAATCACCAGATTTTTCCAGTGGCCGGGGCATAGGTTGATCTGCTGGATGCCATGACTACAGGAAAGGACCATCTCAAACCCTCAGAGATCGCCGATCTCGCCGGCCTCAAGGAAGACGAGGTCAGGGAATATATCGCCGCATATCCTGACCTCTTCCCGTACTGGAGCATCGGGCCGGTCAGGCTGTACGCCCCGAAAGCCGTCGAGACCGCCAGAAAATGTGCCGAGGCGGCCCGTGAGGGCAGGCGGCCTGAGGAGACGGTCAGGGCGGCAGCCCCGGCGGTGGAAGCGGAGACCGCCCCGTCGCCGGTGACGCAGGCCTACCTCGATGCTCGCGACCTCAAGGACGTCGTCGCTAGACAGGAACAGCAGATCGAGGCCCTCCGCAGGGAGATGGAGGCGCGGGAACGCGCCCTTCTCGACCGGATCGCCGCCCTCGAGGGGGCGCTCATGCGGGAACAGAAACAGACGGCCCTCGTCGCCGAGTGGATCGATTATTTCGACGCCGAGATCGAGCGGCTTGGGCGCCCGCTGCTCGGACGGATCTTTGAAAAAAAGAGTTAGTTTTTCCTGCGCAGCACCAGAAGCGCACCAAGAACGCCGAGCGCACCGAGGGCACAGAGCGGCGAGAGCGGGGCCTTCTGTGTCACCGGGGTGAGGGTGGCGGCGATGGTGACGGTTTCGCCCTGTGCCGGGTACTGGGTGATCGACGCAGAGTAGGTCTGGTAGCCATCGGCCTGGACGCGGATCGTCTGGTACGGGGTGCCGGTCACGTAGACGCTCACGAGGAGTTCGCCGTTCTGGATCGCGCCCTTGTAGTCGTTGTCGAAGTAGACCTGCGCACCCTGGACGTTGCACGTCACCAGGTACGCCCCCATGTCGCCGCCGATCGGGGACTGCTGGAGGGCGACGTCGATGGTGACGGTCTCGCTCTTTGCCGGGTACTGGGTGATCGCTGCCGTGTAGGTCTCGTATCCCTCGGCCTGGACGCTGATCGTCTTATACGGGGTTCCGGTGGTGTAGACGCTCACCAGGAGTTCGCCGTTCTGGATCGCGCCCTTGTAGTCGTTGTCGAAGTAGACCTGTGCACCCTGGACATTGCACTTCACGAGGTACGCCCCCATGTCGCCGCCGATCGGCGCCTGCTGGAGGGTGGCCGTGATGTCGATGGTCTCGCCCTTCGCCGGGTACTCGACGATCCTGGTGGTGTAAGTCTCGTATCCGTCGGCCTCGACGCTGATCGTGGTGTACGGCGTGCCGGTCACATAGACCTCCACGAGGAGGCGGCCGTCCTTGATCTCGCCTTTCAGGTCGTTGTCGAAGTAGACCTTCGCCCCGTCGACGTTGCAGTGCACGGCGTAATAGCCGATATCGCCCCCGATCTGGGCGCTTGCAAAGGGAATCATGCCCGCAACGAGCATGATACCGAGAATCATGGCATAATTCATCCGCATGATATCACTCAGTATGCGATCTGATCCTGGAGGTTAGAGAGTTTTCTATTCATGTGCGCGAAGACAATTCCAAGAGTATAAATTCTTGTGCGATCAGGCAGGATAGGTGAATTGGTATTCGGGCGAGGATATATCGTTCTGGGAATCTCGCCTTTTATCCGCGGAGGGCCGAGGATAAGCCCCGGTTGTGCACCCCGTCCCGGACGGGCGTGCGGGCTTTCGTCCTCTGCCGGATCACCTGCGAGTGGTCTTCTGGAAGGGATGCGTATGGATAGGTTCATGGAGGAAGCGCTCTCTGAAGCGGCGACCGGGCTTGCAGAAGGTGGGATCCCGATCGGGGCGGTGCTCGTCAGGGGCGGGCGGGTGATCGGAAGGGGGCATAACCGGCGTGTGCAGCAGGACGACCCGGTGCTCCACGCCGAGATCGACTGCCTCAGGAATGCCGGGCGGGTCGGGCGGTATGCCGATACCGTGCTCTACTCCACCCTGATGCCCTGTTACCTCTGTGCCGGGGCGGTGGTGCAGTTCGGGATCCCGCGGGTGGTGGCCGGCGAGTCGAGGAACTTTGCCGGTGCCCGTGCATTTCTTCTGGACCACGGCGTCGAGGTGATCGATCTCGACCTGCCTGAATGCTATGAGATGATGGCCGCGTTTATCGCCGGGCACGGGGACCTCTGGAACGAGGATATCGGAGACCTCTGAGGATGGAACTCGACGCCACAGCGGCACTGGTGATGGCGTGGGCGTCCCCGTTGTACGACGGCGGCAGAACGAGGGATTTTTTTGATGCCCTCAATCTCTCGAAAGGCGAGGACCTGATCAGACGGTGCGACGAGGTATGCCCCTGGTACGGCGAGGTGATCCTCAACCGGAAACATCAGATCTCCCGTCTTGTTGGCCGGGAACTGGCCCGGTCGCCCGAGCCCTGCCGGGTCGTGATCCCTGCGGCAGGGATGAGCCCTCTTGCCCTGGAGGTCCTCGAAGAGTATCCTGACTGCGTCACCGATGTGGTGGAGATCGATATCTCGGGTATGGAGGAGAAGCACGCCCTCTACGAGCAGGTCGCCCCTGATCTTGCCGGGCGGATCGCCTGCGTCCGGGCTGATATCACGGCGCCTTCCCTGGCCCGCTATGGCGGGAGAGAGCCGGTGATCCTGGTCGTGGAAGGGGTGAGTTATTATATCGGGCGGGAGGAGCTGGGCGGGATGATCAGTTCGTTCTGTTCGGGGAACGGCAAAAACGTCGTCGTCGTAGAGTATCTCGCCCCCTGCCAGATGGTCGCCCCACGCCGCCGCTCGATCCCCCGCAGCGTCTTCGGCTCTATCAGGGAGGCCTGTGGGCTTGCGCCCTTCTCGGTCTACACGCCAGGGCGGATGGCCTCGGTGATCAGGGATGCGGGCGGGCGGGTGGACGCCCACTACTCAATGGCGGCGATGGAACGGGCACGCTGCGGCGAGAACCATTTCTTCAGGTCGGAGGAAGACGGCTGGATCTGGTGCACGAAGGGCAGGATCTAGATCTTCTGGCTTTCCGGCCGGGATTGAATCGTTCCTCTTCAGACCGGCGGCCCATCTCTATTTCAGGACAGATGATCTATACAGGTGATGGGGAGTCCCATCCTCCTTGAGGTGGCTGGATGCAGGTCAGTGTCATTGCCGTGGGAAAGGTGAAGGATCGGTATATCAACGAGGGAATTGCCGAATACGAAAAGCGCCTCCGTCCGTACGCGGACCTGAGGATCGTCGAGGTGCGGGACGAACGGGTGCCGAACCGTGCCTCGGCGGCCGAAGAAGGGCAGGTGAAGGTGACCGAGGGCGACCATATTCTTGCCGCCGTTCCAGACGGCGCCCTCCTCGTTGCCCTTGACGCCGCCGGCGAGATGTGGTCGAGCGAGGACCTCGCCTCCAGGATGAAGGGGTGGGAGATCGCTGGAAAAGGAGAGATCGTATTCGTCATCGGCGGCCCGCTCGGGCTCTCGCCGGCGGTGCTCTCGCGGGCCGACGTACGCCTTTCCCTCTCCAGGTTGACGTTCCTGCATACGATGGTGCGGCTGATCCTGCTCGAGCAGGTCTATCGCGCCTTTCGGATCATGCGCGGGGAGCCCTACCATAAATGATCCGATCGGGGAATTCTGGATATCCGGGGTTTCGTAATAAAATTGCGACCGTATTATAATTCGATGTCTATCAGGGATGTCTTAAATCTCCGTCCAACCATCGCTGCCCTCCGGCCGGTTCTCTTTTCCCGGCCCGGAGTGCCTCCACCACAATGGTTTTACCGGGATGCCGAAAACCTGTACCTGGGGACGTTGTGAATACACGCACCCTGGACGGGGTAAGCACATGATCGACAAAATTCCAGACGAGGATTTCCGGGCGCTCACCGATTACCTGAAAAGCATGGTGCTTCGGGCGCTGGAAGACACCGAGGACAAACCCGTCGCCATCGGCGTGCGGCTGCTCGTCAGGGATGGACACTGTCATGTCCTCCCGCCGACCTGGGCGCCGGCGCATCCCATCGACGGCGAGGAGTCCGGGGAGATCAGCGAGCCGGTGGTCGAGGTGATGGAGGTCGACGGCAGGATCGTGGTGACCGCCGAACTGCCCGGCATGTCCAGGGAGCACGTCCGCACCTGGCAGGAGGGCTCCACCCTGGTCATCAACGCCCTGGACGGGCTGCGGCGCTACCGGCGGGCCGTCGCCCTCCCTGAGGTTCCCCTCGAGGTGGAGGCGACCTCGTTCAGGAACGGTGTCCTTGACATCTCGTTTGGACTCAAGTCGGACATGGAGGCCGGCGACCTGTACGGGTAGGGTCGAGCCCGTCTCTCCCTTCCTCTCCCCCGGAACGGCTCTTTCGGGTCCGGGGGCGTTCTGATCCACTCAGGCCGCACCGGCTATTCTCTCTTATTGCTCGTGTCGGTCCCGCCTCCTGCGGGACCTATTCTCCGTGCTCTCCGGACGCCGCCGGTGGAAAAAAAGATTTCTCTGGTCCAGAACTCATTCGGACCCGTTCTTTATGGCGTAGAACCCGAACGGCCGGTCATGCCACCAGGTCGTGCCGGCGATCGCCTCTCTCGTCTGCGTGAAGAGGAGGCCCTCGAACCGCTGGTCGTCGCTCTCGTCGAAGGTGTCGGCGAAGTCGATGAAGAACTCGATCTTGTAGTCCGGCCCCCATTCGGCCGGCAGGGGATAGGTGTCGGTCCGCACGTAGCCGTAGACCTCGTGCTCCGCGCCGTCCTGGCCCGTGTAGGTCCCCTCGATATTCGGCATCTGCTCGATGTAGTCCCCGCCTGACACGGTCAGCACCAGCGTCCCCTTCCAGCCGTCATGGTTCATCGCGTAGGTGCCGGCGAAGTCTGCGGGCTGGAAAGCGGATATCCCCCCGACCCTGAGCGAGGGGTCGCCGAAGAGCATCATCTTGTGCATGTGGATATAGGCGTAGTACGACCAGAGGTCGACATTGTCCATCCACTGCCTCAGCGCATAGTACCACATATACCCGAGTTTCGGCGGCTTCCACCCGACCGAATAGGCCTCGAAGAAGTATTTGTCCAGGTCTTGCCCGCCGTACTCCATGGGGTCGACGCAGCCGACGTACGCCACCGCACCCTGCCGGTGTTTCACCAGAAACTCCTCTGCGAGGGATTCCCTGTCATACCCGGAGGGCTGGATCGCCATCGGTTCTGGCCGGTTGGCCACCTTCGCGGTGCTGCTCCACTCGGTGTCGTCTGCCGAGCGGTAGTAGTCCGCGGGAATGCAGGAACTGATCCCGTTGTCGAAGTAGAACCTGCCCGTATAGCATGAGACGGCGAAGACCACCGGGAGCCGGTCGGTGTTCGTCAGGTTCGTGACGTCGGTCCACCCCTGCTGCTGGTCGAAGACCCAGCTCCATGCGAGCGGGCTGCCGTGGCCGAAGTAGTTGACGAAGCCGACCCCCTCGTTCACCGTGTCGTTGATCACGCCGGCCCGGTAGTCCCTGATATCGGCATGCGAGAACCAATCCGGATCCTCGTAGGGCTTGACGATCGTGAAATCCGGGAGGTATCCGTCGAGCCGGTCCTTCTTGTCGGCGTCGCCGAAGTCGCCGTCGACGAGCCAGAGGGCCCGCTCGAACCAGTTGGCGTTGTGGGCCTCAAACTCGTAGTCGATCACCTTCTCCACGTAGGTCGCCACCTCGTCGGCCGTCGAGGACGGCACCCGCCCGACCATGACGTCGGGGTACATGTTGATCCCATCGAGGTTCAGTTTCGTGAGGTTCTGCTCCGCGAAGCCGTCGAAGTCCATTTCTCCATAGATGCCGTTGTCGTTGTTGTCCCAGTCGTCGAAGTCATACGCTTCATCATAGAGGTCGGCGTAGTAGAGGTCAGAGGGGTACCATTTCGTTCCCCATTCGGTGTTGTAGGCCTTGACGTACCTGACCGGGAAGCGGTCGCAGTCCCCGACGAGCATGACGTAGACGATCCCCGCTCCCTTCCGGTAGTCGTCGATGCAGCGTTTCACCCGCTCGGGCTGGTCCCCATCTGTGTACTGCCGCTCGATCTCTTCGAGGGTGACGATCGCCGTCGCAATGCCGGTCCGGTCTTTATGCTCCTTCAACGGCTCCAGCGCATCGACAAACTCCTCCGGTGTCAGGATCAGGAGGTCGAACTCCTCGGTCGGGATGCCGCTGTCGACGGTGAGCGAGGCGTTAAAGGCGTTGTTCGTCTCGTCGGCCTCCTCGAAGGTTTCGGCGTAATCGACGGTTGCCGTGACGGTGTGCACTCCGGCCGTGGCGTTCCAGTACTCGGCCGCTCCGATGGTGAACTCTTCGCCCGGGTCG